>CAZXDD010000811.1:0-2917 GCA_964639415.1 uncultured Armatimonadia bacterium
TGAGGTCGGCGGCCGCACTCCTGGTCTCGACCATGCCGTCATTGGCTCCCGCCATCAGCACCGAGAACGGAAGGGCCCAATAGGGGCGAGGGCTGGTGGGAGTGTCGCCGGCCAGCAGGCGGTAGGCACAGGGGGTGGCGCTGGGTCGGCTGAGTTTGGCAAGGAACCCCGAGCCCCTCTCGAGGTCGGCAAGCTCCGCGGCCCAGGAGGGGGAGCGCATGACCAGGGTGCTGAGCACGCCGGCCCGGCTGTGCCCCAGGTGGGGCGTGCCCATGGTGACCAGCAGGTTGACCTTCGAGGCCGCGTCGCAAAGCTCAATGGCGGCGCGGGCGACGAGGCCCCCCATGCTGTGGGCGAAGATGTCGATCTGCCCCACCGGCACTTTCTCCCGGATGATCTGCGCCAACCTCGCCCCGATCTTCTCGATCCCATGGCCTTCGTGCCACTCCACTGCGTATACCGAGTCATAGCGGTAGCCCGGCTGCTGGAGAAGCTCCCGGCCCAGGGCAAACAGGTCGCCGCGGCTGCCGCCGAGGAAGCCGTGGACCATCAGGGCCACGCGCTGCTCGGCGCTCTGCTTCCAAAGCCCGCTGTGCGCGGCCCAGCCACCAACCTGCAGCCTGTAGGTCTCGATGGCCGGATCGCCCTCAGCGGTCTTGGCCTCAAGGCTCAGAGAGGCGCAGTGTACCACCGTGACGCCGTCTTTGGGCCCGGGCCGACGGCCGGAGGTATCCAGCAGAGGCACCACGGCGTGAAGGCCGTCGCGGGTGGGCGTGGCCTCGTCCACGACCCACACCCCGTCGCGCTCGTAACCCAGAAGGGCGGTACCGCCTGCCCGGAGGCCGTCGGGGGCCAGGAGCTGAAGTGGCACGGGCCCGGCGAATGAGGCCGTGGGCAGGGTCAGCCGCAGGACGGGCCCGGTGACCTGGACGTCCGGGTTTGGGGGGGTAACGGGACTTTGCTCGAGGACCTCGAGCCTCACGGCCACGCGGCGCTCGAGGGCTCCGGGGCCGATGACCACGCGGGGCGCCCGCGGGGAGGCGGCCGAGCGCAGCTCGCCGCCCTCTCGACCGAGCACGAGGGCTTTGCACTCCGGCACTCGTGCCGGGCGGCCGGAGGCGACGCCGGTGGCGCGGCAGTGGACCGCCGGGGCTCCGCTGCTCAGGCAGATGACGATCGCGCACCACCGCGCGGCCCCGTGCATGGTGGGAGACCTCCGAGGGCAGTCTGCGCTCCGTCCCCCGGCCCCGGGTCGGGGCGCCGGGTGACGACAAAGAGGATACCCCAACCGACAGGGGTCGTCCAGGCCGGGCGGATGGGCGAGCCGATCGTCCGTCGCCCCGGCACGTCCGGGGGGGAGGATCGTCTCCGGGGGCGGCGAACCGGCAGGCGTGCAGGATAGGAGAGACCCATGCCGACTCACTTCCGCCCCGAGCCGCCCAACCTGCTGTGCCCGATATCGCTGATCGTCGATGACAGCGCCCCCATCTACGCCGACCGGCTGTCTCCCGAGGCGGTGGCCCAGAAGCGGGCCGCCGGCGAGGGCGTGGACTGGTGGACCTTCTGCGACGACTTCCTGGCCCTCTGCGAGCGCTACGGCGTGCACGGCAAGTTCACCGTGCTGCCCTACCACGCCGAGTACGGGATGGTGGATAGGCTCAAGTCGCCGGTGCGGCGGCGACAACTGCGCGAGTTCGTCTCCGTGGTGCAGGAGCGCATCCTGCCGCGGTTCGACATCACCCCGGAGATCATCTCGCATGGCCCGGTCATCGACCCGGCCACAGACCTGCCGCTGGGCGTCGCGGAGCCGGAGCATGAGTGGTCGCAGACGCAGAGCGTCGAGACGCTGACCGGGTACATCGCCCGTGCATTGCAGGCGCTGCAAAGCATCGGCCTCCCGGCCAACGGCGTGACCTCGCCCTGCGACTTCGGCATCCGCAACGAGGGCAACTACGTGCGCGCCATCCATGCGGCGATGAAGGCCACGGGCGGGCCGGCGCTGACGTGGTACTTTTTGCACTGCGAGCGGTACGACTACCACGAGCCGCGGCTGATGCTCCTGGACGCCGAGGCGGGCGAGGCGGTGGTGAGTGTCGGCGGAGCCGGCGCCGTCAGTGACATGGGGCTGACGGCGCGGTTTGGCAAGGACGTGGCGGCCATCATCGACGAGCACATCACGGCAGACGGGCAGGGCGGCGTGCTCCCGCGGATGATCGAAAGCGGCAGCACCATCGTGATGTACAACCACTGGTGGTCGCTGATGGACGAGGGGCGAAAGACGGGGCTGCAGGTGCTGGCGGGGGTGTTGCCGCGCCTGAAGAAGCACTACGGCACCCGCGTACAGTGGATGAGGTGCAGCGACATCGCCCGCTACTACGCCACGGCCCGCGCCTGCCGGACCTGCTCCGTGGCGACGGAGGAGGGCGCGAAGGTCCTCCTGCAGAGCCCCTTTAGCTGCCCGGGGTTCACCTTCAGCTTCCACGCCGATCGGGCGGTGAAGACGGTCGCGGTGGCCGAGCAGCGTCTGAAGAGGACCACGAGGTCGGGCCGTCTCGGCAGGGGGCAGTGGCGGCAGGAGGGCGAGAAGGTTTCCGTGTGCGTGGATGTGGAGCGGGAGACGGAGCTGCAGGTGGCGATGGGCCGGGGATGAGGCTCACCGAGACGGGCCGCAAAGCCCGATCCGGCAGGGCGGGACGACGGCAGACGGCGAGCGCCACGGATTCGGGCTCGAAACTCACATGATGCATGGACGCACTGGACCCACATCTCGCCCCAGTCGCGCCCGGAACGATCGCTCCCGCCTGGCAGGACCGTTCTCTCCCCTTCCTCCCGTCTCGCCGGTCGTATCGGCGAGGTGTGAGCGGCCTACCTTGCGGTCTTGGAAGACCGCGGGCACGGTGGACTCTCGATCGGGGTC
>CAZXDD010000812.1:0-2067 GCA_964639415.1 uncultured Armatimonadia bacterium
GAATGGCGAAATGCGGCCCCAGTGTGTTCATGCATAATGTGAGTGGAAAGCCCGCGCCACCGAAGGCCCAGGCGTCACCGTGCCGCGGCGGCGCAGCACATCTCAAGGCAGAAGCCCGACACCTACCTCAGGCTGCTTGGGGCAGCCCCGCATGAAGTGAGGGAACAAAGCATGTACACCCAGATGGCTGCACTGCTCTTCTTACCGAGCGTGATCTTCTGCGCCACCGCCGGCGCACAGGAGGACGCCGAAGCTCTCGCATTTGGCAGGTCCCTGGTCAGCATCGGTGACACCTCGAGGCTCCAGCAGGTCCTGGCCCGAGCGCGGCGGGGTGAGAAGGTCGTTGTCGGCGTCATCGGGGGCTCGATCACCGCCGGGGCACGGGCCAGCACCGAAGAGAACAAGTGGGGAAGTCGGGTGGCCCGGTGGTTCCGCGATACCTTCCCGCAGGCCCAGATCGAGCATGTGAACGCCGGGATCGGCGCCACGGGCTCGAGCATCGCCGCCCACCGTCTGCAGGGCCACCTGCTGGACCACCATCCCGACCTGGTCGTGGTGGAGTTCGGTGTCAACGACACCAACCACGAGCCGGCCGCCGAGACACTGGAGGGCGTGGTACGCCAGATCCTCAAGCAGCCCAACCACCCCGCGGTGATGCTGCTGTTCACGATGAACAGGGCCGGTGGCAATGCGCAGGAGTGGCACTCCAAGGTCGGGGAGCACTACGGCCTGCCGATGGTCAGCTTCCGCGACGCGCTGTGGCCGCGCATCGAGGCCGGTGAGCTCCAATGGGAGGACGTGGAGGCCGATGAGGTTCACCCCAATGATCGCGGGCACAAGTACTGCGCCGATTTCGTCACCCATGCCATCGCCGGCGTCCTTGCCAAGCTCCCGGCAGACGATGACCTTTCCGGGATCCCTCCCGTCCCGGAGCCACTGATCAGCGACGAGTTCGAGTTCACCCGGATTCTCAACAGTGCCAACGTCACACCCTCCACCCGCGAGGGCTGGACGCCCACGGAGACGGGGCCCTTCGGCCCCGGCTGGGAGAGCGCTCAGCCGGGCAGTGTGCTGGAGATCCCCTTCGAGGGCAAGACGGCGAGCATCTCCTTCTACCGCATCAAGGGAGACATGGGCATTGCCGAGGTGAGCGTGGACGAGGGGCCGGCCAAGCGGCTGGATGCCTGGTTCGGCGCAGACTGGGGCGGCTACGCGGTGTGGGAGCCGGTGGCCCGCGGTCTTGGGCCGGGCCCCCACACGCTGCGGGTGAAGCTCACAGCGGACAATGCCGAACAGAGCACCGGCCACCGGTTCGAGGTCTATGCGGTGATGGTGGCGGGCGCCCGGGAATAGGGGCGGATCGCGGGCCCCGCCTCCCCGGACAGGGACCTTCGCACCACTCGCACCCGCAGAGCGCCCGGCCGCGCGGCCGGGCCGATCAGTGAGGTGAACTCCATGCCCATCGCGGCTCGGACGCTGCTGCTGCCGGCCCTTGTGCTGCTCCTCGCGCTGCCCGGCCTGTGCCAGGAAGCCGAGCCCGTGGACCGCTATGGTCCCTGGGAGGTGCGGCGCGGGCGCACCACAGACGCGAAGGAGGCCGGGGGCTTTCCCTCCTGGACGGTGAGCTTCTCGGGGCCGGAGGAGACGCCGTCGGTCGCCATCGCCGGCGATGAGGACGGCAGGGCGCGGGGTTCGATTCTCATCGGTCGCCGGGTCCGGGTGGCCGCCGACAGTCTGCCCGGATTGGACTTCTCCTATACCACCTACTGCGCCATGGACGACCGCGCCGGGCGTGTAGAGTTGTGCCTCCTGGGCCCCGCGGCCTGGGACGAGCTGGAGAGTGCGCCCCAGACGGAGATGGTCTTCGACTCGCGCGCCACACCGGGCTGCCATGTGGTGAGCGCGCACACCGGGCAGGACATCACCGAGCCCGTGGCGCTTGGTGAGCTGAATCTGCGGGCCTTCAGCGCCCAGACGCGGCGGTTCATCGGCCAAGAGGTAGTCGTTGCGGTTGTCTGGACGGCCCTCCACTCCGTCCCCGAGCACGGCGCGATCCACGACCTGAGG
>CAZXDD010000812.1:2077-2902 GCA_964639415.1 uncultured Armatimonadia bacterium
GGTTGACCTCAATGACACCGGCCGACACGGTAAGGCTGTTGTTCGACCGTCTGGACCTGGGCCGCCCCGAGCTGGCGGCCGTCAGGGCGGCGTGGGAGGAAGAGGACCTCGAGGGCGCGGCGGCCGCACTGGCCGAGCACTTCCGCACCCGCACCGAACCTCAGTTCCCCGGCGACCCGCGCCAAAGGACTTCGCACACCGTCTCCGCCGCGGTACGTCTGGAGGCCGACGCGGCTTTGGAGAACCGGTTCAGCGGGCAGCCGAAGTACGGACTCCAGAAGGTGCCCGATGACATCGACTGGTCCTTCAACCCCACCGATGACCCGGAGTGGACGTGGCAGTTCAACCGCCACAGCGCCTGGCGCGCGCTGGGGGCGACGTACCTGGCCACGGGCGACGAGAAGTACGCGGAGAAGTGGGTGGCGCTCTTGCAGGACTGGGTGAGCGAGAACCCGCCGGGGACGCGGTGGTCGTGGCGAACCATCGAGGCCGGCGGCCGGGGCCAAAGCTGGCCGACGGTGTACTTCTCCTTTGTCTATTCGCCATCATTCACGCCCATGGATCACGTGACATTCCTGGGCTCCCTGGCCGATCACGCCGAGTACCTTCTGCCGCAGGGGCGCTTCAGCAGCGGCAGCAACTGGGGGCAGATCGAGAGTCTGGGGCTACTGCAGATCGGTGCCTTCTTCCCGGAGTTCAAGGAGGCCGGTACGTGGCGGGACACGGCGTGGGAGCGGATTGAGGCGGAGATGTTCAAGCAGGTGCTGGAAGACGGCGCTCAGGTGGAGCTGACCACCAGCTACCATCAGGGCGTGCTCTCAGGAT
>CAZXDD010000813.1:0-2888 GCA_964639415.1 uncultured Armatimonadia bacterium
CGGTCTCGACAAGCTGCGCGACTTGGCCGACCGCATGAAGATCCACCTGGGCATCATCACCGTCCCTGCGGGCTCGGCGCAGTGGGTGGCCGACCTCCTGGTCGACAGCGGCATCCGGGCCATCTGGAACTTCGCGCCCATCGCCCTTCAGGTGCCCGAGGGCATCATCGTCCACAACGAGGACTTCTATCCCGGCTTGGCGGTGCTCTCCAGCCGCATCGCCGCGCTCTCTGACCATGCCGGCAGCTTGAGCGGCCGGCTCGCCAAGGCGCTGGACACCGAGCAGTAGGCGTAGGAAGTGGTGGCCATGTCACGTGTCGTCGCAGATCCTGTCGTCAGCACCGCGCGTCGCTTCGAGCGCGTGTGCCAGATCCTCGAGCATCACCGCAACGATCCCGCCCGGTTGATACCGGTGCTCCAAGCCGTGCAGGAGGAGTACCGCTATCTACCCGAAGAGGTGCTCACCTTCGTGGCCACCGCGCTCGATCTGCCGCCGGCTCACGTGTACGGCGTGGCGACCTTCTATGCCCACTTCGCCCTGGAGCCCAAGGGCAAGTACGTCATCAAGCTCTGCGATGGGACGGCTTGCCACGTGCGTCGTTCTATCCCCATCCTGGAGGCCCTGTACGGACGGCTGGGACTGAGCGCCGAGCGTGCCACCACGCCCGACCTGCTCTTCACCGTCGAGACGGTCTCGTGTCTCGGAGCGTGCGGTCTTGCGCCTGTGATGGTGGTCAACGAGACGGTATACGGCCAGATGACGCCCGAACGGGCGCTGGTCGTGATCGACGAGATCATGGCCGGCGAGGCCCGCGAAGAAGCGCTTCAGCATGGGGACGAGCCTCGCGGCGGGGAGGAGGCGGCATGATCACGGAGACCGCACTCTCGCTGGAGGCCATCGCGGCCGAGTATGACGCGGCGGCAGCCGGCTTCACCCGGCGGGTCATCATCTGTGCGGGAACGGGCTGTGTGGCCAACGGCGCGTTGGCCGTGCACGACGCTTTGGTGCGCGGCTGTGCAGCCCAGGGTCTGCCGGTGCAGGTGCGGCTGCGCGCCGAGGATGGAGACGCCGCGCTGGACGCCGCCGGGGACGCCGCGCCGGCTGCCGCTCCGGACGCCACCGGGGCCGCTCCGGGCGACGGCGCGACGCTGGTCTCGCACAGCGGCTGTCAGGGGTTCTGCCAGCAGGGGCCGCTGGTGACGGTCGAGCCCGACGGCCTGCTGTACTGCCGGGTGCGGCCCGGGGATGTGCCCGAGATCATCGCCACCACTCTGCTGGGCGGAGAGGCCATCGAGCGTCTGCAGTACCGCGAGCCGCGCTCGGGCGAGCACTGTCGCGGCAAGGGGGAGATTCCGTTCTACCAGCGCCAGGCGCGTACCGTGCTGGGCGAGTGCGGCCTCATCGATCCCGAGGATATCCGCGAGTACGTCGCTCGCGGCGGTTACCGGGCGGCACGCACCGCCTATGTGGAACTCAAGCCCGAGACCGTGTGCGAAGAGGTGACCCTGGCCGGTCTGCGTGGACGCGGCGGCGGCGGGTTCCCGGCAGGGCGCAAGTGGGACGTGGCCCGGCAACAGCCAGGGGACGAAAAGTACATCATCTGCAACGGTGACGAGGGCGACCCGGGCGCGTTCATGGACCGCAGCCTCATGGAGGGCGATCCACACCGGGTCATAGAGGGGATGATGATCGCCGCGCGGGCCATCGGGGCCGGCGAAGGTGTCGTCTACGTGCGGGCCGAGTATCCGCTGGCGGTGCGGCGCATGCGCCGGGCGGTGGAGGATGCCACTCGCATGGGCATCCTGGGTCCCGACGTCTTCGGCAGCGGGGTGGGGCTGACCCTGGAGGTCATGGAGGGTGCCGGTGCCTTCGTATGCGGTGAGGAGACGGCCATGATCGCCTCCATACAGGGGCAGCGCGGCATGCCCATGCCGAAGCCGCCGTTCCCGGCACAGTCCGGTCTGTGGGGGCGCCCCACCGTCATCAACAATGTGGAGACCCTTGCCACAGTGCCGTCTATCATCGCGCGCGGCGCCCGCTGGTTCCGGGGCGTGGGGACCGCGACCTCGCCAGGCACCAAGACCTTCGCCCTCACCGGGCACGTGGCGAACACCGGCCTCATCGAGGTGCCGTTCGGCACCACGCTGCGCGAGATCGTCATGAACATCGGCGGCGGCGTCATCGACGACGCCGGCCGCCCCACGGGCGACCTCTTCAAGGCCGTGCAGATAGGCGGTCCCTCCGGCGGCTGTCTCACCCAGGAGGACCTCGACCTGCCTCTGGACTACGACAGTCTCAAGAGCGTGGGAGCCATGGTGGGCTCGGGCGGCCTGGTGGTCATGAACCAGCAGACCTGCATGGTGAGCGTGGCCCGGTTCTTCATGCAGTTCACCCAGAACGAGTCGTGCGGCAAATGCGTGCTGTGTCGCGAGGGTACCAAACAGCTCTTGGCCCTCCTGGACGATGTCATCGAGGGCCGCGGCACCGCGGACACGCTCGACCTGCTGGAGCGGCTGGCCCGCGCCGTGCAGAAGGGCTCGCTCTGCGGACTGGGCAAGACCGCGCCCAACCCGGTGCTCAGCACCATGCGACATTTCCGCGACGAGTACGAGGCCCACGTCTTCCAGAAGCGCTGCCCGGCGCACCGCTGCAAGGCGCTGGTCATGCCCGTCATCGACGCGAGTCTCTGTACGGGCTGCGGTCTGTGTGCCAGGAGGTGTCCGGTGGGAGCCATCAGTGGTGAGCGCAAGCAGGCTCACATCATCGATGAGTCGACGTGCATCAAGTGCGGCGAGTGCGGGCGGGCCTGCCGCGCGGGCGCCGTGGTCGGATCCTAGCAGGCTGCTGAAAAACAGGGTGAATAGGACAGTTTCATAGGGTTGTTCCC
>CAZXDD010000814.1:0-2850 GCA_964639415.1 uncultured Armatimonadia bacterium
CCGCGGAGCTGGCGCTCCGCGAACTGCCCGTGGAGGTGGCGGCCATGGCGGTCGCAACGGTTCGCCAGTGTGCGCCACGGCATGAGGACGAGTTCGTTCCCGACTGGGCCGACCCGGGGCGGATCAAGGTCAGTGTCAGGACCAGCTCTCAGTATCGGCAAGGCCAGGACGGATGGCAGGTTAGTCGGCGGGTCGGTGTGACGGTGGAGGTGCTCGCGACCAATGGGCTACTGGTACAGATGTAGGCACGTCCGCGATCCATGTCGTAGCGCCGCTTTCACGCTCATCGAGGTGCTGGTCGTCCTGGCCATCATCGGGGTGCTGGCCGCGCTCCTGTTTCCGGTCTTCGCCGCGGCGCGGGGCAAGGCGCGCCAGGCCACCTGTACCTCGAACATCCGTCAGGTCGCGATCGCCCTGTTCATGTATGTCGATGACTGGGACGGCATGTTGCCCCCGGCTACGACCAAAGTGCCCGGGGGCTACTTCTCCACCGAATGGCAGGGGCAGCTCGATATCGTCTGGTGGGACCTGGTCTTGGTCTGCCTGCGGAACGAGAGGGTGCTCTACTGCCCCTGCGCCCCGCCATACCTGCCCAGCTACCACGCCAATGGGAGCGTCATGCCGATGGGAGGGGGGCCTCTGGACGTCTGTGCGGAGCCCTCCCGCACCCTTCTGGTCTTCGACGGGTGGGTGCCGAACGAGCCCAACGAGTTCGTGTACATCCCCACCATCGGCGACGCACATTTCCCGGGCCTGGACGAGTTCCTGCGCCACCACGACAAGTGCCAGGTGTGCTTCGCGGACGGGCATGCCAAGCTGCTGACGAAGGCCCGGCTCAGCGCGCCGGAGGTCTGGAGCATCGAGTGAAGGCTGGGGTGATCCGGAGCAACGGGAGCAGGGCGCCGCTGCCGTGCTCCCCTCTCCCGGCGCTCGCCGTTTGAGCGCGGGAGAGGGGCGGGGGTGAGGAGCCGTTCGCCGGCGCCGGCCGTTGGTCTCGCACACACCAACGGCGAAGACCCCCCTCAATCCCCCCGCAGGCGGGGGGAGGCACGGTCCGGCGCCTCCCCACAACCATACAACGGGGTCGGGGGGTGAGGTGCCGTCTGGCCGTATTCCCCCTCCTACCGTCTCGCCAGCCGTTCCGGCGAGTAAGGGAGGGCGGGTCAGGGGGGGAGGGGACGTCTACCGTGCCGCACTCCCCATAACCAAGTGGCGTGAGATGATCCCATCGTCGCCGGAGGTGACGCCGCCCATGCAGATACGTGCTGTTGGTCTACTGCTCCCAGCCGTGGCCGCCCTGGTGGCCGCCGTCGGACCGGCGTCAGGCCAGCCCGCCGCCGACGAGGGCCGGCGCTTGCTCCCGATCGCTTCTCAGGTATGGCCGGAGGACATCATTCCCGGCCGGGTGCTACTGGAGGATCGAGTGACGGTGGAGACGACAGGGACCGTGGTGGACGTCGTCTCGCGGATTGCGGCGGGGGCCGGCCGCGACTGGCTCCTGGGCGTAGCGCCCGACGCCGAGCTTGCCGGGGCTCCCTTCTCAGTCACCGATGAGCCGGCGTGGGTCGCCCTCGACCGGCTGCGCAAGGCCTTCGGGTACGACTGGGGCTATGTGGAGGGCGCCATCGTCTGCTGGCCTGCCATGCTGCCCCAGCCCGACCGTGAGACCCCCGCGGCGTTGCCCGCGGAAAAGCGCGAGCGCCAGGCCGACGAGGGCCTGAGCTTCCCGGAGCCTACCGAGCTTGCCGCGGCGCTGGAGCAGGCGGACACGGTCGGGGCGCTTCAGGGCGTGTACGTTTATCCCCACCCGGAGCTGACGGGCTGGCGCGTGGCGGGGGCGCTTGAGCGGCCCGACTGCCTGCAGTTCATGCCGTGCCTGGGGGCGGCCCTCGGGGCGACGGCGGACAACTGGGGAGCCTTCCGGCGACTGGTCATCAACTCACATCGCCGCCTGGATGCGGCGATCCGCTTCCTCGATGCGGGACCGGGTCTGGCCGACCTCCGGGGCGAGGCCCTATCGGCGGCGTTCTCCCGCGCCGTCCCGCCGCTGCTGTGTGCCCAGCAGTGGACGATCATGCGCGACGGCCGGGGAGTGGCCGAGATGGCGTTCCGCGAGCTCCCGACGGAAGTCGCGGCCATGGTGGTGGCGAGGGTCCGGGAGAGGGCCAAAGACGGGAGCACACCGTTCGAGCCCGACTGGAGCCAGGTGCAGCGGATCAAGGTGACGGCGAAGTACAGTTCAGGCTCGACCCGTACACCTGAGGGGTGGGCAAACCGATCCGACCTGCTGATGGACGTGGAAGTGCCGGCGCAGGACGGGAGCGTGGTCTCGTTCTGAGTGCGCCGGCCTGGTTGTGTCGTGTCGCTGTAGGGCCTGTATCGCGCCGGCCGTTGTGCCGTTGCCGTTGAGCCCCGTCAGGAGCGACACACAACTAGCGGGGGGCGTGAGCCCCCCGGAGGGGCGGCAGAACCGGGGCCGCATCCGCGCTGCCGCTCGCTCTGCTCGCCGGGAGAGGTTGGAGCGTGACTGTCACCTCTCCCAGGCCCGAAGGGCCGTCCGGGAGAGGTCGCTATCGCGTTAGCGACGGCGGGTGAGGGACCGGCGTGGGGTGAACCAACGCCCGCCGCAGAACGCCGCCACAGGTCAGCGGTCCATGGGTCGTCCCAGTGTGGTGCCGAGATGGGCCGCAGAAGGTTGGCGGATGACAAGGCGGGCGGTGGTTCCCAGTAGGGCGGCCCCTCACCCACGCGCTGGGCGCGCGTGACCTCTCCCGGGCGCCCTGCTCTGCAGGGCTGGGAGAGGTTGGAGCGTGACTGTCACCTCTCCCAGGCCCGAAGGGCCGTCCGGGA
>CAZXDD010000815.1:0-2828 GCA_964639415.1 uncultured Armatimonadia bacterium
TTAGCTGCATCGTTGTTGTGCGGATCGCGATCAACGTGGTGCACCTCCAGCTTGCCTTTGCAGGGCGTCTTCGCCTTGCTTTCGCACCTGTCCCCGCGCCGTCGGATGATGTCTGCCTTCTCCCGCTGTGTTAGCAGCGCCATGTCTCTCACCTCACTCGATAGCAACATGTGCATCCCACTGTGCTCCATTCAGACGCCCAACGACGTGTGCCATGACAACACCCCTGTTGCCCGTTCTACAGCCACTTTGGAACTGAGGCCACATGCTGGCCTGTCACACAGTTCACGCAAAGAGATTCCTGTCCGACAGACGGTCTTCGCCCAGAGCATTCCTGGAATACGCAACGTCTCGCGCTGCTCTTCCGCGTTATCAGCAAGCCATGAACCCAGAAGATGAATGGCACGCTGGGCGCCTTTCGCCTTCCGCCATCACAGCAGCCTCCCCTGCTCCGCCTCCGGCGCCCTTGCCGCCTTCTCTACTATCGCCGGCCAGGAGACTACCAGGCCGTTGTAGGCCCTTGCTTCGTCCGTCCAGCCCTTGCGGTCGGCGATGGCGTAGAGGCGGTAGGCCAACGCCCGGGCGTCTTCGCTCATGCCGCCGCCCAGGCGGCGAACAAGGCCTGCGGCCCCCCCTTCCCCACTCCGCTCCAGCTCGCAGATCAAGTGCTGTGCGCACTCCCAGACGGTCAGGCGGCCGTCGGTGCCCGGGTCCCATTCATCCGGATAGTCGGCGCGCTGACGCAGGCGCACTTTGCCGCCGCGGGCGTGGAGTACCCCGGCCTCCACGATGCCGTCTACGGAGCTGTTCTTGGCGCGGGCCAGCACGTCGGCTTCCCCGAAGGCGCCCTCGTTCATGCCGTACTGCTCGAACCACGCAATGCAGAAGCGGGTGTCGCCGTCCAGGTCGCCCTCCTGCTCGGCGAGATAGGCGTCCAGCTCCTGGTTGATGATCTGCAGGGCGGTGCGAACGCTCATGGGGCTGCCGTCGGCTTCCAGCACCTTGGAGTAGCGGGAGAAGACGGCCATCCCCGGGCCGATGGTTGCCTGAGCGAGGTCGACCGGCGGGATGCCGGCACACGTGAGGTGCGCCAGGGCCGGCGGCAGCTCCTTGCGGAGGGCGGAGGTGAACTCCCGCCGCGTCGCCATCGGGGCGTCGTCGGGCCGAGGACGGCAGACGAGGACGATGGAGGAGGCGAGGGCGTTGGTGCCCCTGCCAATGTTCCGCGTCTCCAGTTCCGAGCGCATGGGCCACGTGCCTGTGATCGAGAGGCCTGCCCTCAGTAGGCCCTGCAGCATGGTCTCCCAGCCGGTGGAGGCAGCGACCACCAAGCTATCGTCGCCCTCGCCGGTCTCCGTCTCGGCCTGTTTGAATGCATAGAAGACTGGCAACGGCGAAGCTGCTCGCTGGACAGACCTCATATGGCCAAACGCCCGGCCAAGCCCCTCCTCGAAGAACTCCTGCGCCTTCTGGCGGCTACCATCGAAGCGGTAAGGCGTAGCCACCAACTCCTGCCCCTTCGGGACAAGAAGCGTCGAGAAGAGTTGCGGATACACCTTCCCAAGGGACCGTCTCAACCAAACGTAGAAGAAGTCGGACAGGTCGGCATACCCGATGTTGTCGTAGTAGGGAGGGTCCGTGCAGACGAGCCCGGTACATGATGCGCTCGCCGCCGCATCGAGTTGCAGAACGCGCCCGACGGCCGCAGAAGGTAGCCGTTCCAGTACCTCGCACAGCGACCCAACACACCCGGCGTAGTCGCCGCCTGCACCTGCGAACGGATTGGTCTCTGCGAAGTCCCACACCATAGGCAAAGCCTGACGGCCAAACGTACCACGGAGCCGGGTCACCCCTGCTTCCCAGGTGCAGAGACTGGTGTTGCGATCAACCATCTTGTCTACGGCCAACCCCAAGTAGCTCGCCACCGCATCCGCATACGCCTGCGCCCCCGTTCCTCCTTCATCGAGAGGCATAGCGTCGCCGGAAAGGCCAGCAGCAAGTGCGTCCTCACGCACCTTCTCCCTGGTCTCACCCACGAGGTCGGAGAAGGTCGTGATAGCGACAAGCTGACGAGGGGTGAAGGCGTCGCCCCAGGTGTACATGCCGTACATGGGCAGACGGTCGACATCGTGGCTCGGCGTCGTCACCATCTCTTCCGGCTTCCACGGCGGACGGGCCGACCGGGCCACCTCCTCGTGCTCAGGATCGGGGGGCAGATACACCCGCTGGCGTTGTCCTTCAGCCACCATCGCCAGAGGCATGGTGCCCATGCGTCCAGCCTGTGCTTCCTCCCGGACATACGGCAACTGGACGATGCCATTGCACACGAGACAGGTCGCCGCCCGGTTCTGCACTGTCCCTTCGCGTGCCTTCCCCGGTCCCGTCCTCACCTCAAACCGCACGGTCTTCTTCTCCTGATCCATGATCGGTTCGACCCAGGCTTCCTTGCCCTTCTTCGTGGACAGCGCGAAAGACCGCACCAACGGCATCTGGGCTCCACACGCCGGATTGGGGCACTTCACCGTCCGGGCCCACAACCAGGCGATGACGGTCGCCTCTCCCCCACCGTGCTCTTTGGGCAGCTTCACCTTCGGGTACAGGTGCCCGATACGCTTCTCGGCTTCGTCGCGCATCCACTGCCCGTAGTAGCGGACGTCGTCGGCCAGGCCCGTAGCGGCGGGCCAGGCCGAGAATTCAGAAGACAGAAGAGAGAATTCAGAAGAACGGCCCACGGCGGGCGCCGCTCCCTGCTGTTCTTCCGTATTCTGACTTGTGCATTCTGTATTCTGCCGTCTTGCCGGATTCACCGGCGGGAGCCCGGCAAACCG
>CAZXDD010000816.1:0-2824 GCA_964639415.1 uncultured Armatimonadia bacterium
ACAACGCCGTTTCCGTGCCGTCGGCCGTCCGGTCCGCAGGACCGTCGGTACCGCGCAGCGGGACCACCTAGCGGCGGCCGTAAGCCCGCCGCGTCGTTGCCGCCCGTCCATCGCCGGACAACGCCGTTTCCGTGCCGTTGGCCGTCCGGTCCGCAGGACCGTCGGTACCGCGCAGCGGGACCACCCAGCGGCGGCCGTAAGCCCGCCGCGCCGTTGCCGCCGATCCATCGCCGACCAACGCGTCCGCGACGCCACCTGCGCCGTCGCTCCTGGGTCCGAAAAGGAGCTTCGCCATCGCCCTACATGACCATCCCGCACGGAGGCCTCCATGTCCCGCAAGCGCATTCTGTTTCTGTGTACCGGCAACTCCTGTCGCAGTCAGATGGCCGAGGGCTGGACACGGGCCCTCAAAGGCGACCTGTATGAGGTCTACTCCGCCGGGATCGAGACTCACGGCCTGAACCCCAACGCCGTGCGCGTCATGGCCGAGGCCGAAGTGGACATCTCCCGGCAGCAGTCCAAGCACGTCGACGATCTGCCGGATGTGCCCTTCGACTATGTCGTCACCGTCTGCGACCACGCCAAGGAACAGTGCCCCTTCTTCCCGGGCAAGGTCAAGCGTCTCCACGTGAGCTTCGATGATCCCCCGACGCTGGCCGCGGCGGCGCAGTCCGAGGAGGAAGCTCTGGACCACTACCGACGGGTGCGCGACGAGATCCGCGCCTTCGTCGAGAGCCTGCCGGAGGCGCTGGAGGAGTGATCGCCCATGCCAACTGTCCTCACTGCCGAAGGCTCGGTACCCACCCTGCGAAGAGGTGCCTCATGCTGATCTATGCCTTGCTCGCCTGTCTGTCTGCCACGGCCGCGGCGGCCGACGAGACCGCACTCACCCTGGTCGGTGACGGGCAGAGCGCCTACACCATCATCGTGCCCGACGAAGCGCTGCCCGTGGAGCGGTACGCCGCCGGGGAGCTGCGCGACCTCCTGCAGGAGATAAGCGGGGTGACGCTGCCCGTCACGACCGAGACGGAGCACGGGGCTCAAGGTGGCCCCGGGATCTACCTGGGAGACACGCGGAAGCTTGCGGCTCTTGACGCCGACCGGCGGCAGGAGCTCGGCGCCGACGGCGTGCACCTGTTCAGCGAGGGCGCGGACCTGTACCTCACCGGCGACGGCCTCCGCGGTCGGCTCTACAGCGTCTATGTCCTGTGCGAAAGGTACCTGGGAGTGCGCTTCCTGGCCCACGACTGCACCGTTGTGCCCCGGCGCGAGCTCGTCACCCTCCCGGCCCTGGACTATGCCCATACCCCGCCGATGATGTACCGCGAGACGCTCTACTTCGACAGCTTCGGCAAGCAGATCGCGGCCCGCCAGCGGCTCAATGGCCCGATGTGTCAGGCCGACGAGGAGACGGGCGGCAAGATCGAGCTGTTTCCATACGTCCACAGCGCCGCCCAGCTCGTGCCCCCCGAGGAGTTCTACGAGCAGCACCCGGAGTTCTTCAGCCTAGTGGGCGGCAAGCGCACCCGTGAGACGATTCACGGCCAACTGTGCTTCACCAACCCCGAGGTCCTGAGGATCTCCACCGAGCGCGTGCTGCAGTGGATGGAGGAGCGCCCCGAGGTGCCCATCATCGATGTGTCGCAAAACGACGGCGGCGGCGCCTGCGAATGCGAGGCCTGCGCGGCGGTGGTCGCCGAGGAGGGCTCGCAGCATGGCCCGATCCTGCGCTTCGTCAATGCCATCGCCGACGTCGTCGCCGAGCGCTACCCCGACCGCTGGATCGAGACATTGGCCTACGCCTACTCCATCACGCCTCCGCGGATCACCCGTCCGCGGGACAACGTGATCATCCGCCTGTGCCACGCCGGCTGCTACAACCACGGCTTCGAGGCCTGCGATCTGGGCGCGGGCCTGGCCGGGGTGCTGCGCGGCTGGAGCGAGCTGACCGACCGCATCTTCATCTGGCACTATGCCACCAACTTCGCGCACTATCTGGCGCCGAACGCCAACCTCGAGGGTCTTGCCCGGGATATTCGCTTCTACGCCGCCCACAGCGTGAACGGCCTGATGGTGCAGGCCAACTATCAGGGGTCCGGAGGCGAGCTGTGCGAGCTACGCCAGTACCTGGCCGCCCGGCTCATGTGGGACCCGGAGCTCGACGAGACGGTCATCCGCCGGGAGTTTTGCCAGGGGTACTACGGTGCGGCGGCCGAGACGGTGCTGGAGTTCCTGGCGCTCATGGACGAGCTGGGACGCGATTCGGAGCGGCACAGCTTCGGCGCCTGGGACCCCGCCGGCACAGTTCCGCCGCAGTTCGTGGCCGCGGGCCTCGAGGTGCTCGGACGTGCCCGAGCGGCGGCCGACGATGAGCAGACACGGGATCGCGTGAGCCGCCTGATGCTGCCGCTGTGGTACATGCAGCTCTCCTGGCCCGACCGCTACGGTCTGAGCCCGGACGAGGCCCCGGCCGTGCTGGAGCAGGCCCGCCTCATCATCGAGAAGCACGGGATCACCCATGTCGCCGAGGGCGGACCCAATGCGGCGGGCTGGCTGGAGGGGCTGGAAGTCCGCTTCGAGGCGGTGCCGGCCAATGCGGTGGCCGACCTGCTTCGCCAGAAGGACGCGGCCCGGGTGGTGAACTGCCTGGACTGGCGCACCGACAGCATTGAGGAAGACGGCCACCGGCGGGCCTGTCTGTTCCAGCATCCCCCGGCGGAGGGCGATGGCGACGCGATCTACGAGTTGAACCTGCCCGTCGTGGCCGAAGGCGAGAAGATCGGAAGAGCACACGTCTGAACTCCAGTCACGAGATTCCATCTCG
>CAZXDD010000817.1:0-2811 GCA_964639415.1 uncultured Armatimonadia bacterium
GGGCGCCCGGCCTGCACTACAGTTTGCCCCCGATTGACGGCACTTGTGCAGGCCGCGGCGTCGTCGATTGGGTCTGGTCGCTCGCCGAAGCGGACCAGCGCACTGCGGAACTGAACCTCGGGCTCGTCGACACTCCCGGAGACGCAGACTCTCCGGCGCCGCTTTACGTCCTCCCCGCTGGCGACGCCCTCTCACACTCCTACTGGCATCGGTTGGCGGCGCTGGACCGACACCATCTGCTCTGCTCGGGGCAGAGCGCAGGCCAGGCCTGGACGCCTCCCCCTCCGGGCGCGGCGTACCTCCTGGAGCTTCAGCAGCGCATCGAGCAGCAACACCGGCCCCACTTCCTGCTCGTCAGCTCCCCGGGCGGGGTGACCGATCTGGGTGCGGTGGCGACATCCGTCCTTGCCGACACCGTCGTGTGTCTGGTGCCGAACACTCAGGAGGGTCTGGCGGGGACGCGCGTGGTCCTGTGGCACATGGGCTCGCTCCGACGGCCCCCAGGGGCGGGGCCGGTCGAGATCGTCCTCGTCCTGTGCCTTCAGGACCACCGCCCGCCGCATTCCGAGCAGGAGGCGGCCGCTAACGCGGTGCAGTACCTCTCTGACGGCGCCATTAGCCTGGCCCAGTCGCCAGAGCTGCGCCCCCCTCTTGTGCTCCACGTGGACCCCGGTGACGGGCCTGGCGAGGTCAGCCCGTACCTCGAGGACTGCCGAGAACTGGCTCGGCGCCTGATGTGACCTACCGACGCCCGGCGCTGCCCCCACCTCCCCCTACCACTGCTCCTGACTCCTCTCCGCCTCTCGGAGCGCCTCGCGGGTGAGGTCCAGCTCGGTCTCCACCTCCTCGACGATACCGCGGCTGCCGTACGTGGTGGTGTCGGTGGGGGAGTCCACGGGCCGCAGGAGCTCCAGGCGCGCGGTGTCCAGGAGCGCCTCGATGCGCTCGATGCGGGCGAGGCACAGCGCCTGCTGGGCCTCATTGGCCGCCAGCATCCTTTGTACCCGGCTGTGGGCCTCCTGGGCGGCGCGGTACTCGCCCTGCAGCTCGGGGGCTTCCACATCCTGGCGGATCGTGGTGAGCAGGCGCGGGTTCTTGCGGGCATCGCGGCGCACGTCGTCGGCGGCCTTGCGCAGCTTGAAGACCTGCCCGGCCAGTCGCTCGGACTGGTCGAGCATCTCCTGTGCGAGACGCTCCAGATCGCCGAAGGGCGCACCGGCCTGTCTGGCGGCCTGCTGCAGGTTGCGGCTCTTGGTGCGGATGCACGCCACCTGCTGCCGCACCGCGCGGGTGTCGGCCACCTGGATCATGGGTTCGTCGCGGGGTGTCAGGGCGTCGTGGGCGCGCTTGCGCATGTAGAGAAACGAGCCCAGGGCACCGATGAACCAGAACAGGGCAATGACCCCACCGCCGGCGTCACCGCCGATCACCTCGCCGACGAGGCCGCCGACGATGATGCCTGCCAGGCCCCCGACTGCCGAGGCCAAGAGCGGCTTGAGGCCGAACTCCCAGGCCCGTCGCGCGCCACGAGACACGCCGTCCACCACCTGCGAGAGCTCCTCGGGGATTTCCGGGTGCTCGCGACGGTGGGTCGGCGGCCGGTGTCCCTGCGGCGGCCATGAGTGCGGTGGCCGGTACGGCTCAGTGGGCGGTGTGCCGCCGCCCTGGGGGTCCTGCCCATCAACGGGCATGGTAGACGTGCACCTCCAGCGGCCCAAAAGTGTCTCTGATTGCGCCGGCGGCAAGAGTTGCGCTCCTGCTCTCAAATAGGACATCCATCTCGCCGTCCGGCGCTCCCGGCACCGGTATCTCATAGTCGCGATCCTCCGATAGCACGTTGGCCGCGATCACATAGGTGTCCTGCCCGGAGCGGAAGACCGCCGCGTACAGGCCGGCGAGATCGCCTTCGTTTTGCGCCACGATCTCGTGCCGGCATTCCAGCAGCCTCGGGCCGATCACCGCCAGCTCCGAGTTGATCTTCCCCACGGCCTCCATCAGCACCGGATCGTGGATCAGACCGGTGGGGCCGTCATCCCACGGATAGTAGATGACCCCTTTGGCCCCCCAGATCAGTCCCTGGTAGACCATGTTCCGCTCTTCCGCGGGCGTCGGTCCGCGGCCCTTAGTCTTGTCCTTGTAGGCGTCCCAGTTGTGCAACTGCGGGATGATCCAGATCGGCTTGATCCCCGCCACGGCGTCTTGGGCCCGCTTCATCCAGTCCGAGACCATGACCACGGAGTTGGGGATCGGATAGGGGTCTACCGCCAGGATGTCGGTCGTGGTACCGAAGATATCGAAGGTCCCCGGGTTGCACATGACAAGGAACACCGGGTGATGGGCGTCCAGCTCCCGCGCGGCGCTGTAGGCCTCGCGGCACCACTGCAGTTGCTGCGGACCATCGGGCTCGTCCACCGTGTACCACGTGAGCAGCGCCGGATGGTCCTCGACGGCCCTGATCAGGGCGCCGAAGTCATCGGGCCGGTAGGTCCCGCGGAGCATGGGCGACATCTCCAGCAGCACCATGAGCCCGTTTTCCCGCGCCGCGTCCAGATTCTCCCTTGCTTGCTCTATCGACGAGCCCCACGCCTGATGGCAGTTGAAGCCCAGAGCCTTCGCCTTCGGCAGGTCTTCGTTGCCCACATGGTATACGCCGATGGGGAAGAATGGTTGCCCATCCACGCGGGTGGCGAGACTATCGTCGATGAACACCTGCGGGCTGCGCTGCTCGATGATGGGGATCGCCACCGTCGCTGTGGCGATGGGATCGTCCTTGCCCTCCTGCAGCAGGTCGGCCCGAGATCGGAAGAGCAC
>CAZXDD010000818.1:0-2804 GCA_964639415.1 uncultured Armatimonadia bacterium
CATACGCGATAATGAGCGGTGACTTGGAGTTCCAGACGTGTGCTCTTCCGATCTTCCCGTCGCCATCGATGTCGGCGCAGTGGAGGGCCGAAAAGACATACGGCGCCGGCCCCTCGGCCTTCGCCACCAGCCCGTCCAGCCCCTCGCCGTCGCCCCAGACCTGCAGCTCCGCCAGGTAGACCCCGGTTCCGGGCCGCGGAGTGAGAATCAGGCGCAGGTCGGTGGCGGAGCCCTGCAGACCCTCGAAGGCGTAGGTCTCCGGTCGATGGCCCGGCGCTCCCCAGTTGCCGTGTTCCTCGGTGTCCGTGGCGTCCAGGAGCGTGCGGCTGTCGGCGGCGAAACCGTCATTGCTGGCCAAGAGCCGCACGCGACCGAGCTGAAACAGCCTGTTCTTGCTGGAAGACGTGGCAAACCAGGCCTTAAGCAGCAGTCTTTGCACCTCGCAGGGCTGCTTGAGCTTCAGGTCGATGGTGACTTCCTGCCCGTCGTCCCACATGACCCCGTTGTTGGTGTTCATCTCCTGGCCGTCGAAGGCATTGCCCAGCCTGTTGGCTCCCGCGGCGCCGGAGAAGACGTTGGCCTCCAGGGGCTCGGGCGAGCAGGTGGCCTGGGCCAGCACATCGGCGGCCTCGGGCACCAGCGCGTTGTTGGTCAGCAGGTAGCCCTCGGGCTTCTCCATATAGCTCCAGAGCTTGCTCATGTTGGGAGCCGCGAGAGCATCGGTTCCGGCGGCCGTGACGTACGTCGGCGGGCCCAGCAGCGGGTCGAGGACCAGTTGCCGCACCTCCTGAGGCGACAGGGAGACGTCCAGGTGGGCCTGTGTCTCCGCCTGCTCGGCGCGGGCCGAGCGCAGTGTGGGGGTCCTGATCGTGGCGGCGCCGGTGGACAGCTCGAGGCGCACGTCCGCGCCGCCCGGGAAGCTCGAGGTCTGCCCGGCGAGCTCGGCCTCCGTGACGCCCACGGCCCACAGCGTGGTCCCCGACAGGGCCACGAGGTCGGCCTGCGCCGACCCCAGACCGGGGAGGGCCACTCTCCCGTCGCCGTCTCCCACCACGACCACTACCGGCTCCCCGACGCCGGCGATCACCGCCGAGTTCGGCGACAGACGCCGCACCTGCACCTCCGAGGCCTGCTCCCCGGAGGCGTGCAGGGCCATGAACAGAGTGGTCTGCTCCCCGGCCTTCAGCTCGGCATCCACAATTCCCTGCAGGGACTTGACCACCGGCTCCCCGGCGTATGGGTAACTACCCCAGTTCTTGCCGGTATGGGGGTCCTCGTTGAGGATGCAGTGGGCGTCGGCGGTGGTGGCGAAGGCGGCGCTTTGCCCGTCCTGCTCGATGTGAAGCCTGTTCCCGTCCAGCCGGGTGTCGCCCACCGTCTGCCAGATGCCGCGGAAGGAGAAGTCGCCATCCTCCCTGGCGGTCATCTGGTCGGCGACGATGAACAGGCGCTCCTTGAGCCAGATGATGTTGCGGCTCCAGTCGGCTCCGGCGTAGTTGCGCAGGAGGGTGCAAGAGGAGCCCAGGCCGTCCATGTCCGCCACGTGCCCGAGCTCGCAGAACGCGGGGATCGTCTCCGACTGGCCGTCGCGGAGGATCAGGACGCCGTTGTGGTACTTGGGCAGGGACTTGATGTAGTCTCCATCGGCCAGCCAGATGCGGCCGTTCTCATACCACTGGAGGATGGCGTTGCCGTCCAGGTGGCCGTGCCCTCCGGCCGAGAGGCCGTCGAGCAGGAGGTACCGGCCCTCGGGGGCGAAGGTGTCGCGGAAGCAGACCTTGTCGAAGGCCTGCTCGCGGGCGACGGTTTTCCCGCCGCCGAAGGTGTCGTACCACATGTCATCCAGCGGCCAGGCCACGGTGCCCAGCAGGTCGGTGGGCTCGGCGGTCTTGGCCTCACCGGGGTCAAACAGGCCCATGGAGAGCCGGGCGCCGGCCGAGCGGGTCTTGGCCGCGGCCCACTCGTACCGCCCATCGGCGTAGTACCAGGCCGCCGGCAGCAGGATCGGGAGGTTGGAGCCCAGGGACGTCCAGCCGCCGATGTCGCCGTAGGACACGGGATGGCCCTGGTTGTTCATGGTCAGGATCGCGTAGTCGCCGTTGAGGCGGAGGTTGCCGTTCTCGAAGTAGGTGAGGTTCGGCCGCGCCAGGCAGTAGCGAACCACGTGCTGCAAGGTCAGCCACTGGTAGCCGTTGCAGTCGCAGTGGGGCTTGCTGCTGTCAAGCTGGAAGACGAAGGTGCCGTCGGCCAGCTTGATCCAGTCCTCGGCCTCCACGGCCCGATAGTAGCGGGAGAAGTACTGCCCCGCATACAGACACCCCAGGGCCGGGAAGGTCTGGTGGTTGAACCGCACCGCCCGGCTGCTCTCCGAGGCCACCTTGCGGGGTGCTACCTCGCTCACCCACCGGAAGAGGATCTTGGTCACCGCGAGACGTTCCTCCGCGCTGATGGCCGGGCACTCCTCCACCACATCCCAGGCGCAGATGTTCTGGTAGATGTGGAAATCAGAATCCATGCCCCAGGGACCGCCGTAGGTGGTGGGGTTGCTCAGATAGCTCTCGTAGGTGCGCTGGATCATCCACACGTACATCCGGGCATAGGCTTCATCGCCCGTGAGCGCGTAGTTGCGGCCGATCCCCTCGGCCATCGCAAACAGCCCGCGGGTGCCGGCGGTTTGCAGGTGCGTCTCGGCCCGCTCCCTCTGCCCCTCGGCCCACCGCTCGTCGAGCTGGGTGCTCATCAGACCGCCCCAGGTCTAGATCGGAAGAGCGTCGTGTAGGGAAAGAGTGTAGGATAGGGTGGTG
>CAZXDD010000819.1:0-2794 GCA_964639415.1 uncultured Armatimonadia bacterium
GGTGAGGTGACGTGAGTCGGCGCCCGCCCAGAACCTGCATAATCTGAGTTGGAAGCCCGCGGGCACGGTGGCTGTCGGCAGTCTGTGCCCCGGACCTCGAGGGTGCCTGCAAGACGGCCGGCGCGGTGCAGGCCCGCGCCCTACAGGGCGGCGACCTGTTGCCGGGCCGCCCAGGCCCCATCAGAACTGCCGCGGAGCAGGTACCTGGTATCCCCCCGGCGCCCTGCTCCGCGTGTTTGTGTGTTCCAGGCTGCGATGATTGGGTCTACTGTGCCTCGATGGTGGCTGGATCCCTGGCTGCGATCGTTCCGATAGCTGTGGCGTCCGATAGCGGGGGGCGCCGGGGGAAGAGTGGCGAGCGACGACAGTCTGAGAGTGGCTGCGGTGAGAGCGTCGTCATCTCGGCTGTTTGCCTGTTAGCCATCTGTACCAGTCCACCCATAGCAATCAGCGGGCCAACGGGGCCGCGGATCGGCTTCGGAGCGCCGCAAACGCCGCTTTTACACCCGTGGCACGGTGACGGGGCGTTTGGGTGCCGGATTACGGCCTCCTACGGCCCTCCTGCCGCCAGAGCGCGGCCTGCAGGTTCGCCTGCCGCATCTTGCTCGCCAGCGGCCACTTCACGCGGTCGGTCTCCGTCACGATGCCGAACGCGAAGTGCTCGCCATGCACCAGCTCCGGCCCCCTGCCCGGCCCGCGCCCGGTGATCGGCTGATCGCGGTACAAGAACCACTGCAGACCCACGCAGTAAGGGTCGGCGGCGGCATCTTCCACCCACTTTTCGTATAGCTCCCCGGCCTCCACATCGTCCACGGCATTGGCCGGGTACCGCCCGAAGCCCCGCCGCCCCTCGTACCAGGCGGGCAGGCCGAACTCACCGCACAAGGTGGGCTTATCGCTCTCCCGCTGCAGCCTCTGGAGCCGTTCCTCCAGGTACTCGCGGTTGTAGCGATCGTACCCGATGACATCGCAGTGCTTGGCGTGGATGCGCCAGTCTTCCTCATTCACCCACCAGCCCGGGACGATCCAGTTGCCCAGGTACAGGTGGTTGGGGTCGATGTCCTTGATGGTGGTGTACAGGAAGCTGTAGTAGGCGTCCGCGTAGAACTGCCGGAGCTTCTCCACGTCCTCGTCCGGCGCCTCCGGCGTGCCGGCATACACGTCCTGCATGTCGGTGGCCTGCAGCCTCCAGGCGGCGGCGAGGCGGGCCCGATCGCCTTCGTAGAGGCTCTTGAGGGCGTCGTCACACAAAGCGCGCTTGCACGGCACGTCCGCCCCCATGGCCAGGATGTCCCGGACCTCCTGAGGCTTGACGATCTCGTGGTACTCATTGCCGTACGACCAGCCCAGGACGAGTGGGTCGTTGCGGCGCGGAGCAATCTGCCGGGCCAGCTCGTCGCGGAACGTGCGGCACACTTCGGGGTCGAACACGTCCGGCCGCTCCACGAGAGCCGGCGTGCTCCCGCGCCCCAGCACGGGGTTCTCCACCATGCCCAGGGGCGCCCCCCACTTGCCCCCACCACAGAAGCCGAAGCACTTGAGCCTCCGGAAGGCGCGCTCGGTGGCTATCCGGTCCCAGCCCTCACCGTACTTGCGGATCAGATTGCAGGTGTAGAAGCACACATACTCGGTGCCGTCGTTGGTGCCCCAGTGGTTCGCGGCCCAGGCGGGGGCGAAGCGCCCCTCGCGCTCGGGGAGCCATTGAAACAGGAACTCCCGCTCCGTCACCGGTGTGGTCTCCCACACCAAAGCCGGCACGCTGCTGACGCCGGTGTAGAAACAGGGATTGCCCTCGGGGGTGATGAGCCACCACACGCCGTCACGCCGCACCACGCGGTAAAAGCCGGTGGCCTGCTCCTGCCAACCCGCGCCCTTGTAGCCGCCGTAGGCGTCGAAGTCCTCCGAGGGCGGCATCCTGTCAAGCTCGGCGTCCTCGGCGGCGATGTCGGCCTGCAGCTCCTCGTCCGAGGTGACCTTCTCGGGCCACTCGCCGTGGATCGACTGGCCGTAGGCGTCCACGAAGGGTGCGTAGGCGTGCAGATCGTTGTCGGCGAAGCGCAGATCGATCTCGATGGTGAGTGTGTCACCGGGGCGGTAGTCCAGGGCGGCGCCGGACGGGGTTCCGGGCTCGAAGAACTGGAGGGGGATATTGCGCGAGGCGGCGGTGGTGAAGTCGAAATCCCGGCTCTCGGCCTCCTTGCCACCTCGAGTGACGGCAACGCGCACGCGGCTCGCCACGGCGAGCCAATCGCCCTTCCCATCGGCCCAGGGGGGCCGGTAGTTGACCTCCAGGGCTCCCGGATGGGGCGTGATGGCGGCCTCCATGCGGCCGACCTCGGCCCCGTCGACATAGAGCCGGGCCACAGTGGGCTCGATCACCGCGCGCAGGGCGTAGTCCCTGCCGGTAGCAAAGCCGGGGCTGTGGGAGACAAACCGCCATTGCTCACCATCGGCGACGCCGAGGATCAGGGGCAGCTCGGGGAGGCTGGAGCCCTCGAAGTCCAGGTAGAAGCCTTTCTTGCTCTCCCAGTCGTACTGACTGGCGAGGTAGAGCCGGCAGTTGGACTGGCCAAGGGCCGCACCGGCGAGCAGCGCGGAGACAATGCAGAGGATGAAGCGATGCATGGAGATGGCTCCTTAGGGTGGTGGCGCCGTCGGCGGTCGGCCGTGCTCCCCTCTCCAAGCGCCCGTCGTTTGGGCGCGTGAAGGAGAAAGGCGAGGGGTGAGGCGCCGTAGGCCGTGAGGCGCCGTAGGCCGTGAGGCGCCGTAGGCCGTGAGGCGCCGTAGGCCGTGA
>CAZXDD010000820.1:0-2778 GCA_964639415.1 uncultured Armatimonadia bacterium
CGATTCACGTCACCTCACCCCCCCGGCCCCCCTCTCCCTTACTCCGCCAAACGGCAGGCGGAGACGGGATGAGGGGGGAGAACGGCGGCACTTCGACCGTTCCGGACGTGGGAATGGCGAACTGTGGCTCCAGTGCGTTCATGCATAATCTGAGCTGGAAGCCCGCGGGCACGGTGGCTCTCGACCACGGTCGCGCTTACTGATCCTCTCCCGCCGCCTGACGAATCGGAGAACCCCACCTACGCGAACGACGACGGCAGCAGACCACCATATCACCGGAGGCACTCATGCCCGGACAACATTTCACCGTTCATGTGATCCCACAATTCCATCTGGACCTCGCCTGGACCTGGCGCTGGGCCGAGAGCCTCCCCATGGTGGAGCACAGCATGGCCGGTAATGTAGCCGAACTGAAGGCCAATCCCGAGGCCACCTTCGCCATGAGCCAGGTCATGCTGCTTGAGCACACGGCCCGGTACTATCCCGAGGTCTTCGCGCAGATCGCGGAGCTGCACAGGGAGGGCCGCTGGGAGAACGTGGGCGGGATGTGGGTTGAGAGCGATCTCAACATCCCCTCCGGCGAGTCGTTGGCGCGGCAGTTCCTCTACGGGCAGAGGTTCTTGCTGCAGCACTTCGGGAGGATCGCCACCGCCGCCTGGGCCCCGGACTGCTTCGGGCACTCCGGGAATCTGCCGCAGATCATGGCGCTCTCCGGCATCCGGCAGTACGTGCACAAGCGCCCGCGGGACATCAACTTCACGCTCCCCAATGTGCCCTTCGACTGGGAGGGGGTGGATGGCACCCGCCTGCTCTGCCTGCGGGTGGTGAACAAGGGCCGCGGCTACCCGTCGGCGCCCTCGCAGGGCACACAGTTTGAGGGCGACGCCACAGAGCACATCCGGCAGCTCTTCGCGGCCCGCGGCCTGCAGGACCTATGGGGGCCGATAGGCGTCGGCGACGTGGGCGGAGTGAACAGCTACGAGCTGCCACCCGACACCGCGGACATGCACCTTGTCTTCAGCACCCCGGAGGCGTACTTCGCCGCCATCGCGAGGACCGAGCTTCCGGACAGGCCGGTGGTCCAAGGGGAGCTGAACCCCTTCATGGACGGAGCGTACACGACGCAGATGGCCTGCAAGAAGGGCAATCGGGACACCGAGAACCGCCTGGTGCACTGCGAGTTCATGGCCGCGCTGGCCTCCCAGGCCGGTCTCCCCTACCCCGGAGAAACCCTCGGCACGCTCTGGAAGCGCCTCCTGTTTACCCAGTTCCACGACATCCTGCCCGGCACCGGTGAGAAAGCGACTCACGACGCGGCGGTGCATGATTTCGACGAGATCGCGCTGCGCACCGAGGAGCTGAACCACTCCAGCGCCTGGGCCATCTGCCGGGGGCATGCGACGAGGCGCGACCACGAGGCACCCGGAGTGCTGGTTACCAACTCCCTGTGCGCCACCCGCACCGATGTGGTCCAGTGTGTGGTCGGCGGGCAGCACCTGCTGGACGGCTGGGACGCCGTGGCACCGGACGGCACCCGCACGCCGGTGCAGGTGATCTCCCATCGCACCAACTGGTCCCATAGCTGGCAGACCATCGTGTTCGTAGCCCGCGACATGCCGCCTCTGGGTTACCGTCTCTACCGCTTCGAGCCGCCGGTGGCGCCCGTCACGCCGCATCAGTACTGGGGAGTGGTCGGTCACACGTTCAGTGGGAGCAGACTGAGGGTGACGATCGACCCCTCCTGCGGCGGGCTGGCGTCGGTGCTGGACCTGCAGACCGGCCGGGAGGCCATCGCCCGCGACACCCGGGCGCTGTTCGAGGTCTGGGAGCAGGGGGAGTATGGCCTGGACTACGGCATGGAGCACAAGGCCTGGTGGCTGGGCCTGACCGGAGAGAGGCGAAGAGTGCGAGAGCTTTCCGCCCTGCCGGAGCTGGTCGAGCAAGGGGAGGTCCGCATGCGCCTGAGGGTGCGCCACTCCGCGGGCGAGACCGCCTTCACGCAGGACTTCATCATCTACCGCGACCTGCCGCGGCTGGACGTGGATGTGACCGTCGATTTCCACGAGATCGAGAAGACCATCCGCCTGGCCTTCCCGGCCAATGTCGGCCCCGACGCCCAGTTCATCAGTTCCATCCCCTGCGGCGCCATCCAGCGCCATCAGGACGGTCGCGAGTACCCGATGCAGGCCTGGACGGCGCTGTGTGACGAGGCCTCGGGGATCGCGGTGCTCAATGACGGCCGCTATGGGGTGAGTGCCGAGGACGGCATCGTGCGCATGACGGTGGTGCGCAATGCCACGTATCCGGACGTGCGCTCCGACCACGGCGAGCACCGCTTCCGGTACGCGGTGGTACCCGTCACCACCGCCACACTGGGCCGCGCCGCAACCGAGGCGGCGGCGATCAACCGCCCGCTGCAGGGCCACTTCGTGCATAGCGCGCCGCGAGCGACCGAGGGCGTGCTGGTGGACATGCAGGCTCCGGACAATGTGGAGCTCTCGGCGGCGAAGGTCTCCGAGGAGGGCGATGCGCTGATCCTGAGGCTGTACGAGACGGTGGGCGAGGCAGCGGAGGTCGGGATCGAGGCCGATGAAGTGCAGGAGACGGACATCCTGGAGCGAGAGGGCAAGGCGGCGGGACGGAAGGTCGGGTTGAGGCCGTTTGAGGTGAAGTGTTTGCGGGTGGGGCGGTGAGGGAGGCGGCAAAGGCAACGGCTACGACTTGCGGCCACGGCCACGGCCACGGCCACGGCCACGGCCACGGCCACGGCCACGGCCA
>CAZXDD010000821.1:0-2772 GCA_964639415.1 uncultured Armatimonadia bacterium
TGTCGTAGCCGTTGCCGTCATCCTGTCCATCCGCCGTCATCCTGTCCATCCTGTTTGCCGTTGCAGTTGCCGTCGCTCCCGCAGCGCGGGACCGTTGTCCTGTCCATCCTGTTGCCCCGCCTGCTACCGCTCCACCAGCCTCACCCCCGCACCCGCGCAGCTTGCCCAGTCTCTCACCGCCTCTCCCACATGCCCATAGCCGATCATCCAGTGGTGCCCGATGCCTTCGCGGTGGATCCAGTCGATGAGGTCGGAGGTCTTCTGCTCGAAACGTACCCTCACCGGATTGCCGGGGAAGACCATCTCCGTCGGCAAAGCCTCGCCCTCCAGGAGGGCGCACTGATAGCCGCCGGGGAGCGCGTTGAGGCTCAGGAGCGTCACCGGACCGGGCCTGGCGGTGAACAGCGCGCAGGCGCCCTGCCCCATGAGGCGCACGTCACTGAGGGTGATCTCCTCGGGGCGGTGGGCGAGCGAGAACGACCCGGAGCCGCAGTGGGTGAAGACGACGCTGTCGTCCTCAAGGGGGTTCAGCCAATCGGTGTTGTGCGTGGGCTGCCCGGTGAGAAGCTGCAGGATGAGCTGGCCCACGGCGCCGTTGACATCGCCCTCGCAGGCGAGAGGAACGCCCTCGTCGGCCAGAAGCGAGGCCGTCAGGCAGACGCGGCCCATCAAGTCGGGGTAGCAGCCGATGGTGAGGGCGTCCAGGCCGTGCTCCTGCACCACCTCTCGCACGGCGGCATACATGGCCATGGAGCTCAGGCCATCGGCCTCCGGCACCCGGCTGTGACCGGCCCTTCGCAGCACATCCTCCCAGAGCCGACGGCTGGTCTCGTCGGCAGTGTCCCCGGCCCGGCGCAGGAGCCCCGGGAGGTCCAGTGGCACCACCCGCGGGCCGAGGGCGCGCTTGAGCATGAACTCGGAAGGTGCGGTGTGGGTCATGCCGCCCACGCGGCTGCCGGCGATGCCGATGCGCGCCCGGCGCAGGCGCCGGTGCAGAGCCGCGGCCCGCAGGTAGCTCAGTCCCCGCTCCCTGCAGGCGGCGTCCGAGACATCGCCGAAGGCACAGGCATAGGGGAGCTGTAGCTGCTTGAGGAAGCACGTGAGCTGCTGGCTGCCGCACAGCGCCCCTGTCTCCATGCCCGGGATAGACCACAAGAGCAATGGTACCCGACACTCTTCCAGCAGGTCCAGGACGAGGTAGTCCTCGTACCAGCTCGTGGCCACGCCCACGATGGCGTCCACATGCGCCTCGGCCAGGCGACGTCCTGCCGGGGCGGCCTCATCGGCATCGGCGCAGGCGCCCAGGTCGAGGGCCTCGACGCCCGCGCTGTTGAGCCACCGCCCCAGCTCCGCCGAGGCGATCGGAGCCTGCTGTGCCCCCACCTCCAGCGGGCTCGAGAGCCCTACAACACCCACCTTCGGCCGCAGCGGCATTGCGGGCAGCTCCCAATCCCTACGCTTGCTCATCGCGACCATGCCTCCCACGCAGCGATCGTGGCCTCCACACCCTCCCAGGGGGTGTCCGGGAAGAGTGCGTCCACCGGATGCAGGATGAACCGATCCGTCGCCGCCAGTGCGTCCAGGGCGGCGAACACCTCGGCCCGGATGCGGCTCGCATCGCCGCTGCCCACCGTCAGCGCATTGGCGCCACCCACCAGCGTCATGCGGTCGGAAAGGCGCTCCGCCGCCCAGTCCGGCGAAACGCCGTCCTGTACCGGGTCCACGAAGTACAGCAGGTCCACTCCCGCCTCGGCCAGCCTCTCCCCCAACACCTGCACGCCCGTCGTCATCACATAGCCCAGCTTCCGGCCCCGCGCATGCACCAACGCTGCCAGTTCCCGCAGATGGGGCAGCACGTAGCGGTCGAACAGCTCGGGAGACCAGAAGTCCGTGGACGAGTACCAGCCCCGCTGGACGATGAGGTCCACCTCCGGAGAGGAGAGTGCCAGCTCGGTGCGGGCATAGTCGGTCTGCGCCACGATGTCCACAAGGCGCGAGAAGGCCTCTGGCTCGTCCAGCGCCATCAGCACCCCGGCCTCGGCTCCGGTCAGCCAGATGACCCCATCCATCCCGAAGGCCGACCAGGCCTGCACGGGTACTCCGTGCTCGCGCGCGAAAGCACACACCTGCACCATGCGCGCCGAGAACCACTCCTGCGCCGCCGCATCCGGTGGCGCGAACAGGTGCCGGATACGGGCAACGTCATCCGCACTGCTGACGGCGTGCTGCAACGCCCGGGGGATGTTGAAGTCCTCGATCAGCGGCACGTGCTCGGGCTGCACCACCCAGCCGGGAGGCTCAGGATCGGTCTGCCTCACCGCATGCACGAGCGGCCCCGCAGGTGTCTGGTACTCACGGGTGAGAACCGGGTAGCCATCGCCCTCACGCCGCGAGTCCTCCCACGTGACCTCCGGATGAGAACTCCACGGTATGGAGACCTCCAGCCAGTCGTCGACGCCCAGCGACCGCCAGGTCAGCACGCGGCGGAAGTCATCCTCCAGCGTCCAGGGCTGTGGGAGAGTGTGCAGGTGCTCCAGACGCAGGGAGTACCAGTAGTCCCTCCGGCGCCCCTCGGCCTCCCAGCACAGATGCGGCGGGGCCGGGAGGCCGAAACACCAGGTAGTCAACGGGACATGGTCGGGCGTGCGGCCGTGGAGAACCGACAAGATGCGCTCGCGGGAAGTCATGGCAGACACCTGCTCCGTGCACGGGAAGGCAAACAGGATGGACAGGATCAACGGCCACGGCAAAGGCAGACAGGATGGACAGGAT
>CAZXDD010000822.1:0-2771 GCA_964639415.1 uncultured Armatimonadia bacterium
TGCCGTCATCCTGTCCATCCGCCGTTATCCTGTCCATCCTGTCCGCCGTTGTCGTTGCCGTCATCCTGTCCATCCTGTCCGCCCGCAGGTGCTCCCATGGAGATGAGAGACAGCCAGCCGACCACCGGTCTGCCCGGCCTGGACATGGTCCTCAAGGGCCTGGTGCCGGGCGATAACATCGTCTGGCAGGTGGATACGGTCGAGGATTACCGTCCTTTCGTGGAGCCGTACTGCAGGGCGGCCATCGAGCACGGGCAGCGCTTGGTGTACTTCCGTTTCGCGCGCCACGAGCCCCTGGTACCCTCCGGCCCCGGCATTCAGGAGCGCGATCTGCACCCTGAGGAGGGTTTCGAGACCTTCATCTCGGAGGTCCGACAGACTGTGCAGGAGACCGGGCGGAACGCGGTGGTGGTCTTCGACTGCCTCTCCGACCTGGCCGTGGACTGGTACAGCGACCAGATGCTGGGCAATTTCTTCATGCTCACCTGCCCCTATCTGTTCGACATGGAGGCCATCGCGTACTTCGGCATCCTCCGGGGCAGCCATTCGCCCCACGCCACGGCTCCCATCGCCGAGACCACCCAGCTTTGGCTGGAAGCCTACCGGCACGAGGGCAGGCTGTATGTGCACCCGATCAAGGTGCAGCAGCGGTACTCGCCGGCGATGCACATGCTGTACCGCTGGGAGCAGGACCGTTTCGAGGTGGTGACGGAGAGCGCCACTATCGCGCAGATCATGACGGGTGTACCGGTCTTGCAGCCGGACCTGATGAGCATGCGGCGGGGGGTGTGGAATCGGGCGGTGCTGGAGGCGGCGGAGGCGCTGGACCCGCTCCACGCCGAGCGCTGCGACCTCCCCGGGGCCCGGGCGTCCGCGAGTCGGCTGATCCGCATGGCTCTTACCCGCCACCAGCGGTTGATGGGGCTGGTGGAGAAGTACATGAATCCGGAGGAGGTGCTGGGGGTCTGCAAGAGGATGATCGGCACGGGGCTGGTGGGAGGCAAGTCGGTGGGGATGCTGCTTGCCCGGTGCATTCTCAAGCGTGCCGACCCGCGCTGGGAAGACCTTCTGGAGCCCCACGATTCTTTCTACATCGGCTCCGACGTGTTCTACACCTTCCTGGTGCGCAATGGTATCTGGTGGGTCCGGGAGCGGCAGCGGGACAGGCTCACCTACCTGGACGACGCCGGCACCGCCCGCCAGCGCATCCTCATCGGGGATTTCCCCGAATATATCGAGGCCCACTTCAGCCAGATGCTGGACTATCTGGGCCAATCGCCGTACATCGTGCGCTCCAGCAGCCTGCTGGAGGATAACTTCGGCAATGCCTTCGCCGGGAAGTACGACAGCGTGTTTTGCGTCAACCAGGGCCCGCGCCACCAGCGGCAGCAGGACTTCATCTCGGCGGTGCGGACGATCTACGCCAGCGCGATGAGCGACAAGGCCCTGCAGTACCGGGCTCAGCGGAACCTGCTGGATCACGACGAGCAGATGGCGATCCTGGTCCAGCGGGTCTCGGGCGCGGTGCACGGCGATTTGTTCTACCCGCAGGTGGCGGGGGTCGGGCTGTCCTTCAACCCGTACGTATGGGATCGGCAGATCGACCCGCGGGCGGGCATGCTGCGCATCGTCTTCGGCCTCGGCACCCATGCGGTGGGCCGCACGGCCGACGACTACACCCGGGTCGTGGCGCTCAACGCCGTGGACAAGCGTCCGCAGTCGGGCGCCGAGGAGGTTCGCCAGTACTCGCAGCGCCGGGCGGACGTGCTGGACTTGCAGGCCAACCGCCTGGCCTCCTACGACCTGCCTACCGCCCTGCGCCACGGCCCCGACTGCCGGATCGAGCTGATCGCCACCCGCGACCGGGAGATGGAGCGCCGGGCGAGGGAGATGGGGGCCGAGCCGCCTTTCCCCTGGGTCATTACCTTCGAGCAGCTCTTCCACGAGACGGAGTTCATTAGCGACATGCGGGAGATGCTACGCATCCTGGAGGACGCCTACGAGTACCCGGTAGACGTGGAGTTCACGGCCAACTTCCTCCCGGACGGGAAGTACAAGATCAACATCGTGCAGTGCCGGCCGCTGCAGGTGAAGGGCATCGCGGGCGAGATCACCGAGCCCCCCACGGACATCGGGCGCGAGCGCCTGGTTCTCGAGGCCCGCAGCACGGTGATCGGCCCCAGCACCGTCTCGCGCCTGGACCGCATCATCTACGTCTCGCCCCTGACCTACGGGCGGCTGCCGATGGGGCAGCGGCACGAGGTGGCGCGTCTGGTGGGCCAGTTGGCGCACCTCGAGGAGCCCGGCGCCCGCTCCATCGCCCTGCTCGGACCGGGAAGATGGGGCACCAGCACCCCCTCGCTCGGCGTCCCGGTATCCTTCGCCGACATCAACACGGTGTCGATGCTGTGCGAGATCGTGGCCATGCGCGACGGCCTCGTCCCGGACTGCTCGCTGGGCAGCCACTTCCTCAATGACCTGATCGAGACGGACATGCTCTATCTGGCCGTCTTCCCGGAGCGCGGCGAGGACTTCGTGAACCTCGATATCCTGGAGGGTGCCCACAACCGGCTGGGCGAGCTGCTGCCGGGGGCGGCACGCCTCGAGAGCGTGGTGCGGGTGATCGATGCCGAGAATCTGCCGGCGGGACAGGCGATCTGGCTGAATGCCAGCACGATCAAGCAAAGGGCGGTGTGCTACCTGGGGCCGGGCGAGTGAGACGCGCGAGATCGGAAGAGCACACGTCTGAACTCCAGTCACGAGATTCCATC
>CAZXDD010000823.1:0-2763 GCA_964639415.1 uncultured Armatimonadia bacterium
AGAACCTCGGCCTGTCCTCTGTCGGCATGTTGTCGATCAAAGCGGGCTGCTCCAGGGGGAGCAGGGAGAGCGGGCTGACCCTGTGGTGGCCGCCGTAGAAGATGCCCGGGCCCGCGATCGCGTTGGCCTCGATCCGCACGTTCCTGACTTCCGAGCCGATCCACATCCCGCGGCGCGGCCCCTCGGCGGAGGAAATCGTGTTGCCCACGATGGCGACATCGCGGTGCCCCCCGTCACCGGGGAACTCCTCGCGGTTCGGGGGCGTGAGCCAGATGCCTGCCCGCACGTACCACTGTGCTTCCGGATCGTCGATCTCGCGATCGTTGGCCACCGTATTGCCGGTGATGCATACCCCGGTGCAGGCGAAGAACAGCGAGATGCCGGCGTTCCTGCAGTTGCGCACCGTGTTCCCGCAGATGGTGCTGTCGGCGCACCACTCCAGATCGAGCCCGACATCCTCGGCGCCGTCGACGATGTTGCCCACCATCACCACGCGCCGCCCTCCGGTGCCCCATATCGGGCCGCCGCCACCGTTGTACACTCTGTTGCCCGAGATCAGCAGGTCCTCGCACTCCCGGCGCTCGAACTGCCAGTTGCCCCAGAACTGGATGCCGTGGATGCGGGCGTCGGCCACGGTGTTGTCCGTGACCTTCACGCGACTGCAGAACACGAGGGAGACCGCCAGACCGATGCGACGGAACTCGCAGCCGCGGACCGTCAGGTCGTTGGCGTGGTCGGCGAGGATGCAGGCGCGGTCGCAGTCGGTGATGGACACCCGCTCCACCAGGCAGCCGTCGGCGTGCCGCAGGACGATGAGGCCGTCATTGGTGCCGCCCTGCAGCGCCTGTGCCCCATCGATATTCAGGTCGCGGACCTGAGATCGCGGGCCCAGGTTCAGCAGCTCTCCGGTGCCCGCGGCCGCGCACAGTGAAGTGGACGGACCGTCGCCACAGAGCATGACCCCGGCCGGAACCGTCACGGACCCCGGCCCCAGCGCGTAGCGCCCCGCGGGCACCCGCACCCTTCCCGCCCCGGAGGCCAGGGCGCGCGCGAAGGCCGCGGTGTCATCGGTGGCGCCGTCGCCCCGCGCCCCGAAGTCGAGTACGCTCACGGCCTCGCGAGGGACAGGGCCGGTGATGACGCGCAGATTCGCCAGATCGTAGCGGAAACGGGGCTCGTCGACGCCCCGGGGCTCCGCAGGGATGATGAGACGCCCTGCGCCGCCGTGGCGCAGCGGGTCGGTGCCCTCGTCGCCCCAGCGGGCGGCAACATGCACCACGCCTCCGGTCGCGGGCGACAGCCTCATGTAGTAGACACCGTCGGGCGAGCCCTCGAGTCTCACCGGAGGCGTGAACCCATAGGCGGCCTCGACGTTCGGGCCAACAACAATGGTCTCGGCCTGGATCGGCTCACCGAAACCGCCCGCACCGTCATAGCTCCTGAAGAACTCGACGCGCAGCCTGTTGCCCTCCAGGCCGTCCTTGAACGCAGCCTCCAGGCCTCGCACGTAGGCACCGGCCGGGTACGACAGGCTCTGGGCCACCCACGGCTGCTCCCAGTAGATCACATCCTCGCCGCCTGCAAGGAACGTGGGCGACTGGGCGCAGGTGACGGAAGCCAGGGCGAGCAGCAGCACAGCGGTCTTGGCGGTGGGCGGTCCGGGCATCTTCGGGCACTCCGCAGCAGTGATCGCGATGGGTGCGGTGATAAAAGCCGCCGACCGATGCTGCGCGCGATGCGGCGGCGTTGTCCATGGGGCCGGCTCTGTGCTGCACCGGCGGCGGAGCCTTCCGCCCGTACGCCGCCCCCCCCATGGCCTCAGCGCCCTCTACCGGCGTGCAGCGGCCATCCAACATCTCTATGGCTTCTTCCTCCTCGGCCCTCACCCTTCCTTCCCCACAAGGTCCCCTCCCGGCGCCCGGCGAACTACCGGCCCTGCCGGCCACAGACACGGCGACGGGTGAAAGAGGGATCCTGCATGTCCGAGCGACTGGTCTACATCAGCGGGGAGTTCTACCCCGAGAGCGAAGCGAAGATCTCGGTGTTCGACTCGGCGGTCATGCTCGGCGACACGGCCACGGAGTCGACCCGCACGTTTCTCCAGAGGCCCTTCAAGCTGCGCGAGCACGTCCGGCGGCTATTCCTGTCACTCAAGATCATGCGGCTGAACCCGGAGGTCAGCCCCGACGAGATGGAGCGGGTCTCGCTGGAAGTCATGGAGCGCAATCTGCCCGCATACGGCGACGAGGACCTCTGGATCGTGCACAACATCTCCCGTGGGGCCTACCCGCCCTCGGGCGACCAGTCCACAAAGCGCCTGCCCACCGTCATCATCCACACGGCGCCGATGAACCTGGACTACTGGGCGGAGTTCTACGTGCGCGGCTGTCATGCCGTGACCCCGATGTCCCGCATGATGCCGGCCCAGAGCCTCGATCCGAAGATCAAGAACCGCAGCCGCATGGCCTACACGCTGGCGGAGCTGGAGACCAAGCTCGTGGACCCGCGGGCCCAGGGCATCATCCTGGACACGGACGGCTTCCTGGCCGAGAACAAGGGCGGCAACTTCTTCCTGGTCCAGGACGGTGTGCTCAAGACCCCGCCCACGTGGCAGGCATTGGCCGGAGTGACCCGCCAGACCACCATCGACATCGCAAGGGACAAAGGCATCGCCGTTGAGATCACGCCCCTGCAGCCGTATGATGTGTACACGGCCGACGAGGCCTTCTTCACCAGCACCCCGTACTGCATCATGCCGGCCAC
>CAZXDD010000824.1:0-2752 GCA_964639415.1 uncultured Armatimonadia bacterium
AGGGCGGCGCGCCCAGCGACAGGCATCTGCTGCTGTTCATCAGCCACTGCGACGGCTGCCAGTACTACGTGGGCACCTACGAGGGCGACCAGTTCACTCCCGAGACCCACGGGCGCATGACCTGGGCCGACAACGCCTACTTCGCTCCCGAAGCGCTCGTCGACGACCGCGGCCGGCTGGTGATGTGGTCCTGGATGCTGGACAATCCGCCCCGGGAGCACATCGACATCCAGGGCTGGCAGGGCATCTATGGCCTCCCGCGCTTGCTGTGGCTGGGCGATGACGGCACGCTGAGGCTTCGGCCCGCCGATGAGCTGCAGAGCCTGCGGCAGGAGGAGCATCGCTGGGGCAATCTGCAGCTCCCCGCCGGCGGCAGCCTGGAGCTCGACGGGCTCGACGGCGAGCTGTGCGAGCTGCAGGTGGGCCAGGGGCCGGATCAGGTGGGCCGGTGCAGCATTGAGGTCTGCCGCTCGGAGGACGGCCGCGAGCGCACGGTGATCGCGTACGACCCCGCCGAGGGCAAGCTCAGCCTCAACACCACCAACTCCAGCCTGGGCTTCGGCAGCAAGCAACTCGAGACTGCCCCTCTGGTCCTGGCCGACAACGAGCCCCTGGCACTGCGCATCTTCGTAGACCGGTCGATCGTGGAGGTCTACGCCAATGACCGCCAGGCCATCGCCAGGCGCGTCTACCCGACGCTGGAGGGCACAGGGGTGGCGCTGGTGGCCGGCGAGGAGGCGGCCACGGTTGCGTCGGTGAAGGCGTGGGAGCTGATGCCGGCCAATCCATTCTGAGCGGGGAGAGCGGAGGGGAACGGATAGAGGCCAACACCTCACCACGGAGACACGGAGAGCACAGAGAGCCACGGAGAACGGCGGACGGCTGACCACAGAGACACAGAGACCGGGAGAGCGCAGGGAACGGCGGAGCACGGCGAGGCTGTGGGGATCAGCGACAGGCGCCGGAACGCCCCGGACGGGGACGGACACTGCAGCGGACGGCGAGACAGAACGAGAGATGACGCTCGGGAGACCCGAATGCCATGCGCGTCGGCCTTGCTGTGCCAAGGATCACGACGGATGTCGAGACCAACCTGAGCACCATCGCGCGGCTGGCCGAGGACGCGGTGGCCGAGGAGGCCGATCTCGTCCTCTTCCCCGAAGCGGTGACAACGGGCCTATCGCTCACGGACCGCTTCGAGGACGATCTTGCCCTGGGGACGACGATCCCCGGACCGATCACGGATCGCCTCGGGCAGATCAGCCGCATCCTGTGCGTGTGGCTCGGCGTGGGGTTCCTGGAGCGCGAGGGCACCCGGTTGTACGACTCGGCGGTGCTGCTCAGCCCCGACGGGAGCCTGGCTCTGTCCTATCGTCGCATCGACAGCCACTGGCACGCGTCGCGCGTCCCGCCCAACACGTACTGCGAGGGCAGCGACCTGGGCGCCGTCGATACGCCGCTGGGGCGACTGGCCTTTGCCATCTGCGGCGACCTGTTCAGTGACGAGGTCGTGGAGCGCGTTCGTGCCGTGCGACCCGACGTGATCCTGCATCCCATGGCGCGCTGCTTCTCCGACGGATCGAGCTCCCAGGATCGGTGGGACGGTGGCGAGGTCTCCGCTTACGCTCTGCGGGCGAGGGCCGCGGGCACCCTCACTCTGACCGTCAACTACCTGGCCGACGTGGGCCTGGGCGGAGGCGGCTTCGGCGGTGCCTGGGTGTTCGGGCCGACGGGAGCGGTCGTCGACCAGTTCCCGCTGGGGAGAGAAGGAGTGCTGGTGGCGGAGCTGGGCTGACAGAAACAGATGGCGAAGCCGGACCACGGAGACACAGAGTACGCGGGGGCCCACACAGAACGACAAGACGGAGCAACGGCCCACAGCGGCCGTCGGGCAGACACTCCACGGGCCTCGAGCCCATGTACCCAGCCGGAGGCACGCATGTCCGTCGAGCGTATCGACCACATCGCATCCATCGACTGCACCGCCGAATGCCCGCCGGAGCGGTACTTCGGCCACGACGACGTGCGGGTGGTGCATTCGCCGCTGGGAGCATACAGGGAGGCCGGAAGCGTGCCCGCCTCGCGCTTCGGTTACCGGTTCTCGGTCAAGCGCGTTGGCCGCCCTCACCTGCTGGTGGTGCGCTACCCCGACGACAAGCGCCGGTACATGTGCGTCATGGACGGCACCTGCTATGACCTCACCACCGGGGTCTTCACCGGCGTCGCCCAGCCGGTGAGCCGGAGCATGCAGGAGCTTCAGGTGGTCTTCTGGCCCCGCTGGGAGGACTGCAGCGTCGTGCTCATGACCTGGGGCCACGGGGAGCCCGCGGCGGCGGCGAGCATCGAGGTCCACGAGCTTGCCGACCTTCCGCCCATGAAGCCCATCGCCATCCAGGGCGAGACGCAGCGGCGGCAGTTCGGCATCCAGTACGAGGACCCCTGCGGGACAGGGGCCAGCCAGGGCGCGCGCACACCCGAGGAGTGGATGGAGCGGGTGACCCAGTACGCCGCCTACACGGGCCAGACACACTTTGGCTATCCTGTAGCCTGGTACCACGGTCCCCGCTTCCCCTCGGAGCGCGAGCCCGCCGACGACTTCCGCATGGTCGTGGCGCCCGACCGCAAGCAATACTCCTGGTGGACCACCAATCCCCACGACTGGGTGGCCGACTTGCTCCCGCGCTTCGAGGCCGCAGGCCTCAAGCTCCAGGCCTCCATGACGCTCCTGAGATCGGAAGAGCGTCGTGTAGGG
>CAZXDD010000825.1:0-2749 GCA_964639415.1 uncultured Armatimonadia bacterium
GAAGGTCAAAGCCGGGACCGTCTCGGGGGGCTGCTCCGAGGGCACATTGGCGGGCACCGTCTGGGGGGTGTCGGGTGGCGTCGCCGGCTGCCGGCGGGTGCCGGAGGTGGGACAGCCGCAGATCAGGGCGACAAGCAGGACGGGGACGATCCATAGCAGGCGCATCGGACACTCTCCTGGCGGCGCGGTTCGACGAGCCAACGTACTGGAGGAAATGATAGCACCGGGCTTCCGAGACCGTCAAGCGAGGGGAGTGGCTTCAGATGGGTGAGTACCATACATGGGTTACAGTGAGCAAGGGCGGTGCTGGAGCATCGGGTGGGGCGAAGGCCGTTGCCCTTGCCATTGCTGCCCCTGCCCCCATTCCCATGGGGGCAGGGGCAGTCGAACGGATGCGCGAGGGGTCTTGCCGGCAGTGGAAGAGCGTAGGTCTCACTTTGGTCCCACGGGCAAGCAGACCCCAAAGGAGAGCCCATGCGGCCCGACCATGAGACCGGCAAGCGCGGGAAGCGCAGGCCTCCTGGGCTGTACCGCCTCCACCGGATTGTGTGCAACCACTAAAGCTCCCAGCACAGCGTGGGCGCGATGGGATCAGCGCCCACAACGCCGTGCGCTTCCTGCCGTAGCCGTTGTTGCCCCCGGGATGGCGGCGCGGGGCCGGCCGCGGGCCGTTGGTGGCCGCGCCGTTCGCAGCCCCGCAGGTCCGCACAAGCAAGGTGCTCCGCCCCGCGATGGTGAAAGGGAACTCGCCCGAGGCGACCAACCCGGCCGTTGCGGCCTGCCCCCGGAGGACCTCCCGCCATGTTCCCCCAGCCTGTTCGTGCCCCGATCTGGGCCTTCATTCTCATCTCCGCCGGAGGCCTGCTGCTGCACATCAGGATCCATCCGCCCGGCGCAAGTGCGTACTACTGGGTCCCCGTGGTGTTCGGCGTGGCCAACGTGGTGCTCCTGCCCGTACTGCTGGCCGGGCGTACCACCGCGGGCTGGGGCTTCGCTCTGACCGTCCTCACCGCCGTCGTCGGAACGGTGACCATGGCCTGGCACTCGGTGGTGGGGTGGTCGCAGCCGCTGACGCTGCCCAATGTTCTGCTGCTCACGACTTTCCCGGACATCCTCATTGTCGCGGGCAAAGTGCCGCTGGCATGGGTGGTTCTCGACTACTGGCGCCATACCGTCTCGGGTCCGGTCTCCTGCGCCATCCGGGCGGAGGGGCCCTACGAGGAGGCGGGGCGCGGGGTGTGGGGCGCCGAGGTCGCGAGGCCCGAAGTCATCTCAGGCCCCTCGCGGGCCCTGGCGCGGGTGGCCCTGGCTGCGGTCATGGGGGCCCTGCTTGCTGTAGCCGCATGGATCGGCCTCTCCGGCCACCCCGCCGGGGGGGGCCCCGACGCGGTCCTGGTCACTCTGGGGCGGGTGACGGCTCTGCTGGCGGCGATGTTGCTGATGCTGCAGTTCTCTCTCAGCGCCCGCCTGTCCGTGGTGGACCGCGCCCGCGGCCTGGATCGGGCCCTGCGCTGCCATCGGTACCTGGGGGCGGTCGCTCTCACCCTTGCCGCGGCGCATCCGGCCTTCCTGTACGCCTCGGGCCGCTACGTACTGGGGCCGTTGCGGGCCGAGATCCTGCCCGAGATCGGCGGCATTGCGATCGCCGCGCTCCTCGTCCTGCTGGTGCTCACCAGTGACTGGAGGGCTCTGCTCGGCCTGCGCTACGAGGCCTGGCATTGGCTGCACTATGCGGGCTTCGTGGTGGTGGCGATGGTGACGGCTCACGCCACGCAGCTCGGAGGCAGCCTGCGCACCGGCTGGCCGCGGGCCTTCTGGCTGACGGTCTTCGCGGCCTACGTGCTGCTCTTTCTGTGGGCCAAGGTGGTGCGGCCGCGGCTTTTGGACAGGCGCCGGTACCGTGTGACCTCCGTCCGCCCCGTCAGTCACGACACCTACCGCGTCGCCCTCGAGCCCATGGGCCACGGCGGCATCCGGCAGGTCCCCGGACAGTTCGCTTTCGTTCGGTTCCTCGCCGACGGCCTCCCGCCGGAGCAGCATCCCTTCACGATCTCCTCCTGTCCCGTCAGGTCGGGGGCCGTGGAGTTCACCATCAAGCAGAGCGGGGATTTCACCTGCCGGATCGGTTCCCTGAAGGAGGGCGATCAGGCCACCCTCGAGGGCCCCTACGGGTGGTTCTCGCACCTGCTGCTGCCTCCGGGTGATCTGCTGATGGTCGCGGGGGGAGTGGGTATCACGCCGCTGCTGAGCATGCTGCGGCACATGGCGGCCACCGGAGACACCCGGCGCGTGACGCTGATCTGGGGGAACAAGACCGAGGCCGACATCCTCTACGCCCGCGAGCTGGCGGCGCTGCAGGAGGCGATGCCCGACCTCAGGGTGCATCACGTGATGTCCTCGCAGGGCGACTATGTGGGGAGTCGGGGTCTGGTGGACGATGCGTTGCTCAAGCACCTGGCGGCCGAGGAGCTCAAGAGCCACCGGGTGCTGCTCTGCGGCCCGCCGGCGATGGTCAGACTCGTCTCGGTGGCCCTGCGCCGGCTGGGCGTGCCCTCCGGGCGCGTGCATGCCGAGAGATTCGAGCTCTGAGCGTGGGGTACGCCCCCCGGAGCCGGTGGACGGTCCCGCAAACACTGCGGACCCGGGGCATGAAGCCTCCGGGTCCGCGAATGCTGGCTTGAGTCGTTCAAACGTCGATGGGCGGCGGCAACACAGAGGTCCGGGGGAAAAGCCCGCATTCGCCGGGAGT
>CAZXDD010000826.1:0-2744 GCA_964639415.1 uncultured Armatimonadia bacterium
GCCCCCACCGTAGCCTACAATGGCCGCGGTGTCAAGTGTGTGCCCGTGCCAGCCCCTCGGGAGAGGCCGGGCGGCCGGGCCGTATCCGGCCGCACGGGTGAGGGGGTACACCGCCACCCGCCCCGGACCGTGTCTAGAACTGCCCCAGGAACCTCATGTCACCCGAGTACAGCAGGCGGATGTCATCGATCCCGTGGCGCAGCATGGTCAGGCGCTCCACACCCATCCCGAAGGCGTAGCCGGTGTAGCGTTCCGAGTCGTACCCCACGGCCTGTAGAACATTGGGGTCCACCATCCCGCAGCCCCCCACCTCCAGGTACCCGGTGCGGGAGCACACCTTGCAGCCGGCGCCGTGGCACATGGTGCAGGTCAGGGCGATCTCGGCGCTGGGCTCGGTGAACGGGAAGAAGTCCGGCCGGAACCGCACGTGGCAGTCCTGGCCGTAGAGCCCGTGGGCGAACGCCTCCAGTGTCCCGCGCAGGTCGGCCATGGTCACGCCCTCATCCACCAGCAGGCCCTCGATCTGGTGGAAGGTGTGGCTGTGGGTGGCGTCCACGGTGTCTCGACGGAAGCAGCGGCCGGGCACCACGACCCGCACCGGAGGCGCCTGGCTCTCCATGACGCGTATCTGCACGGTGGAGGTCTGGCTGCGCAAGAGCACGTCGTCGTCGATGTAGAAGGTCATCTGCTCATCCATCGCCGGGTGGTCGTCGGGATAGTTGAGGGCCTCGAAGCCGTAGTGGTAGTTCTCCACTTCCGGCCCCTCGGCCACCTGGAAGCCCAGGCCCAGGAAGATGGCCACCAGGTCTTCCATGGTGGCCAGGAGCGGATGCTCGTGGCCGACGCGCGGCATCCGGCCGGGCAGCGTGACGTCCACGGTCTCCTCCGCCTGTGCCGAGGCCAGCTTGCCTGCGGCCAGGGCGGCGCTGATCTGCTCCACCACGGCGTCCAGCGCCTTCTGCACCTGGTTGCACCACTGCCCCACCAGCGGACGCTCCTCTTCCGCCAGCGTGCCGATGGACTGCCGAATCTCGCGCAGTGTGCCCTTGCGACCGAGGTAGCGGGCGCGGACCTCGGCCAGTTCCTGCTCCGAGCCAACGGCCCGCAGAGCGGCCTCCGCCTCGGCCTGAAGTGCTTTCAGTCTCTCCTCCATGGTCTGCCTCCCTGTAGTTACGGAGTGTCTTGCCCACCGTCCCCACCGTCCCCACCGTCCCCACCGTTACGCGCCACCCGCGACGGCCGTTCCGCCATCGCCGTTCCCCCCTCCCCCCCCCCCCAATCCCCACCCCCAAACAGAACGCCCCCGCATCGTCCCAAGGGACGAAAGCCGGGGGCTTTCGCTGTACCACCCTATCTCTAGCAAGCGGGGTTCCGGGTAACGGTGGAACGAGCCGGCGCAGCCTACGCACGAGAAGCCTATCCTCTCGCTTCAGCCTGCGGTTCGGGAGTGAACTTCAGCGATGCGTCGGTGAGAGGAGTTCTCAGCCGGTGACTCCTCTTCTCTGTCACCTCGCCTTTTCGCCTACTTTTCTCCGTCGGGACCTTTGGGTATTCAGTTGTGAGTGCGTCCTGTATCGACCGCGGGCCGCTGGATGCTAGATGGGTCTGGCCCACGAAGGGCGGAGAACCGCTTTGCTCTCGAGCTCGGTGGCCTACGAGGGCGCGGACCGGTGGCTTCTGGCGGCCTCGTAGAGCAGTACCGCCGCCGCGCCGGCGGCGTTGAGGCTCTCGGCCGCACCGTACATGGGGATTCTAATCGTAAACGCCACGCCCTGCAAGACCTCTTGCGGCAGGCCGTGGGCTTCGTTACCGATGACAAAGCCAATGCGTCGCGCCAGGGCGGCATTCCCCAGCTCGTGCTGGGCCTCGAGGTCGGCCGCCAGCAGCTTGATGCGGTGCGTCTCGGCCCAGCCGACAACCTGCTCCCAGTCCGCCTCGGCCACGGGGATATGGAACAGCGACCCCGCGGTGGCGCGAACCACCTTCGGGTCGTACGGGTCCACGCAGGAGCCGCTGAGCAGTACCCCGTTGGCACCGAAGGCGTCGGCGGAGCGGATCATGCTCCCCAGGTTCCCCGGGTCGCGTAGCTCGTGCACGACGAGGTAGGTCGCCGCGCCGTCGGGGGGCCGGAGGGCATCCAGGGACCACAGGTTCTGGCGCAGGACGGCGGCGATGCCCTGGGGCGAGCGGGTGTCGCTCAGTGCCCGGAAGGCGCGCTCGGCCATGGCCAGCACCGCGATCCCCGCCTCCTGCGCCGAGGCGGCCAGGTCGGCCTCCTCCTCATCGCCCAGTTCCTCGCACCACGCCACCCACTGGATACCGGGGGCATACAGGAGCGCCTCGGCCACGGCCGCCGGCCCCTCGGCCAGGAACAGGCCGGTCTCGCGCCGGCCTTTGGACTCGTGCAACGAGCGCGCCAGCTTGACGCGCTCGTTTTGTGGACTCTCGATGGTCTGCATGGTTGCCTCGCGCTCCCAACCGTTTCCGCGCGACACCCGCCACGGCCGTCCCCGCCGTTCCCCCCTCTCCGAGCGCCCGCCGTGCGGGCGCATGAGAAAGGCGGGCCGGGCCTCAGGACGCCGTTAGCCGTTCCACCTCTCGCAGCCCGCGAAGCGGGCGTCCGGGAGAGGTCTCCGTGACAGCCCCCAGGGCTGGAGCGGAGCGTGAGGGGGAAGCCCACCGAACCGGCGACGGAAACCGGCCGTTAGCCCTCTCCTGAGCGTCCTTCAGCGAAGGAGAGGGAA
>CAZXDD010000827.1:0-2726 GCA_964639415.1 uncultured Armatimonadia bacterium
TCACGTCACCTCACCCCCCAGCCCCCCTCTCCCTTACTCCGCCAAACGGCCGGCGGAGATGGGAGGAGGGGGGAGAACGGCAGTACTTCGACTTTTCCGGACTCGGGAATGGCGCAATGTGGCCCCAGTGTGTTCATGCATAGTGTGAGTACCAGGCGCGAGTCGGCGGTCGATTGGACGGCTGTCGTCCGTTGCCACCCACCCTCCCGGAGCACCTCATCGGCTTGGGGCCAGGCTTCTCCGAGAGGGATAGACACATATTTCGCCATGGAAACAGACAGTCCTTTCCACAGACGTTCCATTGAACCTGTCATTCTATCCACCATTGCGACGCTCAACCGTTTCCCAGTGATCCAGGCCGCACCAATGTGTCGACACACACGTCGCCTGAGCCGTCCGGCATCGAGACCTCCTGAACTCTCGCTCGTCCCCGTCCACAACCGCTGACGCGCGCCGGCTCCCCAAAAGGTCCCCCTTCTCGCTGCGGCGAACCGCTCTGCATCCTTCTCCCCGGAGTCACCGCCATGTGCGCCCGCGCTTGCCTTTCCGCCGCGCTTGTTGTCCTCACCTGCCTCCCCGTCTCTTGCCAGGACATGCAGACTGCCCTGTCCGAGGACTTCTCCGGCCCCCTGCCGCGCTGGGGTCTCGACCCTCAGGGCGGGGCCCTGAGGGTGGAATCCGGCCTCACCCTGGTGCCCGTGTTCGGCCTCACCGATGCCACCATCGAATACAGGGTCAAGGTGGAGGGCGAAGGGCTCGTGGAGCTGCTCTTGCGCTATGACATCGACACGGACGACTACTACATCTTCCGCGTGGACACCCGCATAGAGGGCGGCGATCCGCCGGGGTTTCTCAAGCGCGCTCACGGCGACTCGCCGTGGCCCATCGCCGGCGAGCGCAGCGGGCAGACGCCCCCGGCCGATACCTGGCTGGATGTGAAGGTCGAGCTGGAGGGCGACCAGTTGCGGGGCTATGTGGACGGTGAGCCGGTGGCCACGCTGCGCGATGCCGACTACAAGGTGGGCGGGCTGGGCTTCCGGGCTCAGCTCAGCGGCGGATTGGTGGATGATCTCACGGTCTCCGTGCCGGTCGGGGCGAGCTACACGCTGCTGGAGCCCTATCAGCCTCCGCCTGAGGCGAGACCGGCTCCCTTCACCGAGGGCACCTGGACGGCGAGCTGGATCTGGTCTCCGGGTGAGCCAGAGCAGCTCAGCCGCGTCTTCCGCAAGAGGTTCGACGTGCCCGCGCAGCCGGTCGAGGCCACCTGCGTCGTCACGTGCGACAATCAGTATGCGCTCTACCTCAATGGTGAGTTCATCGGCCGCGATACGGACTGGTACAGCGTGGAGACCTACGACCTGCTGGACAAGTTGCGGGTCGGTGACAACGTCCTTGCCGTGGCCTGCGAGAACGACGAGCCCGGCGCCGCCGGGCTGCTGCTGGAGTTTGGAGCGACCTGTGAGGACGGCCGGTTCGTGCATGTGGCCAGCGATGAGAGCTGGAGGGCGGCCGTCGCCGCGCCGGAGGGCTGGGCGGCAGTGGATTACGATGACGGGGCCTGGGGCGCCGCTTCCGTCGTGGGCAAGTACCCCTGCCCGCCGTGGAGCGGCCAGGCGAGCTTCCCTCTGCCCTATCTGGGGCCCAAGCAGCCCCTCGAGCTGGTGGGGGCTGAGGTCCCGGAGCGCATCGAGATCGGGCGCCCCTTGGCGGTCACCGCTACCTGGAAGCCCACCCAGCCCCTGCGCGAGAGCTACCCGATCGTACTCACGGTTAAGCAGGGCGGGGGACCGGCGTTGGATGTGGCGGTCTTCCAACCCAACAGGAAGACCTGGGACTGGCGGCCGGGAGTGGAGCATACGGAGACCTTCACGGCGCAGATTCTGCCCGATACAGGGTACCTGCTGGAGCCGGGGAGGGTGGAAATAGGCCTGGAAGTGCGCGGCACCTTCTACACGGATCGCAGTGGGTACACCGTGGGCGAGGCGAGCTTCCGTCCCCCGGCGGTGGCCGGGGCGGGGCGGCTGCCCGCGCCGCCCGGACCGGAAGAAGCCTCGGAGGGCTCTTTCACCGACCCCACGGGGGTGCAGCACGAATGGAAGCTGGACGGCGAGGGGAGGATAGTCGTGGACGGGGTGCCCTATGTCCCGCTGGATGCCGACGGCGTGTACTGGTGCGTGGCCGATGAGGGGACAAAGTCCCTGGCCGATATCGGCTGGCGGGACACGGTGCAGCGCATCTGCAAGCAGGGAGGGCCGAGCGGAGCGGACTTCGTGCGCGTGCGCCTGGTGGACCACATCGACGCCACAAGGACGGACCACGAGTTCAGCGAGGACGGCGGGCTGGGCGGCAAGAGCCGGCTGCTGAGCATCGCTGGCCGCAGCTATCGGGTCACCTCGGCCCGCGATAGACTGAGCTACTTTGCCTATACGGCCACCTGCGAGCATCCCCGCAACCCGCACTTGATGATGTACCAGTCCGTCAACGACCGGGAGCGGTACACGACGATTCGCATTCAGCCGCCCTGGGACAACGTGGGCGGCGGGGCCTACACCGGCCGCGAATACCCCTGCGACGGCCGGCCCTATGAGCAGATGTTCGTATTCTACCCCCGGCAGGAGGCGATCCGCTTCACCGTGTCCCGCCGGTCCTGCGAGGAGCCCATCGAGCCCGAGAGCGGTGCGGCGGTAGCGCACGTCTGGCTCCTGGAGCTACTGGACCCGCCGGGC
>CAZXDD010000828.1:0-2719 GCA_964639415.1 uncultured Armatimonadia bacterium
GGGGGAGAACGACCTTGGCGCCGGCGTTTCGGGCGCGCTTGCGTCCAAATGTGTCACCGGTGCATTCATGCATAATCTGAGTGGAAAGCCCGCCGCACTCACGGCATATACGCGGCGGGCTGGAAGCTCAGATCATGCAGGTTCCGGGCAGGCGCCGATTCACGTCGCCTCACCCCCCAGCCCCCCTCTCCCTTACTCGCCGATACGACCGGCGAGACGGGATGAGGGGGGAGAACGACCTTGGCGCCGGCGTTTCGGGCGCGCTTGCGTCCAAATGTGTCCCCGGTGCATTCATGCATAATCTGAGTGGAGAGCCCGCCCCACTCACGGCATATGCGTTCACACCTTCTCCACCACCACCAACTTGCCCGCCTCGCGGAGCTTGTCGGCGATCATCGGTACGATGCGGGCCCGCGGCATGATGCCCTGCTGCCGGAAGCTCACGTGGGCGTTGGCCGGGTTCTGAGCCGTGCCCACGATCAGGTTCACCCGATCGGCCCCGCGCAGCATGTCATAGAGCCTCGTGACGCCACTGATCTCGTCGAAGGTCTCCGGGTCCTCGTCCAGCACGTTGTAGAGCTGATTGAGCGTCACGGCCCCCTCGGTCACCAGGTCGACGCCTTCGATCACGTAGCTGGGTGGCGCCAGGAGGCTGTCCACCTCGCGGTCGATGCTGACCTCGGTCCCCAGGTAGCGGGCGACGACGTCCGCCGTCGTGGCGCCACAGACCACCTTGGCCCCCGGAGACTTCAGCAGCTTGCCGGCCGCCTCGCCGTCCTTCTGGCGGGTGCCGGGAGGGCCGGTGAGGATCGTGACCACATTGCCCACCCGACAGAGAGCCAGTGCGGCGGTGACGTCATCTCCTACGGTGCCGGCGCTGTACTGTACCGCCTTCTCCTGCACCCGCCCCGGGATGTCGGCCAGCGGCGTCCCGCTGGAGCACAGGTCGTTGACGAAGCTCGCGGCCCCCTCGGTCTGCCAGCCCCGGGAGAGCATGCCCCCCAGTCCGGCTTGGCTGACCCCGTCGCTGAACACCAGGACGCCCTCGCCGGGAGCCAGATGGCAGTTGGTCTCCTCGGTGACGGCGCTCTCGACCACAACCGTGCGCTGCGGCAGTGCGGTGGCGTGATGGCGCTCGATGAGGATCGGTCCCGGCGCCTCGTAGGACAGGACCGTGGTCTCGCCGTCATTGAGCACGCGCACCAGGCTGAAGGCCACGTACGGTGTGTGGTCCCGCTTGGCCTGCTCCATGGTCCTGACGAGGCTGGCGAAGGCGCGCCTGAGGGAGAACCCCACCCTCAGCAGCTCCAGCGCCCTGGCGGCGCACATCTCGGCGGCGACGTGGGCCTTGATCCCCGACCCCATGCCGTCGGCGCAGATGAGGGTGGTTGAGGTCGCGGTGCGCTCGCCGGCTACGGCATCGCCGCAGGGAGCCCCCGGCCGCTTGGAGCTCTGCGCGGTCACGATCTCGACGTGTAGGTATTGCGAGGCCAGCGGTCTCCCTCCTCCTCGGGGCCTGACTGCTGTTCGCTGCGGGCCATGTTCATCAGATTCTCCACCAGCCGCTCGCCCTGCGCGGCGCTCTCACCCAGGAACTGCCCGATGCGTTGGGCCATGTCGATCTGGTGTTCCAGGAGCTCCTGGGCCTGGGTGATGGTCTGTGCGCGCAGGTGGTCCAGTTTCTCCCTGTCGGCCTGGCTGCGGGTGATGTTGACGAAGATCCCCACGTACTGGTTCTCCTCGGGCAACGGGTAGATGATCTGGTGGCAGACGATGTGGTACTTTTCGTGGCGGGTCACCGTCTCCACGATGCTCTCGGCGCCCGAGACCACCCGCTCGAAGGGGTCCGGGTCCATCAGGTACGAGACACGCTTGCCCAGTACGGCCTCGGTGCACATGAAGTAGCGTCTGAAGGCCGGGTTCATGCTGATGATGTTCAGGCGGTCATCGACGATGACGATGCCGTTGGGGCTGGTCTCGATGATGCGATCTGTCCGCTGCTCGGCCAGGCGCCGCATGTAGGGGATGCACATCTCCGGCTCGGCCATGCCGCGGATGACGGCGATGGCCTTCTCCCGACAGGAGGCGTAGCCACAGGCGCCGCAGTTGAGCTCGTCCTCGGGAGAGGTCTTGCCGGTCAGCGCCAGTACCCGGCGGATCTCCTCCTCAGCGACCTCCTGCCGGCCGGGGACCTCCCGCGGCCCAAACTGGGTCAGGAGTATCCCATCGTCCCAGGCCTCTCCGGGAGTGCGGCCCCGGTGGGCCCCGGCGTAGCTGATGAGCTCCCGCCGTCGGTCATACAGGTTCTGTTCCCTGGGCACTCCGGGCCCACCCACACAGCCGGAGGGGCAAAACAGCGGCTCCACCAGCACCGGGCTGCGATCGTCCCGCAGGGCCGAAAAGGCCTGCTGCAGCTCATCAAAGCCGCAGACCGCCACGCTATTGGCCGCCAGCAGATCGGCATTGAGCTCGGCCGTGCGCAGACTGCCGCCCTCCACCGGAAAGAACCGGGCGTCCCCCTCCGGCTCCTCGTCGAAATCGCTCTCCTCCAGCTTCTGCAGGTCGATCCCCTCGCGCTGAAGCCACTCCGTGAGCTCGCGGAAGGTCAGCACGCAGTCCACGAGGCCCTCGACCTCGGCGCGCTCCGCCTCGGCCTTCTTGGCCACACAGGAGATCGGAAGAGCACACGTCTGAACTCCAGTCACGAGATTCCATCTCG
>CAZXDD010000829.1:0-2713 GCA_964639415.1 uncultured Armatimonadia bacterium
TCTCCCCCCTCCTCCCGTCTCGCCGGTCGTATCGGCGAGTAAGGGAGAGGGGGGGGGTGAGGCGACGTGAGTCGGCGCCCGCCCAGAACCTGCATAATGTGAGTTGCGGGTCCGCCGTTGGCCGTTCGCACCTCGCCTGGCGAGCAAAGCGAGCGTCCTGGAGAAGGTGGCGACGACCCGCCGTATCCCCGCCTTGCTCCCCGCCCCCATTCCCCGAAGAGGTCTCCGCCACCTGTTCCGCGAAGACATTGGTATCACACAATGCACGCCACCACCATGCCCCGCCGCGCCCAAAGGAGACCCTCAGCATGCGAGTCAGCCTACCCTTGGCCGTCACTCTCGCCATCTGTGTCACCGTGGGGTGCATCATGTCACCAGCCGCCTTCTCGCAGGTGAACCAGCAGGCCATCGACGACGTGGCCGACGGGAAGCTCACGGAAGCCAAAGCCTCCTGGTGGGGCTTCGACGAGACCGAGGCCACAGCCGCTCTGCAGGCCGCCATCGATTCCGGGGTCCCCAGACTGATTGTGGACAACGTCGGCAAGCCCTGGATCGTGGACAAGATGACCCTCGTCAGCAATCAGCAGATCGTGTTCGAGGAGGGCGTCGAGGTTGTCGCCAAGAAGGGTGCCTTCAAGGGCAAGACGGACTCGCTTCTCACCGCGAGCCTCAAGCAGAACATCATCCTCTACGGCTATGGGGCCACACTGCGCATGCACCGGGCCGACTACGACGGCCCCGCGTATGAGAAGGCCGAGTGGCGCCACTGCCTGAGTATCCGCAGTTGCACCAACGTCCAGGTCCTCGGGTTGACACTGGCCGAGAGCGGGGGCGACGGCATCTACCTGGGCGCCGGACAGGCCGGGGTGACCAACAAGGACATCGTCATTCAGGATGTACTGTGCGACCGCAACTACCGCCAGGGCATCAGCGTGATCACCGCCGAGAACCTGCTGATCGAGAATACCATCATGCGCGATACCGGCGGCACGGCGCCCCAGGCCGGCATCGACTTCGAGCCCAATCTCACCACCGAGCGCCTGGTCAACTGCGTCATGCGCGACTGCACCACCCAGGGCAATGTGGGCGTGGGCTATGCCATCTACATCCCCACCCTGGACGCAAGCTCGGAAGATGTCTCCCTGCGCTTCGAAAACTGCCGCTCCATCGGCGATAGCTCCGGCACCTTCCTGGCTACCGGCAACACGGAGCAGGCCGCGGTGGGCGGGTCCATCGAGTACGTCAACTGCCGGTTCGAGAGCCCTGCCAACAGCGCCATCCAGGTGCGTGGCAAGCCCGTGGGCGGGCTCAAACTGAGCTTCGAAGGCTGCGCGGCCGTCGACCCGGCCCCGGAGAAGCCGGGCATCGCCCCGATCCAGTTCAGCGTGGGTGCCGAGGCCGAAAGGCCCTTCGGTGGGATCTCGCTGGGCGAGCTCACGGTCAAGGACGAAATCGACCGCGTCCCCATGGCCTTCAACGACATGGCCGGCGGCATCGGCTGGCGCGACATCACCGGCAGGCTGCTCCTCGAGCGCGAAGGACAAGTGAGCCAACTCGAACTCACCGTCGAGCGGCTCAGGGAGTGGATGCCCTTCAACGAGATGCGGCTGATCCCGCGGCTGAAGATGGAAGACGTAGCCTTCGTGCCCGTGGCCGAGGGCGCTGTGCAGCCCTGCGACCTGAAGATGGCGCGGACGCGACGCTCCTCGCCCTTCGTCTTGTATGCGGAGGAGGGGCAAGAGGTCGCCTTCACCCTCAACTACGGGCAGGTGGGCAAGTACAGCGGGGATACCGCCACGGTGAAGGTCCTGGCACCCTCCGGCGCGGAGGCGGCGAAGGCGGATTGCCCCTTCATGCAGCAGACGCAGGTGCGCTTCACCGCGCCGGAGACGGGGCTGTACAGGATCGACTTCAATCCGGGCGGCAACAGCGTGAGCATCGGCGAGTGCAGCCATCCGGTGAACGTCACCGCCGAGAAGGGCGCCATCCCCTTCTACTTCGCGCTCGGCCGGCTGTACCTGTATGTCCCCGAGGGGGCCACGGAGTTCGGAGTGAAGGTCTTCGGCCAGGGACCCGGCGAAGCGGTCAAGGTGGGGCTGTACAACCCCGAAGGCGAACTCGTGCAGGAGCAGGACAACATCGTTCAGGCGTACCTGTTCGATGTGACGCTGGATGAGCCCTCGAAGGGCGAGACGTGGATGCTGGAGTTCTCGCGGCCGACGGGGACCACGATGGAGGACTTCTCGGTGGACATATTGGGCATCCCGCCGCTGCTGGCGCCCTCGCCGGAGACGCTGCTCAAGCCTGCCGGGTAGGGCAGGCTTGCGAGGTGACAGGAAACAGGTGACAGGAAACAGGTGACAGGAACGGCGGAAACGGGCCGTTCACCTCTCCCAGCCCCGACAGGGGCGTCCGGGAGAGGTCGGCAGGCCGGCCCGCGCAGCGGGCACGGTCTGACGGGTGAGGGGCCGCCCTGCTGAGGGCCCCCGCCCGCTGCAGAGCAGCGCCACCACCCCTGCAGGCCATGGCATCTGCGAGGACGGTGCCGGCAGGAGGCCGGCGAGCGACTGGGTGGGCCTTGGTTCGCCCCACGGCGGCCCCTCACCCGCTCCCGCTCCGCGGGATCGACCTCTCCCGGACGCTCGCTGCGCTCGCTGGGAGAGGTTGGAGCCGGCATGACGGGTGAGGGGCCGCCCAAGCGATCCACCGGAGC
>CAZXDD010000830.1:0-2699 GCA_964639415.1 uncultured Armatimonadia bacterium
GAGATAATGAGCGGTGACTGGAGTTCAGACGTGTGCTCTTCCGATCTACCGATGACGAGTTCATCCTCCGCTTCTGCAAGCACAACATGGATGAGAACCACTGGTACCTTCGGGCCATCGCCGCCGTGGAGGGCGACCTCAAGGCCGAGATCATCGACAGGTGCCATGAGGCGGGCATCGAGGTCTACGCCTACCAGTCCATCTTCGACGGCGGCAGCCCGCCCGAGGTGCTCTACGGAGGTAGCGCGCCCTTCCCGTGGCAGGCGCAGTTCATCGTCGACAATCCCCAGTACCTGACCCAGAACCGCGACGGCACCAAGCGTCAGTGGGGCGTCTTGTGCTACGCCTATCCCGAAGCCCGACGGTTCATGGTGGACATCTTCTCACACTATCTGAGCAAGTGGGACTTCGACGGCGTGTACGTCTGCACCCGCACCCACTCGTACCCGGCCACCTTCGCCGACGAGTTCGGCTACAACGACCCCATCGCCGAGGAGTACAAGCACCGCTTCGGCACGGACATCCGCACCGAGGACTTCGACAGGGACAAGTGGTACGACCTGCAGGGCGAGACCCTGACCCAGCTCCTGCGCGACCTGCGCGGGGCCCTCGGTGACAAGCAGGTCTACCTCGCGATCCCCCGCTCCGACCACATCGGCCCGCCCTACGGGAACATGCGTCTGGACTACCCCACCTGGTGCGAAGAGAACCTCATCGACGGCCTGGTGCTGGGAGTGACTTCAGGCGGCTGGCACTACCCCAACACCACCAACCTCCCCGGCTACGTGGTGAGCGAGCAGGACAATGTGAACATGCGGCCTCTGGAAGAGGACCTCAGGGACCACTTCGGCCCCGCCTGCGCGGCGGGGGGCGTGGAGCTGTACCTGCAAAGGTCCAGCATCTACTCCGACGCCGACCGGGACCTGCTGAAGCACCCGGGCATGAAGGGGTTCATGGTGGGCTTCGGGTACTGAGGGCAGTCGCGAGTCAACGGCGAGAACGGATAACGTCTCACCACGGAGACACGGAGAGCACGGAGTTCCACGGAGAACGGCTTGATGGGGCGAACGTCTGAACACACAGACACGGAGAACGGCGGAGAACGCCCGAGAACGGCGGCGTGAGGCGGACGGCCCGCCGGAGGTCTCCGGCCATCTGCCGCCGAACTCCCGTTCCTGTGCCCACCGAGCTCCCGCACTCCTCCGCGCCCTCCGGCTCCGAGCCCACCGCGGCCCCGCGCTCGCGCGGGGTCTCCTTCCGCGTCCTGCTCTTGGCCTTCATCCTCGTTCCCCTCAATAGCCTCTTCGTGCTGTTCATGTCCTACGAGCGCAGCATCTTCGACCCCACCCTCGTCGCGCTGTTTTGGAATGTGCTGTTCCTGCTGATCGTGGTGCGCCTGATCAACCAGGGCCTCCTGCGCTGGCGGCCCCGCTGGGCGCTTTCGCCCGGCGAGATGCTGGTCCTGTGGGTGCTCTTGGCCGTCTCCACCAGCGGAGCCGGGATGGACAGCATGCAGTGTACCTTCATGACCGCCCACGGCGCCTTCCGCTTCGCAAGTCCCGAGAACCACTGGGAAGACCTGTTCCTGGACAAGATTCCGCGAGCCATGACCGTCAGCGACGATGCGGCCCTCGAGCGCCTGTGGAAGGGCGACAGCAGCATCCTCGACCCGCGGAACCTGAAGGTCTGGATCGGGCCCGCGGCGCGCTGGTGGCTGCTGATGAGCGTGCTGTGGACCGCCCCTATCGGCCTTGCCCAGTTCCTGCGCCGCCGCTGGATCCAGCAAGAGAAGATGGGGTTTCCCATCGTCCAGTTGCCCATCGAGATCGTCCGCGAGAACCCGCGGATCTTCAGCCAGTGGGCGCTGTGGGTGGCCGTAGCGATCCCGGCGGTCATCAACCTCCTCGGGGGCCTGCACACCTACTATCCCGCCGTCCCCAGCTTCCCCACCGCCATGTGGGACGACAGGCTCAACATCGGCAAGGTGCTGGCAAGCGCCGGGCGGCCCTGGAATGCGGCGGGAAACATGCTGTACGTGTGCCTGTACCCCTTCATCATCGGGCTCGGGCTGCTGCTGCCCGGCGAGCTGTGCCTGTCGATGTGGGTGTTCTTCCTGCTGTGGCGATTGGAGATGATCGTCGGCTCCTGGCTGGGCTTCCATCAGCTCTGGGACCTGCCGTACCAGGTGAGCACCGGCGCCTATCTGGCCCTGGTGGGCTTCCCGCTATGGGCGGCGCGCAAGCAACTCGCCGCCCTTGTCAGGCGCGCGGTCGCCACCGCCGAGCGCGATCCCGGCGAGCCACTGTCCTATCGCGCGGCGGGCCTGATCTTTCTCCTCGGCTTCGGCTTCGTCGTCTGGGTAGGAGTGGCCAACAAGCTCAGCTTCGCGCAGTCTCTGGCGTTCTTCTCGCAGTACTTCCTGATGGTGGTGGTGATCGGGCGGATTCGGGCCGAAATGGGCCTGCCCACCCACGAGCTGGAGCGCATGGGGCCCACGGTGTTCCCGACCACGGTCCTGGGGCCGCGCGTGCTGGGCCTGCAGAACATGACCAGTCTGCACCTGTTCTACGGCTTCACCCGCGGGATGCGGAACATCCCCTTCCCCCACCAGTTCGAGGGGCTGTACTTCAGCGAGCGGTTCCGGCTGGACGGCGGGAAGCTGCTGGCCGCGACGGGACCGTTCATCTCGCTGGGCCTGG
>CAZXDD010000831.1:0-2675 GCA_964639415.1 uncultured Armatimonadia bacterium
AGACCGTAGAAGGCGATGGTCCATCCCCCGCTGCGAGTCGAGACCTGCAGGACCTCCTCCACGTAGTTCGCGCTCCACCCCGTCATGCCAAACTCCGTCCCGCCGCCCAGGAACATGGCCACCATCAGTGTCCAGAAGATGGGACTGCGCAGGAACCCGTAGCGCGCCAGGGCTTCGGCCGTATCCGCCGGAGGGAGTTGCGCCTGCCCCGCGGCCGGGTACCCGCGGCCGGCGAGGAGCACCGCCGCCGCCACGGACAACGGAGGCCAGATCAGGAACGCCACCCGCCACGATACCCCGGCCTGCAGAAGCTCGCCGGTCAGCACCGCCGCAACCAGGAGCCCCACGGCGAATAGAGCATTGACCACATTCAGGTCTCTGGCGGCCGTGCGCGGGTTCAGCTCGGCAATCAGCGGGTTGAGCAACGCCTCCAGAGCCCCACAGCCCACGCCCACCAGAGCCTGGGCCAAGAGCAGCGCGACATAGCCTCCCGCCCCGGCCGTGGCCGCCATACCCGCGGCGACGCAGATCATCCCGGCGGCCAGGAACGGGCGCTTGCCGAAGCGATCGGCGAAGTATCCGGAGCACAGCAGGCCGGCGACCAGCGCCGCCATCCTGAGGCTACCCAGCAGGCCGCGAGCCGTCAGGTCGAGCTCGAACTCCTCCCCCAGCCTCTCCAGGCAGACCGACGGCACGGCAATCGCCGTGGCGAAACCAACCATCGCCAGGCAGGCACCGGTAGTCAGGCGGCGATAGGTCCCGGGAAAGACGGCGCCGGCGTCTCCCGGCCTGGTATCCTGTGGCGGTGCGATGTCAGTTGGCTCCGGGATCGAAGGCGTAGGCGCGAGTGGTGCAACCTGGGGCGATGCACAGAGGCGGGGTATTCGTGCCTCCGCGGCCCGTCACCTTCGGCCCGTGCATCTCGCGTGCCGGGCCCATCCCCCAGGACCCATCCTGCGCCTCGGAGCGCACCCGACGCAAGCACGGCGCGCGCCGCTGAGGCCCCGACGGCGCCACTGCGTGCCGGCTCCAGGCCCGACGGCGCTCGCCGGGATCGTCGGGGGGCAGGGGCAAGCCCCCACAGCAACCGACCGTCGGCCGTCCCCACCAGAGATGTGCACGGCGAGTAGCGCTCCGGAGGAGGCCCACCGGCTCGGCGCGGGGAAGCAGCCTGTGAGGCCGTTTCCTGCAACCTCCACAACACCTGTCGCCAAGGAGACCGCACCCCATGCAAGTCGGCGTATCCCGCACGACCATCACTCCCGACCGCCCCACGTGGATGACCGGCTTCGCCTCGCGTACCGCACCCTCCGCAGGGGTCTACCATGACATCGAGGCCGCGGCCATCGTGCTGGACAACGGCGCGGAGAAGCTGGCGATCCTCGCCGCCGACCTCGTGGGTGTGGACGAGTTTCTCCTCCAGCCGGTCAGGGAGCACGCCGCGACACTGGGCATCCCGCCGCAAAGCGTCCTGCTCAATTGCAGCCACACCCACTGCGCCCCGGCCTGCAGAGTGATCCGGGGCTCGTGCCGCAACTTCGATGACGAGTACCTCGCCGCACTCCAGGGCAAGCTCTGCCGACTGCTGGACGACGCCCTCGCAGACCTGCAGCCCGGCACACTGCAGTACACCTCGGGCTTTTGCACCCTCGGGATCAACCGGCGCAAGATAGGCTCCGACGGCTCCTGCACCATGCGCCCCAACGCGGAAAAGCCGGTGGACATCGATGTGCCTACCCTCAGTGTCCTCACACCGAGGGGCGACGTGCGCGCCATCGCCTTCTCCTACGCCTGCCATCCCACTACCATGGGCGGCCAGCTTGTCGGCACCGACTATCCCGGTCCGGCACGCGACCTGGTCACCGAGAAGCTCGAGGGCTGCATCCCCATCTTCTGGCAGGGCTGCGGAGGAGACGTGAAGCCCCGCAATCTCACGGGGGAGGGCACGTTCGCCTCGGGCCCGGTAGAGATGGTCTACGACATTGGCCGCGAGCTGGGCCGGGCGGTCCTGGCCGGCCTCTGCGGACAGGCGACGGAGCTGGACGACCGCCTCGGCACAGCCGGCGCGCTGGTGGACCTCCCCACCCGCGACACCCCTTCCGAGGAGGAGCTCCAGACCCTGGAGCAGGGCAATCAGTGGGAGAGGATGTGGGCCGAGGCGGCGCGGAGGACCATCGCCGAACAGGGCGCGCTGGCCGGGGCCATCCCCGTCGAGGTGCAGGTCCTGTGCATCGGCGGGCTGTACATCGTGGGCATGGGCGGCGAGGTGAGCTGCGAGATCGGGCTGGAGATCAAGGACCGCCTCAACCACCTCCAGGTCTGCACCCTGGGCTACAGCAACCTCCTCCGCTGCTATGTGGCCTCCGACCGCTCGCACCCCGAGGGCGGCTACGAAGTGCGCGACAGCTTCCTGTACTCCCGGACCCCGGAACCCAGGCCATTGGGCCTCAAGCCCGGGGCCCAGAAGCTGCTGGTGGACAAGACCCTCGAGCTGATCCTGGCCATGGAGGCCGCGAGATAGCGGCGGATAGCGGCAACGGCAACGTCAACGGCGCACGTCAACGGCGGACAGGATGGACAGGATAACGACGGATGGACAGGATGACGGCAACGTCAACGGCGCACGACAACGGCGGACAGGATGGACAGGATGACGGCGGATGGACAGGATGACG
>CAZXDD010000832.1:0-2674 GCA_964639415.1 uncultured Armatimonadia bacterium
GATAATGAGCGGTGACTGGAGTTCAGACGTGTGCTCTTCCGATCTTGAAGGTGAAGCCGATCTGCTCGAAGGCGCGGAGGCTGTCGGCGGGGATGTGCTTCATGTCACCGTCGGAGACCCGGGTGCCGCAGACCCAGCACAGGAAGCGTCCGGGCTGTAGGACGCGGTGGCACTCGCGACCCACCAGCGTTATCTGCCGCAGGTACTCCTCGTAGGATTGGCCCAGACCCATCTGGCGGCGGGTGCGGTAGTTTTTGAGGTCCCAGTAGGGAGGACTGGTGACCACCAGATGCACCGACGCATCGGGGGTATGCGCAAGGCACCTGGCGTCGCCGTGGTACAGCGTGCAGTGGGTATCGTGGTAGGCGGGCGTCGGGGGGAGGATGGGTGTCGCGGAGCCCGGGTTCGCGCAGCCGGTCATGTCAAAGTCCCACTGACCGGCCTGGCGCTGACCACGTCGATCAAGTCGGTAAGTCGCTGGAGCAGGTGATCGAGCTCCCGGCGGTCGTGGAAATCAACGGTGATGGTCAGGCGTGCCAGATGCTGGCCCTCGAGATGGGCCTCGGCGGCGCGGATGTTGAGGCCCAGATCGGCGACCACAGCGGTGATGTGCGAGAACAGCCCGACGCGCTCCACGGCCAGGACTTCCACGTCGGTGACGATGCTCGTACCCTTGCCGGCCTCCCACGACAGCGGCACGACCCGCTCGGGCTCGCGCTGGGCGCGGTACTTGAGGTTCTTGCAGTCGCTGCGATGAATGGCCAGGCCGCCGCCGCGGGTGATATAGCCCACGATGTCGTCGCCGGGCATGGGGGCGCAGCACTTGGAGAGCCGGGAGGTGAAGCCCTTGACCCCGGCGGATGTCACCTGCGGCCGCGCCGCCGGCGTCTCGGCCCGGGGCGGCACAAACTGCGCCACCTCCTCGGTCAGACTGGAGGGCGTCAGCGGTCGGCGCAGATGGCGGATGACATTGTCGGGGTCCACGTCGGCATAGCCGATCGCCGCATACAGGCTGTCGAGGTCCACGTAGTTCAGGTGCTTGGCCACGTCCTCGAGCCGGCCAAGGTCCAGTTGAGCCCGGTCCGAGCCCCTCAGCCGGGCTATCTCGCGCTCCAGAGCCTCGCGGCCCCTCTCGATGTTCTCGTCCCGCGTCTGCTGCCGCAGGTACCGGCGAATCTTGGCCCTGGCGTGGGAGCTCTGGGCGATGTTGAGCCAGTCCCGGCTGGGGCTGGCCGAGGCCTGGGTGATGATCTCCGCCACGTCGCCGTTCTTGAACCTGTGGTCCAGAGCCACCAGGCGACCATTGACCTTGGCGCCCACGCACCGGTTGCCGACCTCGGTATGCACGCGATAGGCAAAGTCGATGGGCGTGGCTCCCGCCGGCAGGTCCATCACATCGCCCTGAGGGGTGAACACGAACACCTGGTCCTTGAACAGATCGATCTGCAGCAGTTCGAGGAACTCGTGGCTCTCCTTGAGGTCCGTCTCCAGGTCCAGGAGCTGCCGCAGCCAGCCGACCTCGCTGTCCATCTCCGGGTCCGCGCTTCGCTCCTTGTACTGCCAGTGGGCCGCGATGCCGTACTCCGCGGTGCGGTGCATCTCCTGAGTGCGAATCTGCACCTCCATCGGCTGGGCGTGGGGACCGAGAACCTTGGTGTGCAGCGACTGGTACTTGTTGGTCTTGGGCTTGGCGATGTAGTCTGTGAACAGGCCCTCCAGCGGCATCCATGTCTCGTGGACGATACCCAGGGCGGCGTAGCAGTCCGCCACCGAGCCCACGATCACGCGCAGAGCCATGATATCGCCGATCTGCTCGAAGTCGATCTGCTGGGTGCGCATCTTGTTGTAGATACTGCTGATGTGCTTGGGGCGCCCGTGGACCTCGGCCTCGACCCCGGCCTGCTGTAGGTGATCCAGCAGCTCGGACCGCGCCGCCTCGATATCCCGCTCCCGCTCCTGCCGGGTCCGCCCCAGCTTCTCCACGATCTCGAAGTACGCGGCGGGCTCCAGGTAGCGGAAGGCGAGGTCCTCCAGCTCCCACTTGATCCGCCAGATCCCCAGGCGATGGGCCAGGGGAGCGAAGATCATCCGCGTCTCCTCGGCGATGTGCAGCCTCCGCTCCGGAGGCAGCGAGTCCAGGGTCCGCATGTTGTGCAGCCGGTCGCCCAGCTTGATGACGATCACCCGGATGTCGTGGGACATGGCGAGGAACATCTTGCGCACATTGCCGGCCTGCTCTTCCCTGGCCGTATGGAAATCAAGCCGACCCAGCTTGGTGACACCGTCCACCAGGCCGGCGATCACGGGGCCGAAGCCCCGCTGGATGTCCTCGAGGGTCATCTCCGTGTCCTCCACCGTATCGTGGAGGAAGCCCGCGGCGATGGCGAAGGGATCGGCCTCGATCTGTGACAGGATATCGGCGACATTCAGAGGATGGATGACGTACGGCTCGCCGCTCTTGCGGAGCTGACCGTCATGGGCGGCAAGAGCGAACTGGTAGGCATCCGTCAGAAGCTCGAGGTCCGCACTCGGCCAGTATTCACTCACCCGCTCGAGGATTCGGTCGATCGTGGGCTCCATAGGGGTCAACGCTTGCTGAGGGAGTCGGTGGTCGGCAAGAGGGGGCGGCAGATCGGAAGAGCGTCGTGTAGGGAAAGAGTGTAGGATAGGGTGT
>CAZXDD010000833.1:0-2648 GCA_964639415.1 uncultured Armatimonadia bacterium
CGCCCAGGTCGTGCAGGTAGCTGCGGGTGACGGAGCAGTCGCTGCAGCCCTCGCGGAACCAGACGCCGTAGATGCCGATGTGGGAGACCTCACAGCCGTCGATGGTGACATTGCGGGCCCCGTCGGCCACGATCGCCGCCGGGATGCTCACCGCCGCCTGGCCATCGCCGTGGCCGCCCGGGGGCAGGATGTACTGGCTGTGGGAGAAGGCCAGGCCGCGGAGAGTGATGTGCTCCACCGACAGGCCGAGGTCGGCCTGTCCCGCGAAGTGCACGAAACTCTCGGCCGAGACGGGAGCGATCACCTCAGCCTGCGTCATGTCCTCCCCGGGCAGCGGGATGGTGTACAAGGTCCCGTCGCGGTCGAGGAACCACTCGCCCGGTGCATCCAGGGCGCCCAGGAAGTTCTCCACATGGTAGCGCTGGTTGTTGCTCCAGTGCCCGAAGCCCCAGGGGATATTGGCCGTCATCAGCACCAGGTTGGTCTCCGGGTCCACATGAGCCAGGCGGGAGCGGGAGACCTCCCAGGAGTGGTATGCCACCAGGGTGGCATCGCTCATCTGGTCCTGCGGCAGCTCGGAGAACTGGGCGAGGTCGTCGGGACGGGCGAAGAAGCCCCGGCCGGAGAGATCGCCGGGATCGCCGGAGGCCGGGTCCACGGCCCGCGTGGCCTTCTTGCCGATGTAGAAGTAGAACTCATTGGGCGTGCGCGCCCGGGTGGCGCGCCTGCCGTTGACCCAGAGCTGCTCGAAGTACCAGTCTCCGGCGGCCACTTCAGGGACGGTGGCCGTCCACACACCGCCCTCTCCGGGCTCAAAGCCCGTGATTCTCCGGCCTGAGGAGAAGACGGGAGCGGCCCCCGGCGCCGCCTCATACGTCACGGGAGCCTCGGCGGTGCCACCGTCCTGCGGCCCCAGGACCAGCGGCTCGGACACGAAGTACGTCCCGTCGGCGACCAGGACCGTCACCGCCTCGGCGGCGCCCTGGGCCTTGAGGCGACGAATCGCGTCGCGTGCGCCGGCCAATGAAGCCAGCGGGCCATCGGTACCTGCGGCGTTCGGGCGCTGCAGCTTCCCCGACCACGCGTCATTGCCGTCCGGAGCGACGTGAAAGGTGGCGGCCTGCGAGCAGCCCGCCAGAGCGAGCCCGACCAGTACCGCCAAAGCGATTGTCTCCAGGCTCTGCAACATGCGACGCACCTCCGTAGGTATTCCGTCAGGGGATGAACTCGATGTCCGTGGCCCAGACCGTCCCCGGGCCACCGTCTCCCAGAGCCGTGCCGTGGACCCCGATGTACAGCGTGGTGAGGCCGTCCAGGTCCAGCCTGTCGTTGTCGTCCCTGGTCCATGCACCCAGCTTCAGCTCGGCGAAGGGCACGGTGAGTGTAACCCACTCGGCGCTGGGAGATGGTGGCGGGTCGGCGATGTAGATCGCCCCCTTGGCTTCCCCGAGCATCACCAGCAGGCCGCCAATCCCGGCAGGCAGCGTGGCCCTGTACCTCAGGCGGAGGGCCGAGTAGCCCTCGAGATCGACCAGGGGCAGGCTCACGTGGGGGTTGGCGAACATGTGGCGGCCGCCGGGGAAGTGGAACTGAAGCTTCATGCAGTTCCGACCGTCGGGGCCCTCATTGGGTGTGCTCACCGTGGCCCGGGCCGCCGGGTCGCTGAACAACCCCCAGACCCCCGGTGCGTTATCGGTGATGATCAGGGGCGCCACGGCCAAGGGCCGCGCGTCGCTGAAAGTAGCATCTACGAGCTCAAGGACCCCATGGGCCTGCCCCGTGAGGACCACGCCGACCCAGACCTGCGAGACGCCTCCCAGGTCTGGATCGGTGGCCACGCTTTCGGAGAAGGGGGCCGGCTTCAGCGACGCCATGGATAGAACGACGAGCTGCTCATCGGCCGATGGCCTGGTGGGGGCGCCGAGCTTGAGCCATCGGGCGCCGCCAGCTTCAGACAGCAAAGCGGCGGCCCTGAGCGCGTCGATCCCCTCCCCAGTCAGCCGGAAGCGAACCTGAAGGGTTCTGGCTCCGGCCGGCGGGACTGTGGGGACGCCGCGGAAGCCCACGAAGCGGGGCTCCGGGCCGGTCTTGGAGAACTGGAGCCGGGCAGGAGCATGGTCCGTGGGGCTGGTGAAGGTGGCCGCCAGGCCCGCCTCGGTGGCCACGGAGAGGTGATGCACCGGCGCCACCTGCGCCGCGGCCATCGGGCAGGCGCAGGTCACGGTATAGACGAGCACGGCGATACCTGGTCGCATGGCGGGCTCCCGGCTCAGATTATGCAGGTTCTGGGCGGGCGCCGACTCACGTCGCCTCACCCCCCCCAACCCCCCAACCCCCCAACCCCCCTCTCCCTTACTCGCCGATACGACCGGCGAGGCGGGAGGATGGGGGAGAACGGTGCTATTGCGAGCGATAGAGGCTTTGCTGCGGCGGGATGTGGCATCAATGCGTTCATGCATAATGTGAGTCGCGGGACTGCGGTTCCGCGTCACGATTCTGTCGCGGGCCGCAGGGCCAGACCGACGCGGCGGCCGCGCGCACCCCACATCATCCTTCGTGTCTGAAGAGCGGCTCGACCCCCTGCAACCGCCGGGTGAGCTCCCGCTCTTCATCGTCTGAGAGCGGCCTAAAGCCCGTGGCCACCTGCA
>CAZXDD010000834.1:0-2632 GCA_964639415.1 uncultured Armatimonadia bacterium
CGTACGAGACGACCCACAGGCGTCGCGACGGCTCGGTCTTCCCGGCCGAGGTACGCCTGAGGGCCCGGGCCTCCGCAGGCGACGATCTGCTGATCTGCGCGATCCGGGACTTGACCGGGCGGCGCCGGAGCGAGGAGACCCGGACGCAGGCGGCCGTCGCCCAGATCGCCGCCGGGGTCGCTCACGAGGCGAACAACGTCTTCGCCGGTCTGATCCTGCAGGCGGAGAGGGCCGCGCTCAAGGATACCGTGGAGGCCTACAGGCAGCTCGGAGCGCTGGTGCCGCGCGCTGTGGCCAAAGCCACGGAGATCTGCCACCTCCTTGTGTCCTTCGCCAGGCCTCCCGAGGCCCCGCGGGAGCTCGCGCAAATCGAGGCCCTGCTCGAGGCCGCCCTGTCGGTGACCGCGGGCCAACTGGAAAGAGCCGGCATTGCGGTGACCCGCCGCTGGGCGGCGGACCTCGAGCCGGTGCGAGTAGCCGCGGGGCAGGTTCAGCAGGTGTTTTGGAGCCTCATCACCAACGCCTGCCACGCCATGCCGGACGGCGGCGAGCTTGTGCTGAGCACCTTCGCCGAGCGCGGCACCGACGGCCGCGCCTGGGTTGTCGCCGAGGTCCGGGACACCGGAGTGGGCATTGCCCCCGAGGACCTTCCCAACGTGTTCACTCCCTTCTACTCCACCAAGGCCGCACTCGGCGAGGGCAAGGTGGCGGGAATCGGTCTGGGGCTCTCGGTGGCGCGCAGCATCATCGTCGGTCACGGCGGCACCATCGTGGCGCACAGCGAGCCCGGCGTGGGGTCCGGCTTCCTCGTTCGCCTCCCGGCCGCGGCCCAGGACGAGGCGTGTGCGGAGCGGCCGTCTGCCGCGACGGCCCCCGCCGCGCCGGACGATGCCCCCGCAGATGGGGAGCAGGAGGCCGCCGGGCCACCCGCGCATCCGGCCGAGGCCGCCCACCGGGCGCTGCGGCTCCTGCTGGTGGAGGACGAGACCGATCTGCGGGAGACGCTGGCCGAGGGCCTGGCCAGGGAGGGATACCGTGTGGTGACCGCCGCCGACGGCGAGAAGGGAGCCGGGGCCGTGCGGCGAGGGGAGTTCGACCTGGTCGTGACCGACCTGATGATGCCCGGAGGAGGCGGGGCGGCGGTGATTCGAGCCGCCAAGGCCCTCGGCGCCCCTCCCCCGGTCCTGGTCATCACGGGCAAGCAGGAGCCCGGCCTGGAGGGCGAGCTGGCCGCCCTGGGCGTCATCGCCGTACTGCACAAGCCATTTGCGCAGAGGCGACTGATGGCGGCGATCGAGGCGGCCACGCGCCGATCCTGACGGCCGGACTGCTCGGGAGTACCGTCCCCTCCTCTCCGGCCTTGCCCCGGCGGAGCTCAGGGCCGTCGGCCGCCCCTTGCGCACCCACACACCCGCCCGCCCGCTACACCGCGGCACTGCCAACCTCCCCCGCATTCAGCCTGTCGGCTAAGCCACGTGGGCCGCCCACGTGTCTCGTTGCCATGGCTCGAGACCCGCAGAAGGAGTGCCGTCATGGTCCTATGGATGTGTTGCCGCCACATGGGGGACGGGCTTACCCACGGGACGTCATCGGCTCGCGCGTGTCCGAGGGCGCGGAATGACTGTGCCGACAGGCTCGTATTGCCCCCGCCATGAGTTCGTGCTACTGTACCGCCATCGTCACCGACATCCTCAGCGGACGGAGCAAGGAGCCTGCCTTCGATGAAGATCTCCGCAACGACAGTGATGATCCCCGACCTGGACATGTCGCAGACCGCACAGCTTCTCTCGCAACTGGGGTTCGACGGCGCCGAGTGGCGCTGCCGCCACATCCCCGACAGCCAGCGCGAGCAGCCGTTCTCACCGTGGGGGAACGTCAAGAACGACTTCTCTCCCGAGAACCTCTCGCAGCGGGGCGAGGAGCTGGTGGCCGTCAGCAAGCAGTTCGACCTGGACATCGCGGGGCTGGCCACGAACATGGGGGCCAACCAACTGGATGAGGTGCGCAAGGTCGCCGAGGGCTGCGCCCAATGGGGAATCCGCATGTTCCGCCTGGGTGCGCCGCGGGGCTGGGACCGCAATGAGAACTACCGGGATCTGATCGATGACACAATCCGGGCCTTCGAGGAGGCACTGAAGATCACCCGGGAGCTCGGGGTGCGCGTGGTCCTGGAGATCCATCGCCGCACGGTGGCCTGCAGTGCCAGTCAGGCGTATCTCGTGGTCAGGGAGTTTGACCCCGAGGACATCGGGGTGATCTTCGATATCGCCAACATGAGCCTCGGCGAGGGCTACGAGCCCACGAAGATGGGCCTGGACCTGCTGGGCGACTACGTGGCCCACGTCCACGCCGGAGGCGGCCGCGTTGCCCCAGGCGATCGGATGGAGAGCGGGCCGCTCTCCTGGACGTGGGATACCTGCGACCCTCGCGACAGCGTGATCGATGTGGCGCAGTTCACCTCCGAGCTTGCTGCCATGGGCTACGAGGGCTACGTCTCGGTGGAGGACTCCCGCACCATGCCCATCGAGGAGAAGCTCAGCGGGCAGCTTGGCTATCTGAGGTCGCTGGAGAAGGCACACAAGGGCGCGTAGCTCGCGCAAGTCTGCTGCGGAACGCCACAGGGCCCCGCCGG
>CAZXDD010000835.1:0-2629 GCA_964639415.1 uncultured Armatimonadia bacterium
CGGTGACTGGAGTTCAGACGTGTGCTCTTCCGATCTACTCGTACAACCACTTCACCATGCCGGCGGTGGCGCCCATCGTCTGGAACGTGATCATCATCGGCGTGGTGGCGGTGTTCTCGGGCAAGTACGGTTTTCAGGCTCTGGCCTGGGGCGTGATGCTGGGTACCGTGGCGGAGCTTCTGCTGCAGGTGCCGTCGGTCTGGAAGCGACGGTGGAAGCGGGGAGATGACGGGCTCGATGCCGTGCGGGCGGGCGCAGTTGCGGGCGGCGCGGAAGCCGCCCCGCCGGCCACCGCTCCGGCCGGCGACCGGCAGTCCGCCTGGCGCCTGGCCCTGCGCAGCCCCGAGGTGCGGCAGGTCGGTGTCCTGCTGGGGCCGGTCATCCTCAGCCTGGGCATCGTCAACTTCAACTCCTTCATAGGGACCGTAGTGGCTGCCCTCATCAGCGAGGCGGCCCCAGCCTATATCGACAAAGCGTTCCGCCTGTTCCAGCTGCCGCAGGGGATGTTCGCCATAGCCATCGGCACGGTGCTGTTCCCCGCCCTGTCGCGCCATGGGGCGGCCAAGCGGATGGCGGAGTTCCGCGCAGACCTGTCCCTGGGTATCCGCCAGATCTTTTTCATCACCCTGCCGTTCGCCGCATTCTTCTCCGTGCTCGCGGTTCCCACGGTGCGCCTCATCTATGAGCACGGCGCGGCTTCCGGCAACGAAGCCGCAATCACCGGCACTGGCTCGGCGCTGCTCTTCTTCAGCCTGGGCATGGCCTTCGTGAGCGTCAACACGCTGCTCAACCGGGCTTTCTACAGCATCCAGAAGGCCTGGGTGCCGCTGATCATGGGAGCGGCCAACCTCGCGGTCAACGCTGCGCTCATGCTCCTGCTCTACAAGCCGATGGGGGTCGGGGGCGTCACGCTGGCCACCTCGGTGGTCAGCGTGATCAACTTCTTCGGGCTCATGGCGCTGCTCGGGCCGCGCATCGGGGGCGTGGACACGCGCCGTGTGGCTTGGTCGGCGGGCCGGGCGGTCATCGCGTTGATCCCGCTGACGGCTGTGGCCTACGGAGTGTGGTACGGACTGGATGCGGCCCTGGGCCGGAGCCTGTGGGCTCAGATCGTCTCGGTCTGCGTGGCCTACCTGGCAGGCGGCGCGGCGTATCTGCTGGCCGCCCGGGCCCTGCGTATGTCGGAGTTGAACGACGTCATCGAGGTGATCCGGCGCCGCCGGGAGCCCCGCGCCACCGACGAGGTGATAGACGCCGAGATCGGCGGGCCGGGCGACAGGTAGGCCGGGGCCGCGGCTGCCCGCGCGGGGTGCCGGCCGCTCCGGACGGCACCGGGCGCCGCCTACTGGGCGCGAAAGCGCAGGGCCTGCGTGGGACAGACGTCGGTACAGAGGGGCTGTCTCCCCTCGGCCAGCCGGTCGGAGCACAAGTCGCAGAGGTGCATGACTCCCTCCTGATCGAACTGCGGGATGCCGAAGGGGCAGGCGGTGAGGCAGTCCCTGCAGCCGTCGCACTTGCCGGCGTCCACCCTGACTATGCCGTCGGCCGTACTCCTGCTGATGGCTCCGGGCGCGCAGACGGTGGCGCAAGGCGGATCGGGGCAGTGCCGGCAGGCAACGGAGTGGAAGGTCCGCTCGACCCGCGGAAAGGTCCCCGTCGTCACTTCGTACACGGTACGGAGCTTGAACGTGCCGGGGGCAATACCCCGCCACTCTTTGCATGCGATCTCACACGTGTAGCACTTGATGCATCTCGCGGGATCATGGAGGAAGGGGGGCTCGCCTGGCATCGCTTAGGCCTCTTCCCATCTACTGATCTTGACCAGGGTCTGCTTCGCCATCTGGGAGTAGAACCTGTCGAACAGCTTCTCGTCGGCGTTGTAGAGGTTGTTCACCTCGCTACCTCCGTCCCCGGCGTCGTAGCCGGGCAGACCCAACTCCGCGCACGACTGCCACCAGCCGCGTTTGGCCATGACGACCTCGGGCGCAATGCCGGGGAAGTACTCAGCCTTGAACCTGCTCCAGCCGTGCGGTGACTCCACCCGCACCCAATCACCGTTGGCGATGCCGTATCTCGCGGCGGTGACAGGGCTGATCTTCAGCCACGGATATGGCTGCAACTCCCGCAGATAGGCCACGCTGTGGAAGCAGCTGTGCTGCGAGAGGCGATGGGCGTGGACATCGCTGAGGACGAGTGGATACTCCTTGGCCAGCTCAGGGGTCTCGGCGATGCCTTCCGGCGGGCCCTGATACTCGGGGAAGTACGGGAGCATCCCCCTCTTGATGTTGTCCTCCTTACCTCCCACGAGGTCGTTGCGGCATTGCACCCTGCCCTCGGGCAGATCCTTGAAGAGCAAGGAGTATCTGCGGTACCGGGGTGGCGAGGGAGGCGGTCCCTCCCCCAACATCCCTCCGGGATTCTGCCGCAGTTGCGCTGGGGTCACCCCGAAGGGAGCCAGCATCTCACCCATGAGACCGTCCATGCTGCCTCGCCAGAAATACTCGCCGTAGCCCATGCGGACGGCCAGGTCGAGGTAGAAGCGCCAGTCGCTGCGCGCCTCCTCCAGGGGGGCGATGACCTGGTTGTACTTGCCCAGCCACAGGCCTTGCGGAGTCTTTCTCACGCAGAA
>CAZXDD010000836.1:0-2621 GCA_964639415.1 uncultured Armatimonadia bacterium
GATGACCCCTCGGGCCTGCTGGCCGAGGCCCGCCGGGCGCTTTGGGACCATGCGGGAGTTGTCCGCACATCCGACGGGCTCAAGGCCGCCGCACAGGAGCTGGCCGACATCTCCGCGGCCGCAGCTCACCTCCGCCCCGGCTGCGCGGCCTCCTGGCTGACACTGCACGAGCTCCGCAGCGTGCTGGCCGTGGGACAGGCGCTCGTCCGCGAGGCCGCGGTTCTGCAGCGGTAGGGTACACCCCGGAAGGCCCCGGGCGGCGTTGGGGGCGCGTGGCGGCGTGGCGGCAAGACGGCGGGGTAACGGTTCCTCCTGAGCCGGTCTGGTGCAGTTGACACTCCGTCGTGCTTTCTATATGCTTCGTACATATACAAGGAGGTCACATCGTGCCGCGAGGTCGCTGTCATCGCCATGGTCAGCAGTTCGGCCCCTGCTCCTGCTCGCTGGGCAAGCTTCCCCGGCTGGTGGAGCCGGTGCTGCTCAGCCTCCTGGACCGGGGCGAGGCGGCCTATGGCTACGAGCTGCAGGAGAAGGCCAACGAGATCGCACTCACCGATTCGGAGATCGACGTCGCGGTGGTCTATCGGACCCTGCGGAGTCTGGAGGAGGCGGGCTGCGTGACTTCGGTCTGGAAGCCCGGGGCCGGGGGCCCGCAGCGCCGGCTGTATGAGATCACGCCCCTGGGACGCAGCCAATTGCAGGACTGGCTGATCGTCCTGCGGCGACACACCGACGCCCTGGAGCGGTTCCTGCAGGCCCGCACCCACGGGCTTCCCACGACCGACGAGGGAGGGCCGTCGCCATGGCCGCCTGCGCGATCCGACTGACGATCCTGAGCGAGAACAGCACGGTGCGGGACGATCTGCACTGCGGCCACGGTCTGTCGATCCTCATCGAGGTGGACGGGCGCCGGTTCCTCCTGGACGCCGGGCACAGCGAGAGTACCGTGAGCAATGCGGAGGCGATGGGCATCGCCCTGGAGGGTCTGGACGCCATCGTGCTCAGCCACGGGCACTACGATCACACCGGGGGGCTGGAGGCGGTCTTGCGGCAGGCGGCCCCGGTGCGCCTCATCGCCCACCCGGACGTGTTCGACCGCACCTACGCCCACCGGCCGCCGGAGCCGCGTCGCTATATCGGCTCTCCACTCACACTCGCCGACTGCCAAGCCCTGGGTGCCACCCTCGAGCTGACGGCCGCCCCGCTGCGTCTCTCCGAGCGGTTGATGACCACCGGCGAGGTACCCCAGACGGACCTCTCCACCGTCACCCGGGAAGGCTTCGTGCGCGAGGGGCCGCGGGGCCTGATGCCGGACCGCATTCAGGACGACGTGTCGCTCCTCGTGCGCCTGCAGGCCGGCCTTCTGCTCATCACCGGCTGCGCCCACGCGGGGCTGAGCAACATCGTGGACCATGCCTCCCGCCTCTCAGACGGCATGCCGGTGAGCGCCCAGATCGGGGGCACCCATCTGGGGCCGCTGCCGGAGGAGACGGTCCGCAAGGTGGCCGCACAGATGTGGGATCGGGGCCTGCGGACCCTGATGGCCTGCCACTGCACGGGGCCGGTGGCCTTCGCGATCCTGCAGGACAGCTTCCCCGGCGAGACGATTGCCATCGGCACGGGGAACGTGGTAGAGTTCGACGACGAGGGCGCTTCGACAGTCACGATCTGTTAGCAGTGGAGTCGGCGGGTCGCGAGTCGCGAGTCAACGGCAAACGGCGTCGGCCGGCGTGCGCCCGTCGCTCTCGTCGTTGTTCACCTGGTCCGTTCTCTGTGCCCTCTGTGCTCTCGGTGATGCGCCGTCCTCCGTCCGCCGTCCTCCGTGGAACTCCGTGCTCTCCGTGTCTCCGTGGTGAGGTGTTGTCCGTCTCGCCGTCTCTCTCTCCCTCTCCCTACAGCTCCTTCTTCTCCACCGCGTACGTCCAGTCCACGCAGCGGTAGCCGCAATTGCTGTAGAACAGGCAGGCGCGGTGGTTCGTCCAACTGGTGCTGATCACCGCGTGGCGGTAGCCCGCCTCGTGCATCTGATTGAGCGCCGTCTGCAGAAGCTGCCGCCCCAGACCTCCGCCCTGGTACTCCTCATTCACCCCCAGCCACTTGGTGAGCAGCCAGTCCTGGGCCTCGGGACTGTCGGAGTATTCGCCGCAGCAGCGGTTCTCGCAGATCCCCACCGGCTCGCCGTCCACGAAGGCGCGAACCGTGAGATTGTCGCGGGCGCCGGCTCCGGGCAGCCACTGGGTGCGCAATTCCACGTCCCTGCCCGCGGGCACTACCGGCGCCGGCTCGTGATCCGGCCAGTCCAGGTACACCTCGCCCGCACAGCGTCGGTACCCATTGATGCCCATCAGGGCGTGCACGTGCTCGAGCCGGTCGGTCAGGTAGGCGTGGCCGATGTGGTAGAAGGGCAGACGATAGTCCTGATGGAAGCCGACGGCACAGGTGGCGCCGCGCTCGCGGAGGAGGTCCTCGGCCGCCGAAAGCAGCGCCTGCCCGGCGGCCCGGTGGCCGCGATCGTAGAGCAAGAAGCGCACCACGCCGCGCTCGAGCTGCTCGGCCTCCTGCTGCACCTCCACGGCGGTATGGACAAAGCCCACCGGCACTCCATCCTCGAGAGCCACCAC
>CAZXDD010000837.1:0-2599 GCA_964639415.1 uncultured Armatimonadia bacterium
CGACCTGATGGACGGCTTCACCGCCGAGCTGCGCAGCATCGCCCTGGCCCGGGCCAAAGTGAGACCGGTACCGTGACGCAAGCACCGCTTTCCCAGATCTTCATCTCTTTCCAGGGCGAAGGCCCGCTGGCAGGCGTGCGCCAGGTCTTCGTGCGCGTGAGGGGCTGCGACATCGCCTGCACCTACTGCGACACTCCCGACGCCCGCGACACGTCGGGCCCGTGCCTGGTGGAGACTGAGCCCGGTGGCGCGGATTTCCGCGCTCTGGGTAACCCGGTGACCATGGACGAGCTCTCGCGAGTGCTGGCCGAGCTGACCCCGCCTCCGCAGGGCGATCTGCCCACCCGCTGCAAGTGCTGTGACGAGCAGGGGTGCCGTCTGTCACGGGCGCCCGTTCACTCCCTGGCGATCACGGGCGGTGAGCCGCTGCTGTACCCGGAGTTCGTCGCGGAGCTGGCCGACGTCGCGGGACGGTTGGCCCTTCCCACCTATCTTGAGACGGGGGGGCACAGGCCGGAGGAACTGGAGGCCGTCATCGGCAGGGTGGCCTACGTCTCGATGGACTACAAGCTGCCCTCCACCCTGGCCACGCCGGTGGATCAGAGTCTCTTCGTGGCCTCCTATGCCGCCGCGCAGCGCTGCTTCTGGCGCTCGGTGAAGATGGTGGTCACCTCGGAGACCCCGGAGGAGGAGGTGGCCTGCGCCGTCGCCGCACTGGCAACGGTGTCCGACGCCGGCCCGCTGACACTGCAGCCGGCAAGCCCGACCCCCGGTGGTCCTCAGACTCCGGACGCTTCGCACCTCCATCGGCTCTTCGCGGCGGCTTCCGAGTGCATCCGGGATGTGAGGGTGATCCCCCAGGGGCACCGCGCGATGGGGGTTCTGTAGAGCGATGGCACAGTCCGTGGGCCTGACGACGACGGTCCCCGTCGAGGTGCTGCTGGCCGCCGACGTGACGCCGACGGACCTCAACAACGTCTTCATCAGCGCCGACGACCGCGACGAGCTGGTGACCCGCGCCGAGCTGGACGGATATCCCCAGAATGTCTGTGGCTGGATCAAGGGGATCTACTCCACCGTTCTGTCCCGGGGCATCGACAAGATCGTGGCCGTCACTCAGGGCGATTGCAGCCAGACCCACGCGATGGTCGAGACCCTGCAGGCCGCGGGCGTCGAGGTGTTCCCCTTCTCCTACCCCTACGACCGCGACCGCGGCCTGCTCAGGCTGCAGATCCAGCGGATGGTCGAACACTTCGGAACCACCTGGGAGGCCGCCGAGGAGGCCCGCCGAGCACTGGTCCCCGTTCGCCGGCAGTTGGCCGAGCTGGACCGCCTCACCTGGGAAGAGGGCCGCATCACGGGGGCCGAGAATCATCTCTATCTTGTCTCGGCCAGTGATTTTCAGTCAGACGTGAAGGGCTTCGGCAAGGATCTGGGGAACCTACTATCCCGGGCCAAGCGCCGCTCGCCCGATACGGCCCGAATTCGACTGGGCGTCATCGGCGTCCCGCCGATCATGACCGACCTGTATGAGGTGCTCCAGGACCTGGGAGTGGCCGTGGTGTACAACGAGGTCCAAAGGCAGTTTGCAATGGTCGCCAACGACGCGGAGGACCTCCTGGAGCAGTATGCGCTGTATACCTATCCGTACGACGTGTTCGGGCGGATCGAGGATATCAACCGGGAGATCTCGCGACGACGGCTGGACGGGATCGTGCATTACGTTCAGACCTTCTGCTATCGGCAGATTCAGGATATCATGCTCAAGCGCCGGCTGTCGGCCCCGGTCCTGACCATCGAGGGTGACCGGCCCACACCGGTGGACGCCCGCAGCCGACTCCGGCTGGAGGCGTTTGTCGAATCACTGCAGGCCAGGCGCGCGCTGCCGTCGCCCCCCGGCGCCCGTGGCGTTGGCTAGGCGGCCGCACCGCCCTGGGAGACCGATCGACCAAGACTCGCCAAAGGCGGGAAAGTGAGGTAGCACACGTGAGACAGCGCATGTGGCAATCCGTTACCCTGGCAGGCATATTGATTGTGCTTGCATGGCTCCCTGCCTTCGGCCAAGACGCCGTCGGGGACTTCACGGGAACCATCACCTTGCGCAGCGGTCAGACGCTGCAGGGAACCATCAAGCTGGCGGAGTTCGGCGTCGTCTACGGCTCGAGCATCGGCACTCTGCAGCCGGAGTACGGTGCCATCGAGTTGGACGTGAACGGCGAGAAAATCGCCACACCGGGCAGGGACATCTGGGCCGTCCAGGCGGAGTGGAAGAACGAGGGCAGTGCCGAAGCGGCCGACTGGGTCATCGCCGAGATGATCGTCACGAAGAAGGACGGCTCCCAGGTGATCGGCAAGCCCGTCTGGAAGCTGCACTGCTCGACATCCAGTGTCGTGGGCGAGAACGGTGAGACGCGCCGAGTCAGCGCCATTCCTCTGACCCAGAAGGACTTCTCCGCCGACAACTTCATCCAGCAGGTCGTCATTGGCGACAAACAGCCCCCTGCCGCCCCGATCACGTCGGTGCCGGCCGAGGGTGCCGCTGCTCCGGCCGAGGGTGCCGCTGCTCCGGCCGAGGGTGCCGCTGCTCCGGCCGAGGGTG
>CAZXDD010000838.1:0-2598 GCA_964639415.1 uncultured Armatimonadia bacterium
TGACATTCCCCGCGAAGGTGGGGTTTCCGGCCGGACTTCGAGGCGCCGGCCGCCAAGCCGGGACCACAGCGGCCCGACGAGCCCGGAGGGGGCCGGCGGAGAAGCGGCTGCCGCCCTGAAGATGTCATCCTGAGCGTCGGCGTCACAAGTGCCGCTTGGGCGAAGGGTCTCGCGCTATCCCACGAGATCCATCGAGTTGCTCTTGCCGGGAGCGGACGCTCTGGGGATGGCATTCCTCTGCGAACGCGAACTTTTCGGCCGGACGAGTCCCGAGGGGACCGTCCGGCCGCAATGGCTCTCAGCGTCTCCACGCGCCGCCTACCGCACCGCCACGATGCTGCCGGCGATGTAGCGGGTGCCGTCGTCGTGGTTGATATAGTAGGCACACAGGACGTTGCCGTCGGCAAGCGGCGTCACCCAGGGGTAGCCGAGGTCGTAGTTGCCGCCATCGGTGCGGAGGACCAGCTCCTCGGCGTCCTCCACATCCCCGCACTCCGGGTCCAGGAGCTTGACGCGGACCCCGAAGGGCTCCCGGCGGTACCCGTAGATCAAAACGACGCGCCCGTCCGGGATGTTGCACGAGGTGAACGGATGGCCCCAGACCGAGGTCTGGCGCCAGGCCGACCATGTCTCGCCGCCATCGGTGGAGTGCGCCAGGGCCAGGTAGCCGTCCAGATTGGCCGTGCGCATCCAGGCCACGATCTTGCCGCTGGGACAAAGCTGCAGCGATGTCTCGTTGAACTCGATGCTCTCATGCCGGGCGATCTCCGACTGGAAGCGCCAGGTGGTGCCGCCATCGTCCGAGGCGTACACACACGACTCGGCGGGCTCCCCGGGTGCGGAGAAAGAGTACAGCGGCCACAGCACGCGACCGTCCGGCAGTTGGGTCATCTTGCCCCGGCAGGCCCCGCGGTTGGGCACATTGGAAAGCCGCTGGGGGGGCGCCCCCGGCGGTGGAGCATCGAAGCCGTAGGGCCCCGACCAGGTCTGCCCGCCATCGCCGGAGCGTACCAGGCTGCAGCCCACATTGCACATCGCCCAGCCCATCCCGGCGTGGAGCACATTGGGCTCCCCCGCCCTGTCGGCCGGCAGCAGCATCCAGGAGAACGTGGAGCATAGGATGGTGCCATCCCGGAGCAGGAACAGGCAGGGGTCCTGGTTCCCGGCCACAGGATTGGCGAAAACCACGGTGGGCTCCGGGGCGAACGTGCGCCCGTTGTCGCTGGAGGACACCGCCATGCACCAGCTATTGGGGTCGGCATGGGTGACGCCTCCTCCCCACCTCCGCCGGTCGGGCGCGCGGCGGAAGGCGCACAGTACCGTGCCATCCTCCCGGGTGATGAGCGAGGGGAAGGTGGAGTACCATGCCTCGTCGCGGTAGATCACCAGGTCCTGCAGCTTCTGAAGTGGCATCACATGCCTCCGGGTATCGCCGGGTAGGGGAATGAGGGCGGGTCCACGGCTACTTCGCCGGCTGTGAGCCGCGCCGGCTCGAGGGATGCCACGGGGTCACCGGGGCACCGGTCCCGCGGCGGCCCCCCGCGCCGTGCTCGTCGGTCCAAAGACCCGGCCGGGAAGCCCGGCCACTCCGGCTCCTGTCATTCTGAGCGTCAATCTCGCGCAGCGAGATAGCGAAGGATCCCGCCGAACGCCGGGAGATTCCTCGAGCCGCTCTTGCCGAGAGCGAACGCTCTCCGCATGACATTCCCGGCGCATGCGGGGCTTTCGGCCGCACCTCTGGAGCGGAGCCTCCCTAGATCACCAACTCCACGGTGACGATCTTCCTACTGGGCACGGGCACGGTGACGTTGCCGGCTGATAGCTCGAGCTCCGACTGCCGCTCCTCGGCCAGGTTCAGCAGATAGGCCGCCACGGGCGGCCACAGACAGCCGATCTGTGCCCGCGAGTCGATCTCGAACGGGTTGTACACTCGGATCACCAGGCTATCGCGGCCCTCGGCCTTCTTGACCGCGCTCAGCACCAGATACGTCGGCGAGACCGACACCAGCTCCGCCTCCGCGGGCAGGTCGTTGCTCCACCGTTCCTTGTGCGGGTGCATGAAGTGCTTGGCCTGCATGCCCCACAGCGGGGTGCAGTACTCATAGGCGATGCGGGCGGCGTCGCAGCCCTCCGGATCGCTGATGTTCCCTGTATGGGGGATGATGGCGTATTCGGCCAGGTGCACGCCGAGGCCCTGGGCTTCGGGAGTGGGGAACTTCCCCCAGTCGCCCAGCTCGCCCACCGAGCGCAGCAGTGTGAGGGCGATGGTATTGCGGCCGCTGCGCAGCACCTCGTAGGCGGGAAGTCCCCGATTGGCGATGCACAGCCCGCGCCTGCCGTCGGAGATGTCCACAAAGGCCTGCTGGGGCTGAGGGTTCGTGGGGTTTGACCAGCCGCGCCAGGGAGTGATGGCGCGCCGTACGATGTCGAACTGGCTGTCGGCATAGCAGAAGTCCGACACGATGTCCGTGGGGAACAGCGTGCGCAGCCTGTGGTCTGTGGCCTCGTTGTCGATCTCGACGCTGACCTCGATGTGGCGGGCGTCTCGGCCCAGATCGGAAGAGCGTCGTGTAGGGAAAGAGTGTAGGATAGGGTGTA
>CAZXDD010000839.1:0-2596 GCA_964639415.1 uncultured Armatimonadia bacterium
TAATGAGCGGTGACTGGAGTTCAGACGTGTGCTCTTCCGATCTCATCCGCCGTGTGCCGCCACCGCAGCACGGCACTGCGCGCCTGACGATCCACGGTCACTGTGGAGGTCAGCGCGCGATCGTCGCCCTCCAGCACCCGCATGTCGCCGCCGCCCGGGGGGCGGTATTCCAGCGCCCACAGCGCCTGCTGCCGCCCCAGCACCTCGCGGCCCTGCTCGAGATCAAACAGGCCGCACAGAGCCACGGCGCTTGCCCGCGGCGCGTAGAAGGTCAGCCCGATCCGCTCGCCATCGAGGAGCTCAAACTGCGGGTGGGCGTTGCGAAACGCGGCCTGCGGGTCGCCGTCGCCGTCGCGGGCGAGGCGCTGTATGGTCTGCAGACACGGCAACGCCTCCGCCTCGCTGTCCATGTGGTTCACCGCCTGCACGGTGGCAAAGACCAGTCGCTCCAGGGCGCGGCGCCGTTCCGGGCCGGCGGCGGCCACGGCCTCTTGCGTCTCGGCAAGGAGCGGCAGGTAGCGCGGATCGGGTTCGGCCACATGACGGAAGCGGACCTTCGCGAGCTTCTCCGCCCTCAGGAGCCGGTTCAGCTCTCCCTCCGTGATGGCCCGGGGATACACGGCCACCCGGGCGATGTCGCCGCGCAGGAACCATGGCCCGCCCCAGCCCTTACCGATGTTGACGGTGCCCTCGGTCCTTGCCGAGGTGATGTTCAGTATCTCCCTGCCGGCCACCAGCTCGCCGTCCTGGTATAGGCCGATGTGGTAGCCCACTCGTCCCTGGGGCGGCTCGTTGATGCGCTCGACCACCGCCGCCACATGGGTCCACACATCGGGCCGGCACTCCCCACCGGTGACCGAGGCCGACCAACCTTTGCCGTCGTGGATGTTGAAGTACAGCCGCCGGCCTCCGGCGGTGCGGCCGAACAGGTACTCCTGGTTCTTGAACAGGATCATGTCGTGGGAATCCGCCGCCCCCTCCACGGTGCCCGAGTCGGCGAGCCGCACCGTGGCCACCACGGTGAACCCCTGCTCACCGATGTGCACACCCGCCGAGCCCGGCACCTCCACAAAGCCGCTCTCGCCGTCCAGAGTCAGAACCGAGCCGGCCCCCTCTTCGGGCAGGGCCGTCTGCGCCCACGTCCCGCGCAGCTCCCCGCTCAACTCCGCGCCGGCCAGATTGCCCACCATCCCGGCCTCAGCGACCGCCGCGAAGTCGTACTCCAGAAGCGCATCCTCAATCGCGCAGGCACACCGGCACAGACTCCCCACAAGGAGCAGCGCCGGCAGAGTCATGCGAGTGGACATGGCATCATCTCCGATACGGGAACATCCGGAATACGGCCTGCCTCTGCGCGCCGGCCTGTCGGGCGCGGCAACCGGGCCGGCTGGTACTACAGCCGTACACGGCTTTGGGGCGACCCAACAGCCCTCGGTGGGGCGGGATCTCCAGCCCGCCGAGCCGGCCTGGAAGGCCGGCGCCGCCCTTCGGAAACGGCCTGGGTCAGCCTTCGGACGATCTCCCCCGGACACAGCCCATAGGTACGGTTGTACTACTAGCCCCCGCCGGCCCGGCGCAGCAGTTCATGGATCCGCTCCAGTACCGGGCAGCAATCCGCCACACCGTCAACGACGAAGTGCGCGCCCGCCTGGTGCAACGTGGCATAGGCCTTGTCCAGCCGCGCCTGGAGTTCCCCCTCCGACAGAGCGGCCATCTCAGCCTGACTCAGCGCCAGCATGTTCCCCGTCTTGGCCGCCCCCACCGACCACACCCCCGCGTTCAGCGCCGATTCCACATCGGCGAGGGTGTCTCCGATGCTCACCACCGCATCCGGTGGGTACACGCCGAGCAGCTCCATGGCGCGGAAGATCATCCACGGCGCCGGCCGTCCGGCGGGCACGTCGGCGGCGCAGACCGCTGCGTCCGGCTCAAAGCCCTGTCTGGCGAGAGAGTCAAGGACCACCTGGGCCATCTCCCGGTTGTACCCGGTGGTGGTGGCGATCCCGATGCCCTCATCTTGGAGTCGGGAGAGAAGCTCGAGGGCGCCGGGGATCCCGTCGGTATGCTGGGGGAGCGCCTCCAGTTGCAGAGGCACGAACTCATCGTACATGCGGTCGATATCCGCCTCGGTGCACGCGCTCCCGTGTGCCGCCAGCCACTTCTCGGCCACCGCCGGCATCGCCGTCACTGCCTGAATATGCGCCCGCTTGTGCATCCCCATGGGCTCCCGCGCCTGGGCGGTGGTGATCTGCACCCCATTGCGCCGGAAGAGCTCCTCGAACACTCCGGCCGGGGCGCGGCTGCCGTAGTCCACGATGGTTCCGGCCAGGTCGACGATGACGGCCCGCACGGGGCCACAGTACTGTCGGCGATAGGCGAACATGCGTCTCCTCCGTGTGGATGGCTCTGAGATGGCAGCGACTCTGCAGGCCGCGGGCCTGTACCGCGCCGACGTAGCCTCTTTAGGGCGCGGGCCTGTACCGCGCCGACGTAGCCTCTGTAGGGCGCGGGCCTGTACCGCGCCGACGTAGCCTCTGTAGTGCGCGGGCCTGTACCGCGCCGACGTAGCCTCTGTAGTGCGCGGGCCTGTACCGCG
>CAZXDD010000840.1:0-2592 GCA_964639415.1 uncultured Armatimonadia bacterium
AGATGGAATCTCGTGACTGGAGTTCAGACGTGTGCTCTTCCGATCTTGCGAGCCGAGCCGATAGACCTCCAGAATGGTCAGAGTCCCACACAGTACGCTGAGGGCCTGTACCGCCAGCGGACAACGACCCGTGAGTCGGTAGATCGCGGCCACGATGATATGGTAGTTGACGTCGGTGCGGGCCCCGAACCCCTCCCAGATCGAGCCCGGCCCCTGACTCCGCGACCATCCTCGGGCCTCGAACACCATGGAGTCGGCCGTACTGTCGGGGAGCTTCATGACGTAGACCTGGACCAGTGCCAACGCGAGCCGGATCAGGTATGCGAATAGCAGTGGCTTAGCTACCGCAGGATAGCGCCTGCCCAGCATCACGGTCAGGAGACCGACCCCGGCCAAACCGACGAACCCGGGGGCGTCCGGGCTCGGGGCCGCGAGCCAACCCAGAAGGGCCCCGGCAAGCACAAGGCCGCAGATTCCCGCTACCCGCGCGCTTCCCAATGTTGCGTTCCACGCCTCTTCAGGGTGATGTGCACTGCCCGCGCGTGTGGGCGCCGGGATGAAAGGCGCCGAACACACCCGGTACGTGCGCGACAAGCAAGGCGAACCCGGGTAGGCTCAGCGCTTGGGCAGCAGCTACGTCCCCACGCCCGGGAGCTTCGGTCCGCCACCAGACCTGCCGATCGCAAGACGGCTCCGGCCGCGAACCGGCGCGGCCTACCATGATCCGAACTCACGGTCGGAGCGCGAGCAGGGCGGTCGATGCTCCGCGATCGCAGCGCTGAGCCGCCGGCGGTCGCGCGTCCGCACTAGCCGCCGTCGGCAGACACCGCCTGCGGAATGCGTAGCCGCCTGGCTCTCAGCAGCGACACGTACTCCTGGTACACGGCGTCCCAGACCACCGACGGCTGGAAGTCATGCAGCACTCGCTCGCGGCCCGCCTGGCCGTGCCTCGCGCGCAACGCCGGGTCCTGCAGGTAGGTGCGCGTCGCCGTCGCCAGGGCCTCCCAGTCGCGAACCGGAACGAGAGTGCCCGTCACGCCATCCACAACGGCATCCACGCAGCCCACAGCCCGCGTCGCCACCACCGGGAGCGCCATTGCCGCCGCTTCCAGGGCCGCGGTGGGCAGTCCCTCGCGGTAGGTTGGCAGAACCAGCAGGTCCATGCAGGCATAGGCCGTCTCGATGACGCTGATCCGCCCCGGCAGATGAACGCGCTCATCCGCGGCGAAGGCCTCCTCGACTTCGCGCCCGACGGGGTCTTGCGCTTCGAACTCACCGACGATCAACAGATGCGCCCTGGGATACTCGCCGCTCAACGCGGCCCAGGCGCGTGCGAGCTCTCCCAGGCCCTTGTCCCTCACGATCCGTCCCACAAACCCGATGACGATAGCGTCCTGTGGGATGCCGTAGCTCTGTCTTGCCTTGCGTCTGGCGTCGTCTTCCAGCAGTGCAGGGTTGAAACGTGATAGCGCCTGGATGCCGTTCGCACTCCCATTCCCCAGAACCCGGAGCTTGCCCAGGTTTGCGATGCCCTCGTCGTGGGCGGCATCGCGCGAAGACGGGCTGACACACAGAACGCTGTGGGCGAGGGTGCATGCCAGCCTGGTGCTGCTGCGAACCAGCGCGCCCTTCAGTCCGCTGCCGGGCACATAACCGAGGCCGTGTAGCGTGCACACCCTCACCGGTACGCCGGCCATCGCCGCGCTCAGCATGCCCAGCAGCATACCCTTTGGGGAGTGGGCGTGCAGGATGGTCGGCTTGATCTTGGTCAGAAGCCTGTAGAGCCTCCAGAGCATGACGAGGTCCAGCAGCGGTGTGACCTGTCGGGTCATCGGTACCGCACGGACCGGTACGCCCTCTACTTCCCCGAACTGATCCAGCATGGCTCCCGGCGATGAGATGGCGTGCACCTCGAAACCGCGGTCCTTCATGTAGCCGACCTGTCCGTGAAGGAACGAGAGCGTCTGGGGCACCGTCGTCAGGTGCACGATTCTAGCCGCAGGATCACTGCTCGGCATTCGGGCCGCCTCAGCAACTCGGAGTTGGTCTGGTGCGTCCTGTCAACGCCTATCGGTGTCCATTCCTGTTCAGGACGAGACCCACAAGGGCCGTCCCCTCGCGCGCGAGAGTCTCGCACAGGGACTTGAGGTCGGCCCTCTTCGATGCGTCCATGTCCACCGCAATCACCGTTGCATCGCACACACGTGAGACGATGCGGATGTCGGGCACGCTGAGAGCCTGGGAGCTGTCCAGCACCACGAGATCGGCCATGCCCCGGAGTTCATCCAGGAGCTGCAGCGCTCTGTCCGAGCCCAGTAGCTCCGCCGGGTTTGGAGGGAGGGGGCCGCTGGGGAGAACAGAGAGGTTGGCGTAGCGGGTCGGGTTCAGGACTTGAGCCGGCTCCGCCTCGCCGCTGATGCACTGTGTCAGCCCGACCGTGTTCGCCAACTCGAAGACCTCGTGGAGCCTGGCGCGGCGCAGGTCCGCATCCACTAGGATCACCCGACGACCGCTCTCCGCGTGGGCGATGGCGACAGTGGCGGCAATGGTTGTCTTGCCCTCCTCGTAGCCGGCGCCCGTCACCAGGAGGGT
>CAZXDD010000841.1:0-2579 GCA_964639415.1 uncultured Armatimonadia bacterium
CTGCCGTTCTCATGCCGTTCCCGGCGACTCTGCGTCTCTGTGTTCCGCCGTCACGTCCCGGCTTCCACCGGAGGAGAGTGTGCATCCATGACCCGCCCGATCACCCTCGCCGCCTGCGCGGTGGCCATCGCCTCGGCGCTCTCTGCCTGCGCCCAGGAGGACCTCGCCGACTTCTGGCAGCAGGGGAAGGTCCGCGAGCTCTTGCTGTCCGGGCTGCCCAATGATGAGGCCGCTTTGGCCGACTGGGCCGCTAGTGGCGTGAACTGCGTCCTCGGGGTCAAGCCCGAGCCGGCCCACAGTTACGGGATGAAGACCCGCTCGTGGTTCACGATGAACTACATGGACAGCCGCAACATGGAGGAGGCGACCATCAAATCCATGGCCGCCATCCGCGCCGACGGCAGCTATCTGCGGCCCTTCGACCCCCTCTTCCCCACCGTGGGGGAGTACGGCTGGTCGGCGTGTGTGAACAACCCGCTGTGGCAGGAGCACAGTCAGGCTATCTTCCGCCGCCAGGCCACCGAGGGCCACGACGGCTGCCACATCGACTTCGCCTCCCACTACGAGCCCTGCTTCTGCGAGCACTGCAGGGCCCGCTGGGCGGAGTGGGCCGGGGGGCATGGGCTGGAGCTGGACCTGGCCGCCGCCGACAAGTCCGAGGACCTCCGGGTCCGCATGCTGGTGCGGGAGTTCCGCATTCGCAGTGTGATCGACTTCCTGGCCGGCGTGCGGGCGGCGGGGAGGGAGGTCAAGCCGGGCTTCGCCATTGATGGGACGTATCACCAGGACAATGGCTCCACCTATCAGTGGGCCTATGGCGAGCACTTCGACCTGATGTGCATCGAGGGCACTACTCTGGGCCCGTTCCCTCCGGAGGGCGCGCAGGTGCCGTTCATGAAGCTGTCCCACGTGCTGAGCCGCCGGCCGGACAGGCGTCCGGCCTCGATGTCGGTGACCTATCACTTGCTTTCCGACGAGCAGGGCAACCGGTTCCACGGGCGCATGGCGCCCGATCGCGTGCGTGTGGCCCTGGGCGAGATCATCAGTCAGGGCGGGGTGTCGTGGCTGGGCCTGGGGGGCCCCAAGACGGGGAGCCTCGTGCGGGAGCACCAGGAGATCGTGAAGGCGTACTACTCCGCCGCCCGCGATCTGGAGCCCGCGCTGGTGGACAGCGAGGACATCGGTGAGTGTGCGATCGTGTTCTCGGCCAAGTCCTTCCTCTATAGCGGCCAGGCGCGCTCGCGGATGTATGCCATCGTCCATGCGCTCATGAGGGCCCACATCCCGTTCCGGATGGTCTCGGATGTGGGCCTGCAGGCCTCGGACCTGGCGGCCTCTGCTTTCGCCGTGGTGCTGCCCGCTCCGGTGCTCTCAGATGCGGGATGCACCGCCCTGGATGAGTACGTCCGTGGCGGCGGCCGCGCGCTGGTGATCGGCGATGATGCGGCGACACTCACCGAGGACTGGCGGCCGCGGGAGGATCGCCCCCTTGCCGCGGTCGCGCCGGAAGGGGATAATGAGCCTCTGACACGGGAGCTGGGCCGCGGCGTCTGCCACTACTGGAAGGACGAGCTGTTCGGCGGCAAGTCTCTGGGCGCCGCGCAGTATGTGGAGCTGAGCCAGCAAGAGCCGGTGGCTCTGGCCATCGAGGGCTATAGCCGGGCCGAAGGGGTCACGGGAACCCCGGACAGCGGCTACTCGTTGTACGTTGACCTGCAGCACACCGACGAGACGCCCATGTGGGGCAAGGTGGCGACTTTCGCCACCGGTACCCACGACTGGCAGTTCTCACGCTGCATCATCACCTCCGACCGCCCGTTTGGTGGCGCCAATGTCCACATGCTGTTCCGGGGCCATGGAGGGACCGTCTGGTTCCGGGATGTGCGCTTCGGCGAGTGGGACGCCGAGAAGGGGCAGATCAAGCGCAACCTGCTGGGCGGCACGGTGAGGGACACCGAGGGGAAGGTATACACCGCGGGTCCCGGCGAGAATGCCACCGCCGGGGCCTGGGGTCCGTATCGGGATGGTTTCGAGGTGGAGGAGATGCTGGACATGGGGCTGTGGATCAAGATGTCCTCGGTGGCGGCCCTGTCCGTCTCAGCGCTGCACACGGCGGACATGGGCGCCGCGCAGAGAGTGATGGACCGGCTCCAACCGCTCCTGCCGGCGCAGCCGATGCTCAGCCTAACCGGTGAGGGCGCGGATAACGTGTACGTCGACCTGTGCCGCAACGAGCGCTATCTGACGGTACAGCTCATCAACTACGCCGCCGAGCTGCACCCGGAGTTGCCTGAGCTGCAGCAGCAGGAGCAGGACAGGAGTCTGCCCACCGGCGAACTGCAACTGAGCCTGAGGCTGCCCGCCGGGGTGACGATTGACGCGGCGCAGGCCAGGATCATCCAGCCGGAGCGCGATGCGGCGGTGACGGTGGCTTCGGATGGCGGCACGCTGAGGCTCTCGGTGGAGCGCCTGCACCAGTACCTGGCCGTGATGCTGCCGCTGTAGAGGCGCGGCGCAGAACCCCGCCTTCGCCGGGAATGTCATTCTGAGAGCGTCCGCTCCCGGAGGGAGCAGCTCGA
>CAZXDD010000842.1:0-2579 GCA_964639415.1 uncultured Armatimonadia bacterium
CGAGGAGGAGGAGGACCGATGGCCAAGAGCACGGACATGCGCGTGGTGGAGCTCACGCCCTGGTACCGGTACTTCCGTGCCCGCACCCCGATGAAGTTCGGTGGTGTGGTTCTGGAGGCGACCACGTACTGCTCGGTGCACGCGGTAGTGGAGGACAAGGTGGGCCGCCGGGGGGAAGGCTGGGGCGCTATTCCGTTTGCCCACCTCTGGGGCTGGCCCTCTGCGACGGTGGCACCCCGGGACCGCGAGTTGGCTATGCAACGCACGGCTCAGGCCGCCTGTCGCCTGGTGCTGGAGCACCGCGACCACGCCCACCCGGCCGCGTTGTTTCTGGATGTCGAGCAGGATATCCTCGCGGCCTCTGACGACATCTGCCGGGACATGGGCCTGTCCGAGCCGCAGCCCAGGCTCAATGCCCTGATCCCGGCCAGCGCGGTGGACGCCGCCCTTCACGATGCCTATGGAGATCTGCTGGGCCTCAGTTGCTACGACACCTACGGCCCCGAGTTCATGCCCGATCTCAGCCGGTGGCTCGGCAAGGCGTTCGCCGGCAAGTTCGCCGCCGACTACCTTCGTCCCACCTATGAGCAAAGGCCCGCGGTGTTCCACCTCGTCGGGGGACTGGGCCCGCTGACCCCGACCGAGGTGCCGGCCGACGCTCCGGATGACGGACTCCCCAACGCCTTGACCGACTGGGTACGGCGCGACGGCCTGTTCTGCCTCAAGGTCAAGTGGCGCGGGAACGATTCACAATGGGATGTGCAGCGCACTTTGGACGTCTACCGTCTGGCCAGGGAAGCCCACGCCCCTGGAGACCCGAGGCTGTATCTGACCGGTGACACCAACGAGCAGTGCGAGACGCCGCAGTATATGGTCGAGGTGCTCAGGAAGCTGCGGGAGCGCGGCCCGGAGGTCTTCGACGCGCTGCTGTACATCGAGCAACCCACCCACAGGGACCTATGGACCCATCCCCATGACTTCCACGAGCTGTCGCGGATCAAACCGGTGGTGGTGGATGAGAGCCTGACGGACCTGGAGGTGCTCCGGCGGGCCCTGGAGCTGGGCGCCGGCGGAGTTGCCCTCAAGACCTGCAAGGGCCAGTCCAACGATCTCCTGTTTGTGGCCAAGGCCACGGAGGCCGGGGCGAAGCTGGCCGTGCAGGACCTCTCCTGCCCCTCGCTGGCCCTGCTGCATAGCGTCGGGTTGGCCGCGCGCGTACACGTCATCATGGGCGTGGAGTACAATAGCCGGCAGTACTTCCCGCGTGCCTCCGACCACGAGCGGCCGCTGCATGCGCCCCTCTTGGACGTGCGCGAGGGCCGCGTCTCCACGGAGACGCTCAAAGGGCCGGGACTGGGGTATCAGATGCCGAGGATGGTGCCGCCCGACAGGGTAGAAGGGGCGGCCCGCACCATCGAGGAATTGGGGCTGTGGGACGAGGGGGACCGGTCCTGATCCGGTCGCCGAGGCTGCCGCCCTTCACCGACGGACCGATCTGAGCTAAGATCACGCGTGCCATCATCCTGGAGACCCCGTGGGTCTCGGAGGCCTGGCAGGTCTCGGGGACTTCGCAGGTCTCGGAGGCCCTGCAGGGTCTCAATGAGAGAAGGAGGCCGTTGACACATGGCCGGTAACCATGAGCCGGGAACGGTTCTTGAGGTCAAGGCTGGTCCGCACGACCGCAAGAACGCTTTCGTGTCCTTTGAGTGCGGCGGAGGCTGCGACTGTGAGCAGGGGCACACCCTCTACGAGCTTGACGACAGCGGGAGCCGCGGAGCCGCCGTGCCCTGTCAGTGCCTCACGGACTGCGGTTGCGAGGATGAGTGCGAGGGCGACTGCTGCGAGATGGTCTGGATGGTGCCGGAGCTCAAGGCCGGGCAGACCAAGCGCTACGTGGTGGACAAGGGGGCGGGCGGCCCCTGCGGATGTGGCTGCGGGTGTGGCTGCGAGGGCGTGGCTATGGATGTCAAGCCCGAGCAGCAGGTGGACATCAGCGTCGGCGGCAAGCCATTCACCAGCTATGTCGTCAAGGAAGGTATCGCCCGGCCGTACTGCTACCCGGTCTACGGCCCCGGCGGCGCCGAGATGACCAACTTCGCCCCCGGCGACCACATCCACCACAAGTCTCTCTACGTGGCACAGGGCGATGTCAACGGCTTCGATAACTGGAGCGAGTTGGACGGCCATGCGTGCACCGTGAACGATGACGTGCTCGTCACCGCTCAGGGGCCCGTCTTCGGCGAGCTGGTGAGCTTCAGCGACTGGGTCAGCCCCAAGGGCTCCGAGCTGCTGCGGGAGATCACCCGCATCCGCGTGTACAACACTCCGGATTGCTGCCGCGTACTGGACTTCGAGACCACCTGGTTCGCCGCGTACGGCGGTGTGTTCCTCGGCGACACCAAGGAGGCCGGCACCGTCTCGGTTCGCGTGGCCGAGAGCATGGAGGTCAAAAACGGCGGAACCATCCGCAATTCGTACGGCGGCGTCAATGACGACGAGTGCTGGGGCAAGCGCGCCGAGTGGGTGGACTACTACGGCCCGGTGACCTCGGGCACCGCCGGGATCACGATCATGGACCA
>CAZXDD010000843.1:0-2570 GCA_964639415.1 uncultured Armatimonadia bacterium
CGCGCAGCGAGATAGCGAAGGATCCCGCCATATCCCAGGAGATTCTTCGAGCTGCTCCCTCCGGGAGCGGACGGTCGCAGAATGACACTCGCGGCGAAGGTGGGGTTTCCGGCCGGACCTCTAGAGCCCCAGTCTCTGCCGCCACATGGCGCACAGCGCCTCCGTCTTCTCCACCGCGGCCCCCACGTAACGCGCCGGATCGCGGAGTAGCGCGCGCTGGGCCTCGGTGAACCGTGCCAGGTAGGGCTGCAGGTCGGCGGCCTGATCCAGCACCTCATTGAGCCCGCGGCCGGAGGCCTGCGCCTCGATGGTCAGCTTCCGCACGGCCTCGTGGGCATCGGGGTGACCGTGGGCGGCCAGGAGGATATAGGCCGGCTCGGCCACCACCATCCCCGCGGTCAGCTCGAAGTTGCGCCTCATGCTCTCGCGGTCGGTGACCAGCTTGCCCATGATCCGCTGCAGCCGCCGGGAGGAGTTGGCCAGGGCCACGATCACCTCGGGCAGGAAGCGCTGAGAGGCGGAGTTGGTCAGGTCGCGCTGGTGCTCCGAGATCTGGTCGGCGTAGACGGTCTGCATGCGGCAGACCGTGACCTTCCACAGGCTCTTGACGTTCTCGAAGTTCCACGGATTGCGCTTGTGCGGCATGGTGGAGGACCCCACCTGGTTGGCCTCGAACAGCTCGCCAACCTCGGCGATCTCGGTACGCTGCAGGTTTCGCATGTCATCGGCGAGATTGGCCAGCACCCCGAAGGCCGAGACCAGGGCGTGCATGTAATCGGTGACGAACTCGGCCTCGACGATCTGGGTGGAGGCCGGCGAGGGCTCCAGCCCCAGCTCGGCGAGGACCTCGCGCTCGAAGTCGATGGGGTCGTCGAAGAACAGGGCACCGGCGTTGTAGGCTCCGACGGCGCCGCTGAGCTTGCCTCTGAGGTTCTCCGCGGCCGCGCGAAGACTCTCGATCCGTCCGCCCAGCCGGCTGACGAACTGGGCGATGGCGAAGCCGAAGGTGATGGGCACCGCATGCTGTCCGTGGGTGCGCCCCATCTGCAGCGTGGCCTTCTCCCGCTCCGAAAGCTCGATGAGGACCTTCTCCAGGGCGAGCAGCTCGGGTATCACCGCCTGCTGCGCCGCGCGCTTGAGCCGCAGGGCCAAAGCGGTGTCCTTCACATCGAAGCTGGTCAGGCACAGGTGGACGTAGGGCTTAGCCTCGTCGCCGACCTGCGCGCGCAGGCAGTTGACCATGGCCCGGGTGTCGTGATGGATGCGACGGTCCTCCTCGTGCACCTGCTCCGGGGTGACCCGCCCGATGGCCGCCTCGACCTCGTCGGCGATACCGGCGGAGCACACGCCGCGGCGGGCCAGGACACGCACGGCCGCGGCCTCCACCTCCAGCTCCGAGGCGATGTACGCCCGCTCGCTGACATAGGGCGCCAGCAGCTCGATCATCTTCGGGTCATCGCCGTAGTAGCGATAGTCCAGGGGTGAGACGCAATCAAACAGGCTGATCTCCATGGCGGTCCTCCGTGGAGTGAGAGTTGGCAGGGGATGGGATCACGCCGCGCGGGCCGTGGGCAAGTGCGCCGGGCCCCCGCGGCGCAGGTTCGTCTGTCCCGGGGCCGTGAGAGAGCAGATCGGGAGCCTACCCGCAAGGCCTGCTGCGGGCGGCGATGTCATGGTGAGAGCGCCCGCTCTGGCAGGGAGCAGCTCTGACAATCCGCCGACACTCAACGAAATCCTTCGCTATCTCGCTGCGCGAGATTGGCGCTCAGGATAACATGAGCCGAAGCAGCCGGCTCTGCGCCGGCATCCATGGCCGGCTCCGCCTCAGACCCACGAGCACGCCGCGGAGGTCTGCCTCGGATCGGTGCCACGGCCGGGCGGCGATCCCGCGAGGCGGGACCGTGGCCAACGGCTTGGTTGCGGCCCCAGAGCTTGCTTCAAACGTCAGGAAACGCGCCTGCATAGGCACATCTAGCCCTCCGCCGCTCGGATGTGCACCAGCGCCGTGCCTTCGGGCCACACGAAGGGCTGCTGCAGGTGCCGCACGGCCGGCTCCTCGCCCACCGGAGCATAGAACGCCGCCGGGGCCCCTACCTGCAGCGAGGGCAGCTCGATCTTGCTCCCCGGTGTGTCGCAGAATAGATAGTAGTCCTCACCGTCCCGGCACAGCTCCAGCGTGCCGCCCTGCATGTAGCAGACCAGGACCGTCTGCTCGCCCAGCACGATGCGCACCGGGTCCGTCGCCGGACGGCCATCGGTGTGCACGGGGGCCTGGCCCATCTTGTCCAGCGCGTAGATAGTGCCGTCCTTCTTCTCCTGATGGACCCGCACCTGCTGGCCCTCATTGCGCGCGCCCGTGACATACTTGACCATCCAGTTCCGGGACGCTTCGGGCCCGGAGCCGTCCAGACTCTGCCACACACAGGCCACCGGCGAGGTGTTCGGGTGTAGTGTCAGGGCTCCGGCGGTGAGGGCGCGGCTGCCCTTGGCGTCGCCGGCCAGGGCCAGAATGCCCGGGGCTTTGAAGATCGGAAGAGCACACGTCTGAACTCCAGTCACCGCTCATTATC
>CAZXDD010000844.1:0-2535 GCA_964639415.1 uncultured Armatimonadia bacterium
GACAGGCGCGGCCCCATGGCGCGCCTGTCCTGCCCCCGGCGTGCCCTCAGTCCGCCGGGCCCGTGTACCGCTCGTAGTACCCCAGCAGGTTCCCCTCCGGGTCCCGCACGGCCCGCATGTACACCCTGCGTCTGTCATCCTGGGCGATGAGCCGTTCCTGCTCGCCTTCGAGCATGGCCGACCATATCTCCATCATCAGCCTCCGCGATTGGGCGTTGTGGCAGGCCAGCACGCTCTTGCCCACCAGTCCTTCCCCGTACTTGCGGGCCCCTGCGGGGTTGACGTAGCGGATGATGTGGTCGCCGTCGGCGAACACCACCGGGTCGGCGAAGCTGTCCAGGATGGCTGTGAGTATGTCGGTCGGGAGCATTTGGTCCTCCATCCGAAAGCGCGGCCGAGAAGTCCACATTCGCGGCGGAAGCGGCTTTCCGGCCACACCTGTGATGCACCGCTGTGAGGGGGGGCTCGGAGCCGGGGCGTACGCCGCGGCCCGCGTGGTCCGGCCACAGCGGGCGGATCAGATCGGTCTACTCATCTGCGCGACGCACCGTTGCCGCGTTCGGCGTCGGCCCCCTCCGTCGCGCCGCGCGTCTCTTCCGTTCACCCTTGCCTGCCGCCCTCGGCCGGCGGTATAATCGTGGCACGTGGCCTCTGACACAATAGCACACCATCGCTGGAGCCACCACCATGGAACTGGCCTACCTCCGAGACGCTGTGGATCAGGATGCGCAGGTCGGACGCCGGCTGCTGTACCTTGCCACCTGTCTGATGCTGATCATCGTGGCCTTCTCGTGGTACGTGGACCGTGCGGGAGCCAGCAATCGATCGCTGACGGTGGATCGGATCAGACAGGTCGGGGATGCCCTGGATAGGTACACATTGGACAATGGTGGCCTTCTGCCCAATGCGGAGCAGGGCCTGAAGGCGCTGTTGGAGGAGCCGACCGCCGAGCCGCGGCCGCGGAACTGGTGCGGTCCGTACGTGGAGGGGCCCGAAGTGCTCATGGACGCCTGGGGCTTTGCGCTGCATTACGAGGCTCCGGGCCGTGGCAAGCCCAGGCGCCCGTATGACCTGTGGTCCTATGGTCGCAATGACAAGGAAGGCGGCGAGGGTGAAGACGCCGACATCAAACACTGGGACCCCGAGACGATGACTCGCCAATGATCTTCCTCCCCTGCCGCTTGACCTGTAGCCCTACCGGACTTGTGGCCCTCCTCCTGACGGTCTTCGCGCTTGCCCCGATGAGTGCGCAGCCCGACCGTTCCGTGCAGTTTCCGGAGGGCTGGACGTCTACGACGCTCGTGGACGGTGAGGTCTCCGCCGGCTGGGAGACCGTGCTGCTGCCCGCAGAACAGGAGCAGCGCTACCGTCTGCTGGAGGTCTCGCGAACCACGGAGGCGCGGGCCCGGGGCCTGGCCAGTTGCCGCTGGGTCCTGACGCCGAAGCCCGGGGGTGAGCCGTGGGCCGAGTTGCGTGCGCTGGTGCCCCCCGTGCAGAGCTGTGAGGCGATCTCCCTGTGGCTGAAGAACCCTGAGGGCGTGGGGGCTCTGCTTGGTCTGAAGCTGCGCGACGCCGCCGGCGCCGAGTTCACTTTCCCGCCTGTGGGGATCGGTGAGGAGCGCAACTGGTACGAGGTGGCCTTCTACCTGGAGCAGGCCCAGGCGCTGAGCGCGGATGGCGGCCGGCCGCGATTCCCCCTCGCCGGTGTGAGCCTTCTTCTGGGTGACCTGCCGGTCGGCGAGAAGTCTGTGCTGTACATCGACGAGCTCCGGGTTCACCACGGGCCGCCGCAGAGGCTGGACGTCATTGAGCTGGCGGGCCCCCGGAAGCTGGTGGCGGGGGAGCCGTGCCCGCTGCGGGTGCGGCTGCGGGCGCAGACGGCGGTGACCGGCACGCTGCAGGTGCGCCTGGGGCTGGCCCTGGGCAAGGTGGAGGTCAGCGGCACGCCGGTGGAGATCGTGTTGCCGCCCGCGGGTATCGCCGCCGGCGACCTGCTCCCCGCGCTGGAGACCTCCCTGGACACGCCGAAGCTGCTCACTCCGGGTACGTACACGATCACCGTCTCGGCTCCGGGGTTTGAGATCCTCGTGCCCGGACCCGAGCGGCTGCCCACCGTGGAGTTGCAGATCAGCCGCGAGGACGGCGCGACCACCTCGGCCGGCATCGAGGGAGCCCCCGGGCCCTGTCGGATGGTGGTCCGCGGTGAGCCCGTGGCGGCGGTGGTGGATGTGGCCGACCCGGCCGCCCCGCAGCCCCCGTGGCCTGCGGCCCAGGGGTATGCGGTGGCGATGCGGTTCAAGGTCGCTCTCGGGCGCAGCGAGAAGGGCGCGTCGGAAGTGGTGTGGCCGGCCTCGGGAGGGCTGGACTTCTCCGCGCTGGATAGCCATCTGAGCAGCCTGACCCGTGCGGCGCCCGGCGCCGTTTTGCTTCCCGATATCCGCATCCACTGCCCCCAGTGGTGGAAGCTGCGGCACCCTCGGGAGCTGATGGTGCTTCGCGGCGCGGCAGAGCGTGAGGCCCAGCCGTCCTTGGGTT
>CAZXDD010000845.1:0-2532 GCA_964639415.1 uncultured Armatimonadia bacterium
GAGATGGAATCTCGTGACTGGAGTTCAGACGTGTGCTCTTCCGATCTCCAGACTCTACTGTATGTATCGCCCCAAGGCAATGATGCCTGGTCCGGGAGGCTACAGGACCCCAATGCCCCGGGGACCGACGGGCCCCTGGCGACGCCGGCCGGAGCCAAGGGCGCGGTCCGCGCCGCGAAGGCTCAGGGCGCCGTGACGGTGATGTTCCGGGAGGGGCAGTATTTCGTTTCCGAGACCCTATCCCTGGGGCCCGAAGACTGCGGTACAAAGGATGCCCCGGTGACCTACGCCGCCTATCCCGGGGAGAAGCCTCAGATCGTGGGCGGCCAGAGCATCGAGAGCCTCGCGCCGGGCCCGGAGGGCACTCTGGTGGCCGACCTGCCAGAAGTCCGCGAGGGTAAGTGGCGTTTCTCGACCCTGCTCATCGACGGCAAGCGCGCCATCCGTGCCCGGCATCCGAACTTCGATCCCTCAGACCCCTACCGCAGTGGATTCTCCTATGCCCAGACCCCTGCCGGGGCCTTCGCCTACTCAGTCGGGAACATCCACAACGTCGGCGACTGGCTGGAGTACGACCTCGACGTCCCCGCCGACGGGCAATACCATGTGTGGGTCTTGTACGGGGCCCTCAACAAGCCCCACGGCCGCGAGAACATGGCGGGCAGGACAGCGGTTCGCGCCGACGACGGCGAGCTGATCCCCCTCATGGACCTCCCGGACACGGGAAGCTGGGCGGCAGAGACCTGGTCCGATACGGCCAGGCTGCAACTGGTTGCCGGCAAGAGAGTGCTGCACTGGGAGAACCTCAACGGCGGCGGGCTGAACCTGGCCGCTTTCGCGCTCACCGACGACCCGGAGTGGAAGCCTGTGGACACCAACCTGCCGCCGGCGGCCGAGGGCAAGCACCTCGTCGTCGTCTCGGCGGCGAAGTTCGCCCGCAAACACGGACCGCAGGTGAGCGTCAGCAGTGTCCCCACCGGATCCAAGGACACCTTCAGCTACGAGCAGGGCGACATCCGGCCCCACTGGGCGCAGGTGCCCGGCGCCGAGGTGCATATCTTCCAGTCCGGCAATTGCCGGGCGTTCATGGAGGTGGGCAGCATCGAGGCCGTCGATGAGGGGGAGCGCCTGGTCCGGCTGGGGGGCCCGGAGATGAACTCCGCGCTGGGCGCCGGAGACCGCTACTTCGTGGAGAACGTGCCCGACGCCCTGGACGCCCCCGGGGAGTGGTACCTGGATGTGGAGGCCGGGCAGTTGCGCCTCATCCCGCCGGCGGACTACTCCGAGCAGTCTCAGGTCGTGGCCGCCACGGTGGGCCGCATCATCGAGGTACTCGGAGACGAGGAATCCGGCACGCCCGCGGGCCATGTGCGTTTTGAGGGGCTTACCTTCATCGGCGGCGACTACGACCGCGAGGACGGGGTCATCGGCTATGGCATGGGCGAAAACGGTGTGCTGCACCTGCGGGATGCCACCGACTGTCAGGTGATCGGGTGCACCTTCGTCTCGGTGGGTAAGCACGCCGTCTGCTGCTCCGGCGGCGGTGGGCACGCGATTGCCCAAAACGACATCTCGCACACGGCCTACGGTGGCGTCATGCTCCTCAATGCCGCCGGCTGCGAGGTCCTTGCCAATCACATTCACCACTCGGGCGAGGTATACAAGCACAACGCGGGCATCGCCATCCAGGGCGCGGCGGCGAGCAACAACACCGTGCGCGGCAACGCCGTTCACGACATGTCGCGGTATGCCATCAGCATCAAGAACGGCGGCAAGAGCAATGTCATCGAGGATAACTGGGTCTGCAATACCAGCCTGGAGACCTTCGACACGGGCGCCATCGAGGTGACCCAGCAGGACCGCGAGGGTCGCAGCGGCAGCCTCATCCGGCGCAACTATGTGGCCGATACCATCGGCTGGTACGCTCAGGGCGACAAGTCTGTCTTCATGGCCTGGAGCATCTACCTGGACTCCTTCGCCGGTGGCTATACGGTGACCGACAACATCTGCCCCCGCAGCTCCAGCGGCGGCATCATGCTCCAGGGCGGCAAGGAAAACGTCGTCACCAACAATATCCTCATCGACGGCCGGTCCGGCCAGGGCCACTGGTCCAACTACATCGGCAACTCCGAGGGGCTGGTGTTCGAGCACAACATCGTCGCCTGGAGCAACCCTGAGGCGACCCTGTGGGCGACGGGGAAGCTCGGGCCGGAGGTGATCCGGGCCGACAACAACCTCTACTGGTGCCCGGAGCTGTCCGAGCCCAGGCTGGGCTACGGAGGCAACATCCCCTGGGCCGACTGGCAGGCCCAGGGCTTCGACCGAAACTCCCTTTTCGCCGACCCGCTGTTCGCCGATCCGGCCGCCGACGACTACACCCTCGCCGCCGATTCCCCCGCCCTCAAGCTGGGCTTCCGGAAAATCGACACCGGCGGAATGGAGGCCGCCAGGAGGCTGTGCACCTGCGAGGTCCGCCCGGCGGCCGAGGTCTTCTTCGAGGACTGAGCGGGCCGCACCGAACACGCTCGACAG
>CAZXDD010000846.1:0-2525 GCA_964639415.1 uncultured Armatimonadia bacterium
AAGGCCGCAGCGTTGCCCTCTTGCCGCTCCGCTCTTGCCGCCACTGACGGGCCGCTTTGGGACGCGACGATGGGCGGGCCTTGAGCGGCGACGGGGTACCGCCGGTGGCAGCCACCGGCGGACGGCAGGGAGGTTCTGCGGGATCGTGTCCCCGTACCCCGCGGCGGATCGGAGGAGGTCTCAGCGGGCATGAGATGGGGGGCGAGGGCAGCGGCGAAGGTGACGTGACGTTCGCCGTTGGCCATCGTGGGGTGGGCGGGCACCGTTTGGCGGTGATCGTTTGTCGTCAAGTCCGAGGCGCGATCGCCGTTGCGGCACGAGCACGGCAGAGTGCGGCGGGCCACATCGGCGCGATAGGAATTGGCGCCTTGCAGCACCGCCACGGCGCCGTTGGCCGTGGTCCTGCTTCGTGGGCGCGGGACCTCCGGCGTCGCGGGCAAGCTCCGCCTTCCGGAGGCATCGTCGGTCTGCGGTTCGGGCCTGCCTCAGACCACCGGCGGGGTCCCGTCGCCGGTGCCCCGGTCCTCGGCGGGCCCTGTGGCCTCCTCGACGGCGTCGCCCTGAATCTCGATCCGGTGCACCTCGCCGCCGGCCTGCTGGGCCGCGTGGTGCTCCCGGGCCTCGGTGGCGATCTCCTGGATCGACGTCCGGGCCCTCTCCCCCGCCTCCTGCGCGACCTGCCTCACCTTCCTCCCCGCTTCCCTGGCCCTCTGCTCAAACTCGTCGCGCAGTTCGGCCCCGGCCCGGGGAGCGATCAGGAGGGCCACCGCGGCCCCGACGGCGGCGCCAACCGCCGCCGCCACTATCGCCACACCCATGCTGTTACCACCATCGTCGTCACGTGCCATGCGAGGTCCTCCTTGCGTCCGCTGAATACCGGGACCGCCGGAGCGCGTCTCCGCCGCCGGTCGGCGGCGGCGCGCGGCAAGCGCGACGGGCAACGCCCGTCTGGTTCCGGTCTACGCCTCTCCGGCGGAGAGCGTTGCGAAACGCCTCTTGCCCACCTGTAGGACATCGCCCTCCGCCACGGCGACCTGCGCCCTGTCGTCGCCGATCACCTCGTCATTGATCTTGACCCCGCCCTGCTGCACGAGTCTGCGCGCCTCGCCGTTGGTCTGAGCGAACCCGGCGGCCACCACCAGGCGAGCGACCCAAATCTTCCCGTTCTCAAGCTCTCCGGAGAGGTCTACCGTGGGCATGTCGCTGGGTAGTTGTCTCTCCGAGAACACGCGGTCGAACTCCTCGGCCGCCGCCCGGCCCGCAGCGGCATCGTAGTACTTCTCCACGATCGCCCTGCCCAGCTCGACCTTGAAGTCCCGGGGATTGCGACCCTCATCGATGGCCCGCTGCATCGCGGCCAACTCCGCCTCCGTCCTGTTCAGAAGGAGCCGGTAGTACTGGGGCATGGCGGCATCGGGGATGGACATGAGCTTGCCAAACATGTCATTGGGCTCGTCGGTGATCCCCACGTAGTTGCCCAGTGACTTGCTCATCTTGTCCGTGCCGTCCGTGCCCACCAGGAGCGGCCAGGTCATGACGCACTGCGGGGTCTTGCCGTAGGCCCGCATGATGTCGCGGGCCACCAGGAAGTTAAAGAGCTGGTCGGTGCCGCCGATCTCCAAGTCCGAGTCGATGGCCACCGAGTCGTAGGCCTGCACCAGCGGGTACATCAGCTCCAGCATGGAGATGGGTACCTCGTCCCGCATGCGCAGCGAGAAGTCATCGCGCTCCAGCATGCGGGCGACGGTGTAGTGGCTTGCCAGCGCCAGGAACTCGGCGGTGCTCATCTTCGAGAACCACTCGCTGTTGTAGCGCACCTCGCACTTATCCACATCGAGGATCTTGCCGAGCTGCGCCGCGTAGGTCTCGGCATTGGCCTCCACCTGCTCCCGGGTGAGCATGGGGCGGGTCTTGGACTTGCCGCTGGGGTCGCCGATCATGCCGGTGAAGTCGCCGATGATGAAGACCACGGTGTGTCCCAGTTCCTGGAACCGGCGCAGGCGCCAGATGGGGACGCTGTGGCCGAGATGCAGGTCGGGAGCGCTGGGGTCGGCCCCGTACTTGATGCGCAGCGGCCGGCCCTCCTTGAGCTTCTCAAGGAGCTCCTCGCGGGAGTGGATGTCGACGGCACTGAGGCCGAGAAGGTCCAGTTGCTCTTCGGGTGTCATGTAGAGAAGTCTCCTGGCATGCGGGAACGCCGCAGTCATGGGAATGCAGCAAGGCGCAAGTACTGGGGGCGTGTTGGCCCGCCTGCCCTATTATGCTCGGAAATGGGCGAGAAGGCAAAGGGGAGGGCGGCGTGTGGATTGTGGAGCGCGGCGGGAGCGGCGGCCCGGCCGTTTTGGGGCGTGCCGGGCCGTCTGCCGTCCGGTGTGAGGCCGGCCCTGTGGTGTCTGCGGGGGTGTCAGCCAACGGCACATCGAGCGCCCTCGCGGGCGCGGCGGGGTTTGGCGCCCTGTTGGCCCGGGTTGAAGTCCGGGCCTGAGAGACGCCGCTGCGCGGCGCCGCGCGGTCCTTCGGACCTG
>CAZXDD010000847.1:0-2524 GCA_964639415.1 uncultured Armatimonadia bacterium
GATAATGAGCGGTGACTGGAGTTCAGACGTGTGCTCTTCCGATCTCAGGCAGTCACCGTCCACCGCGGTGGGTGTTGCCCTGCCGCCGAACAGCCTGGGGGCGTAGAAGAACACTATCTTGTCCACGATGCCCGCCTGCAGGGCCGCGGCCGCCAGGGACCCGCCGCCCTCGAGCAAGAGCCCCATCACCCCGCGGCTGCCCAGTGTGGCCATCAGGGCCTGGAGGTCCACCCGGCAATCCCCCAGAGCAACTACTTCGGCCCCGGCCTCCCGCAGGGCGGCCACCCGCTCTTCCGGGGCCCGCCGGCTCACGGCGATGAGACAGGGCGCGGCCTTTGCCTTGCCGATGACCTTCGCCTCCGGGGGCGTCCGGGCCGCCGAATCGGCCACCACTCGCAGAGGGTCTCTCCCGCATCCTCCGGGCAGCCGCGTGGTGAGCTGCGGATCGTCGGCCAAAACGGTGCCGATGCCGACCAGCACCGCATCATTGCGGTCCCTCAGCCGGTGTACGTGCTCGCGGGCGGCCTCGCCCGTGACCCAGCGTTCCTCGGCGGACACCGAGACGGTCTTGCCGTCCAGGCTGCAGGCCATCTTCAGTGTGACGAAGGGCAGGCCACTGCGCTTGTGCTTGATGTACGCCTCATTGAGGGCTACGGCCTCCTGCTCCAGCACCCGCGGCGTCACCTCGAGTCCCGCCTGAGTGAGGATCGCGTCGGCGCGGCCGGCGCAGCGGTCGTCGCAGTCGCCGCAGGCGTAGACCACTCGCCGCAGGCCGGCGGCCACGATCGCGTCGGTGCAGGGCGGAGTGCGGCCGAAGTGAGAGCAGGGCTCCAAGGTGACGTAGATCGTGCCCCCACGCGCCTTCTCCCCCGCCGCCTCCAGAGCGACCACTTCCGCATGGGCCTCTCCGGCCCTCCGGTGCCACCCCTCGCCCACCACCTCATCGCCGGAGACCACCACCGCACCCACGGCCGGGTTCGGAGCCGTGCGTCCCAGGCCCTTTGCGGCGAGCCCGAGGGCTCGCCGCATGTACTCCTCGTCCATCTGGGGGCTTTCCGCCGGCATCTACCCGTCTTCCCGTTCCTTCGCGTCGTCTTGAAGCTTCTGGATCGAGCGGTAGATCTCGGCCTGGCGCACGTGACGCTCGCGGTCGATGAGCCGGAAGTCGTGAAGCGCGAGGAACACCACCACAAAGCCCAGCACCATCAGGCCGGACCAGAAGATCAGTTCCGTGAGCGCGTCGGGCCAGCGGTAGGCCGAGCCGAAGAAGATCAGCCCGATGATGGACAGAAGCAGCACGGACATCGCCAGGCGCCCGATGAACTGGCCGCGGCTGATGATATTGCCGCCACGACGATACTGCCGCACCTGGACCACAGTGCCGACGCAGATCGCCACGGCCGCGATCAGCAGGAATGCCCCTGCCGGGTAGGAGAGTTGCTGCTCCATTGGTGGCATGATATCATAGGGGTGCGCAGGCCTCAAGCGCCCCGCGGGCGTCGTGACGGCGTCGGCGCCGGCCGGGCGACACCCCGCGCCGGGAGGGACCCGTGGCCCGACGGCTCAACCTCACACGACCGCCCCTGGGCGACAGCCGCCTCCTCCCAAACGTGCCTCGACCCGATCTGCTCACCGCAGGGAGTTGCACCCTCGCCAGAGCTCTTATGGCTCTCTTGGCCCACAGGGAGCGCGTCGTGGGCTACGACGCGATCATGGGCCTGTGCGGCATGGCCTTCTCGCTCCCCGTGACAGAGAGCTTCCTGCCCGCCGATAGCGAGCCTCTTCGCTGCTCCGACGTCCCTGCGGGCCTGGAGACCCTCGGCCTGGACGCGCGGCTGTGGACCTGCTCCCCCGATGCCCCCCCTCTTGTGGAGGCCGTGCGCGCCGCCATCGATGCGGGCTTCGCCGTACCGGTGCTGGGGTGGCCGGAGGGCGATAGTGGCTGGGCCATCCTCGGCGGCTACGATCTGGGGCGCGGCGTCCTCTGTGGCTGGCCCCAGCGAGTGGAGCTGGATTCCTACCTGGGCGCGGCGCCGGCGGGAAGCCTGGCAGTCATCTGCCGGGGAACCCGAGTACCCTCCCCCAGGCCCGAGGCCATCGAGCGCACGCTGGCGCGAGTGGCCGCCAACTCGGAGGCCCTGGGGCTGGCCTACGAGAAGTGGTGCACGTCCATTGACGAGCGCTGGGAGCGGGACCCGGAGCATCCGGAGTCTCTCGACCGTGTCCTGGGTCACGAGCGGCTGACCGAGGGGCTGGCCGATTCCAGGGCCGCCGCCGCGCGCTTCCTCCGCCGTGCCGCAGACGTCCTCGGGGGCCTGAGAGCCGAGTGGCTCCTGGCGGTGGCCGAGACCTGCGACGAGCTGTCCGCGGCGGTGGAGACGCGCCAACCGCCGCTTTTCTCCGACAAGATGCCCAAAGCCCTCGCCACCGCGGCCTGGCGCAGCAGATGGCGCGAGCAGATCGGCCACCTCTGGGCCCTGGACCTGCGGATCGCCGCCAACATCGGCCGCGCCCTCACCAGCGA
>CAZXDD010000848.1:0-2517 GCA_964639415.1 uncultured Armatimonadia bacterium
GATAATGAGCGGTGACTGGAGTTCAGACGTGTGCTCTTCCGATCTGGCACGGTGGGTTTCCGAGGTGTGTTGCCAAAGGGCTGGCACGTGCCCGGCCAACGGCGACGGCCTGGATCGGCGGTCGCGAGGACCGGACCATCCCGTCCGCCAAGATTCCACGAGGTGATCCACCGTGAAGACCGTACTTTGCTTCGGAGATTCCAATACGTGGGGCTACAGCCCCGTGGATGCCGGACGCTACCCGTATGAGGTACGCTGGCCGGGCGTGCTGGCCGCCGAGCTGGGGAGCGAGCACCGCGTCATCGAAGAGGGCCTCAACGGTCGGACCACCATCTTCGACGACCCTATGGGCGATCACTGGAACGGGCGCGAGTACTTCATCCCCTGCCTCGATACCCACCGGCCCCTGGACCTGGTTATCCTCATGCTGGGTACCAATGACCTCAAGCACCGGTTCTCGCTGACGCCTTTTGACATCGCCTTCTCCGCCGGTGTGCTGGTGGACATCTGCCAAAGGAGCGTCGCCGGTCCGGGAGGCGGGCCGCCGCCGGTCTTGCTCATCTCGCCGGCGGAGGTGGTCGAGACCGGGCCATGGGCCGAGACCTTCCGCGGCGCCCAGGAGAAGTGCACGACCCTCGGGGAGCGGTTCTCCGAAGTGGCCGAGCAATATGGCTGCGCCTTCATGGATGCAGCGCAGATCGTGACCCCCAGCCCACTGGACGGCATCCACTGGGACCCTGCGGGGCACAGGGCGCTGGGCAAGGCGGTAGCCCAGAGAGTGCGGCGCATCGTTGGGTGACGTTGGCGGCCAGGCGTGCCGCAGTCCAGCATGGGAGGAGTGACCATGAACGCTGCTCTGCTCTTGCCTCTGGTGGTGGTTTCGGTCTCCTGGGCCGATACGCAGACCCTCGGTCTGCTCCCGGCCAACCCCCACTACTTCTCTGCCCCCGACGGCAGCCCGCTGCTTCTGGTCGGCGACTACACGTGGGGAACGTTCTCGGACCGCGAGCCGGAGTACGACTACGCCGCGATGTTCGAGACCCTCCAGAACCATGGGCTCAACTTCGCCCGTGTGTGGGTCTGGTGGGGCTGCGAGTTCTTCAGCGACGAGATCGGGCGGCGCAACTTCATCCCCTGCCCTCGCCCCGGTCCCGGAACCGCTCGAGACGCACTGCCAAAGTGGGACCTGGACTCCTTCGAGGACGGCTTCTTCACCCGACTGGCAGAGGTCTGCTCGGCGGCCCGGGAGCGCGGGATCGTCCTGCAACTCACGCTCTTCGACGCCTGGAACATCAAGCATGCCGAACTGTGGGCGGCCCACCCCTTCCACCGCGACAACAACGTCAACGGTGTTGACGGCGACCCGCGGGACACAGGAAACGGCACCGACGGCGAGCAGGGGTTCTGCTCCCTGGGCAACCCGGCGGTCATGGACGCCCAGCGTCGCTTCATCGAGCGCGTCGTGCGGGCCGTCAACGGCTTTGACAACATCCTGCTGGAGATCGCCAACGAGAACTACTACAGCGCCGAGTGGGAACTGGAGCTGTGTCGGTACATCCACGAGCTGGAAGCGGAACTGCCTCGTCAACACCTGGTGATGCCACTGGACCTTCCGAACCACGACTACGGGGGCATCAAGACCTGGGACATCGACAAGCTGCACGTCGGTCTGCTGAAGGCGCGCGAGCTGGGGCAGCCGCTGATTCTGGACACCGACGGCATTGGCACGCCTGATTCGGACCGGGGCCGCCGGGCCTTCTGGACGGCCTTCACAAGCGGTGGCCACGTGTCGTACCTCGACGAGAGTCTCCAGACGGGGAGCGAGTGGAAGGGCGATACGCGGGGGAGCAGGTGGGAAGCACAGCGTGCTGAGCTGGGAGTGCTGGCTCGCTTCAGCCGTCTGGTGAGGTTCTGGGAGATGACGCCGGATGACGCTCTGGTGCGTGCGGGGCGGGCTTTCGCGATGGGTTCAGACCGCGAATTGGTGGCCTACCTCCCGGACGGGGGAGAGGTGACGCTCGATCTCTCTCGCCTGCCGGAGCAAGCGCGGGGCACTTGGGTGGACCCGCGGACGGGTGAGATGACCGGCGCAGAGGTGACCGCGGGAAATCAGAGCGTGGCGCGGCCGCCCGGGGGCGGAGACTGGGTGCTGTGGGTGCGCGCGCAGTAGCCTCCGCGTCGCGAGAGAACCGTTGTCACGGCGGATCTTCGGCCGGTGGCCCTGTGTGCCCCGCCGGTGCCTTAGTCCTCGTGGCGCGGGCCCCGCGCCCTCCAGGCAGCGGCATGGCGCGGTACGGGCCCGCGCCGTACAGACAGCGGCATGGCGCGGTACAGGCCCGCGCCCTCCAGACAGCGGCATGGCGCGGTACAGGCCCGCGCCCTCCGGACAGCGGCATGGCGCGGTACGGGCCCGCGCCCTCCGGATAGCGGCATGGCGCGGTACGGGCCCGCGCCCTACAGTCAGCGGCATGGCGCGGTACGGGCCCGCGCCCTACAGTCAGCGGCATGGCGCGGTAC
>CAZXDD010000849.1:0-2517 GCA_964639415.1 uncultured Armatimonadia bacterium
GGGTCGGTGGTCGCGGCCAATTGGGCCTCCGCGGCGTCGGCGAACTTCTCGGCGATGAGCTTGACGGCCAAGAGGCTGCGCATGGCGCAGGAGATGAACTCGGTCTCCTGCGGTGTGGCGCAGTTGGCCAGTTGGGCCTCGGCCTGCCGGTAGATGGCCTCCAGGCCGTTGTCCACCACATTGGGGTATGCGAAGCAGTGGTGGAAGATGGCGTCGGCATAGGGGGCGGCGAGATGGACGCCCCTGACTCCGGAAGCCCGGTACTGGTCGAACTCCAGTGGGTTGGCATCGCGGAACAGATGGCTATTGCGGCAATAGAGCCAACTGCCCGCATTGCCTTCGATCGCATGGCCCCGGCACTCGGAGGGCTTGACGCCCATCTCGAAGTAGAAGGGAACGTGCCGGAAGATGACGGGCGAGAAGTGCCGGGCGATGGTCTCGTGCTGGGCCGTCTTGAGCTGCAGGGCGCTCCATTCGGGATGGGCGGCGGCCAGCTCATCGAGGATCTCCCACAGCGGGCTGCGGCCCGAATCGGCGACGGTGTGGGCGGAGTAGTACCCGCGCAACTCGGCGAATGCCTCGTCCGTGCTCATAGACCGTTCTCCGCTTCGCAGCGTCGAGCTGCCGCACAGCACCTCCGTCGCGGTACGAAGACCGCGCGGTGCCGGGAGGCCCTCTCGGCCGGCGTGATTCGGCGCTCATCTTGGCCCCTGCGCTCCCGGCCCGTCAAGGCGGGGGAGCCACCGGCCCGTGCTCAGCGCAGGAAGTACCCCTGACTGGTGGGCTCCGCATCGGTGGTCACGGCCACCCCCAGCTTCCTGAGGCCGGTCTCATCGCCCGGTCCCGGGGCGTGGGTGAGGTGCATCTGCATCCCGCGCAGGTGGACGATCTGCTCCGCCCCGGCCTTGGCGGCGGGGTTGTTCGCGGCGCTGATCCCCAGCGCCACCAGCAACTCCTGCACGTTGAGACTGGCGGAATTGGAGGCCATGTAGGTGCGCTTGAACTCCGTCAGGCTCTCCACCACGGTCTCGGGCAGCAGGTGGAGGCGGTCGGGCAGGCCCGCCAGGCGTTTGACCCCATTGAGGATGGCGGCGGAGGCCGAGTGCAGGAGCGGCGAGTTCCTGCCCGTCACGATGCTACCGTCGGGCAGCTCCAGCGCGGCGCCGCAGTAGAAGCCGTCATTGCCGCGGTGAGTGCGCTCGGCCTCGGCCCCCGCGTCGCGGGCCGGCTGCACCACCCGCCGATCCGTCTGGGTCAGCGCGAGACGCACCATCAGCCTCTCGGCGCGCTCCAGCACATGCCGCGGCGCGAAGCCCCGGCGCACCTCCCACAGGTGGCGGAAGTAGCGGCGGATCACCTCCTGCTTGGAGGCCTGTCTCACCGCCCGATCGTCAATGATCCCGGCACTCACCCGGTTGACCCCCATGTCGGTGGGAGACCGGTAGACCGCGGTGCTGACGCCCTCGGCGACGATGCGGTCCAGGACCGCCCGCAGAATCGGGAAGGCGTCGATGTCGCGGTTGTAGTTGACCACCGTCCGGCCGTAGGCCTGCTGGTGGAAGGGGTCTATCAAGACGAGGTCGTCCAGGTCCACCGTGGCCGCCTCGTAGGCCACATTGACCGGGTGATCCACAGGTAGGTCCCAGACCGGGAAGGTCTCGAACTTGGCGTACCCGGAGGGGAGATGGCGCCGGCTGTCGTGGTAGAGCTGGGACAGGCAGGTGGCCAGCTTCCCGCTGCCCGGGCCCGGCCCGGTCACGACCACCAGGGGCGCGGTGGTCTCGATGTACGGGTTCCGACCGTACCCCTCCTCGGACACGATGAGGTCCACGCTGCTGGGATAGCCCGGAATCGTCCGCTGGGGATACACGGGGATGCCCTTGGCGCTGAGCCGCCGCATCAACCGCTCGGTGGCGGGGCCGTCCTGGAAGCGGGTGATGGCGACCGACGCATTGGTGACGCCCCACTCCCGCAGGTCGTCGAGAGCCTTGAGCGTCGCCACGTCATGGGTCACGCCGAAGTCGCCCCTGATCCGGCCCTGCTCCAGGTCGCCGGCGTAGACGCAGAAGATCACCTCCACCTTGTCCCGCAGGCCCTGCAACAGGCGCATCTTGACATTAGGGTCATAGCCCGGCAGGACCCTGGCCGCGTGCATATCAAAGGTCAGCTTGCCGCCGAACTCCAGATAGAGCTTCCCCGCCGCTCGATCCACACGCTCCAGGATGGCTTCGGTCTGTTGGTGGAGGTACTTCTGATTGTCGAATGCAGCAGGTGGCATTTGGCACTCCTCGTGGTGAGCGGTCAGAGGTACATTCGCCTCGGCGGGGCGGTGGGCCTGCGAGGCGGGGACGGCAGGGGTGACGGCAGGGGAGAGGCAGGGACGGCGGACGGCAACGGCGGACAGGATGGACAGGATGGACAGGATAACGGCGGATGACGGCAACGGGAAATAGGACGGATAAGATGACGGCGGATGACGGAGATCGGAAGAGCGTCGTGTAGGGAAAGAGTGTAGGA
>CAZXDD010000850.1:0-2516 GCA_964639415.1 uncultured Armatimonadia bacterium
TGAACTACATCCTGGAGCTGTTCGGGCATGAGGGCGTCCGCGTGTTCCAGGTGGTGCTACCGGTGGGCATCTCGTTTTACACCTTCCAGTCCATGAGCTACGCCATCGACCTGTACCGGAACGAGGCCCGGCCGGCCAGAGACTTCCTGGACTTCGCCTGCTACGTCTCCTTGTTCCCGCAGTTGGTGGCCGGCCCCATCGTGCGCTACCAGGACCTGGCGGATCAGCTCTCCGAGCGCGCCCACACGGTGGAGAAGTTCTCCCGCGGCATCATCTTCTTCGGCTTCGGGATGGGGAAGAAGATCCTGCTGGCCAACCCCATGGGGCAGGTTGCCGACGCCGCCTTCGGTGCGGGCTCCCTGGCGCCACACCAGGCCTGGACCGGGGTCCTGGCCTACGCCTTCCAGATCTACTTCGACTTCAGCGGCTACTCGGACATGGCCATCGGCCTGGGGCTGATGCTGGGCTTTGAGTTCAAGCGGAACTTCAACCTGCCCTACCTCTCGGAGAGCATCACGGAGTTCTGGCGCCGGTGGCACATTTCGCTATCCACCTGGCTGCGGGACTATCTGTACATCCCGCTGGGCGGGAACCGGCGGGGCAACCGGCGGACGTACGTGAACCTGGCGCTGGTCATGCTCCTGGGGGGGCTATGGCACGGGGCGCAGTGGACGTTCATCATCTGGGGGGCCATCCACGGGGCCATGCTGGCGCTGGAGCGCTGGCAGGGCAAGAGCCCGGCCTACCGCGCCCTGCCCCACACCCTGCGGGTACTGGCGACCTTCGTTCTGGTGCTGTTCACATGGGTCTTCTTCCGCGCCGAGAGTCTCCCGGAGGCCATGAGGTACGTGGGCGCGATGACCGGTTTCGGCGAGCAGGCGGCGGCCACTTCGCTCCTGGACGCCGTGCTGCTTGGTCCGCAGTACCTTGTGGTGTTCGCCGCCTGCGCGATCGTCCATCTGCTGCGGTGGGATACCTGGGACATCGCTCAGCAGATCAAGCCCGCCCGGCTAGTGGCCTCGGCCGCGGCCCTTACCTGTGCGCTGGCGGTGCTCTTCACCCAGAGCTACAACCCATTCCTGTACTTCCGATTCTGACAGGCAGGTCGCGTCGATCATGGCCCGTGAGGTCGCCGTTGAGTCGTCTGAGGACCGCCGAGTCCCTGCGTCCTCCTTGCCGCTACAGCGGGCGGTGCTGGGGTACTTCCTGCTGCTCCTGGCTCTCGTGCCGGTGACCCAGCTCGCGGTGGAGCTTTCGGGTGGCCGCCCGATCCAGGAACTCGAGGTATTCCGCGCTTGGCCCACGACGGACCGGCTCTCTGCGTACGAGAGGGCTCTGGAGAAGAACTCGACGGTGGCCGAGTTCGTACGCAGGCGTCTGCAGTGGGTAGGGCTGGTGGCCCTGCGGGCGGGGAACCAGAAGGCCGTGGTGGGCGCAGGGGGGCGGCTGTTCTACCAGCCCGGTGTCGAGGCCGCCCTCCGGCCCGGCTTCATGGGCAACCCGGATGCCGAGGGCCACCCGGTGGCGGCGATCGTCGCTTTCAGGGATGCTTTGGCGGCCCGCGGCGCGTCCCTCGTGCTGCTGGTCGTGCCCGGCAAGGAGGCCGTCTACCCCGAATGGCTGTGGCCCGGCTACGACCAGGGCCGCGGGCCGGCGGTCAACCCCGACATGGAGAGCTTCATCCGGGAGATGGCGGCGCGCGGGATCGCGGTCATCGACCCAACGGCCCTGCTGTGGCCCCACAAGGCCGACGGTGAGCTGTACCTGCACCACGACACCCACTGGACCCCGGAGGGGCTGGCCCTGGTCGCCGATGAGCTGGCCCGGCATGTGCCTGCCGACTTGCACGGTGACGCGGAGATGGTGCTGGAGCAAAGCCCGCAGTCGGCCCCCGGCGACCTGCTGGACATGCTGCAGTTGCCGGCCTGGTCGACACCTCTGCGCAGACAGACGGTGATCGCGCGGCGTGTGGTGGACGCCGCCACGGGGGCGCCCGTGGAGTTTGACAAGACCTCGCCGGTGGTGCTCCTGGGCGACAGCTTCACCAACATCTACTCCCTGCCCGAGATGGGCTGGGGCGACCATGCGGGTCTCGGCGAGCAACTGGCCTACCGCCTGCGCAGGCCCGTGGATGTGGTCGCGCTCAACGACGGCGGCGTGAACACGGCCCGGGCCACTCTGGCCCGCCGGCCCGAGCCCCTTGCGGGCAAGAGACTGGTGATCTGGCAGTTCGCGGCCCGGGACCTGGTGGTGAGCAATGGCCGCTGGCAGAAGATCGATGTCGGCAGATGACGGCAAGGAGTCCATGCACCATGAAACGCTCAGCGTTCGCGACGGTCGTCTCGGTGTTCCTGGCTGCCCCGGTGATCTTGACGGTGGGATGCAGGCCCCGGTCCCAGGCCCCGCCGGACCTCCCGGCGGCCCTGCCGCCACCGAGCACGGCGCAGACCGCGCAGATGCCGCCGCCGGTGAGATCGGAAGGAGCACACGTCTGAACTCCAGTCACCGCTCATTAT
>CAZXDD010000851.1:0-2513 GCA_964639415.1 uncultured Armatimonadia bacterium
GATCTCGGCGTTCGCGGGAAGCTGCGCGGACTACCTGCTCATCGGCGGCTGGGGCATCGAGGAGCCCGCGCTGCGGCGACAGGCGCAGGACCTCGGCCTTGAGGATCGCGTCGTCTTCGCCGGCGTCATCCATGAGCCCGCGGTCTTCTACGAAGCCATCGACATCTTCGCCCTGGTCTCCGAATCCGAGGGCATGCCGCTGTCGGTGGCCGAGGCGATGATGGCCGGCCTGCCGGTGGTGGCCTCTTCCGTGGGAGCCGTGCCCGAGATGCTGCGCCATGGCGAAGCGGGCCTGCTGGTGAACTCGGGCGACATCGAGGGCATCCGTGCCGGCATCGACCGCCTGCGCCGCGACCCGCGTCTGGCCGCAAGCCTCGCCACCGCGGAGCAGGCCATTGCCCGCGAGCGCTACTGCGGCTCTCGCATGGCCGCCGAGTACCAGCAAGTCCTCCTCCAGGCCGCTCGGGAGCGTCGCGAGCCACCGCGGAGCATCGTGCTGCGCCGCGCCGGGGGCATCGGCGATGTGCTGATGAGCACCGCCGCCCTGCGCCACCTGCGCCGCCGCTATCCCCGCAGCCATATCACGTACGTCACCGACCGCCACAACGCCGATGTGCTGGAACTCAATCCCCACGTAGACCAGATCGTGGAGCGCCACGAGCCGGACCGCGAGGGCCTGGACATCGACCTGTGCCACGAGGACATCTGGGACTCCGGGGTGCACGTGATCGACAAGTACCTCACCCTCGTCGAGGCCCCCGCCGACGCTGCGCGCCGGGTGGACTTGCTCCTATCTCCCGATGACCGCCGGTTCGCCCGTGAGTTCCTGGGCCGGCGGACGGAAGAGCCGGTGATTGTCATCCACGCCCGGAGCAACATGCGCTGCAAGGACTGGCCCATGTGGCGCTGGGCCGACCTGGTGGAGCGCCTGCGGATGCGCTACTGGGTGGTTCAGGTGGGCAAGGAGGGCGAGGAGCTGATCCCCGGCTGCCTGGACGCCACCGGCCTGCCCGGCCCAGCTCCGCTGAGGAAGACCGCGGCTCTGGTGGAGCAGGCCTGCATGGCGATCTGCGTGGATTCCTGCGTGCAGCACTTCGCGGCCGCATTGGGCGTCCCGGCGGTGGTTCTCTACGGCGGGTCGTCTTCGCCGAAGCTGTCGGGCTATCCGCACAATCTCAACGTGCACACACCCTTCGCCTGCACCTGCGACCTGTCCAAGGGCTTCACCAGCGCCTGCCCCCACGACTACGAGTGCATGACCGCCATCACGCCGGAGCTGGTGCTGGAGCAGATGGAACAATGGGGCGTGAAGGGGTAGGGGATTGGGGGGTGCGGGGTGGGGGAACGGCGGGACGGCGGCGCCGGCCGTGGCTGTTCGCCGTTGCCGTGGGTCGTATGGAGGGGCCGAGTGTGCAGTCGTATCGCACACCCGGCCCGGCCGTGAGGCCGTTGCCGCACCGTCGTCCGGTCCACAGGACCGGCGGCGCCCGAAGGGCGCCCCTAGCGGCGGCCGTGAGCCCGCCGCGCCGTCTGCCCTGGGCGCCGCCCCAACGGCGAACGGCTGTCGAGCTGGAAGCTCGACCTACGAACGACGCGAACGTCGCCCGCACTACCGAACCGGAGCACTCACAATGGCTGTCTTGCCTGAACTCATCCGGACCATCCCCGCACACCGGCTCCAGGTCCGCGTGTGCTTCATCGTCCCTCAGCTCATGCTCGGCGGCGGCGAGGTGCACCTGCTCACCCTCTGCCGCGGCCTGGACCGCGACAAGTTCGACCTCACGGTGCTCTCGCTCAACACGCTCAGCGACGAGGAGCGTCGAGCGCAGGAGGCCTCGGAGGCCACCATCGCCCCACGCCTGCGCCAGGTCTGCAAGGTGCTGGAGGTCGAACCGCTGCTACGCGCCGAGGACCGGCGAGACCGAGCGTTGGCGCACCTGGCGGAGATCGACCCCGATCTGGTCCTCTTCCACGGCTTCGCCGAGCCCATCGCGATCGTCCGCGCTCTGCAGCCCCGACCGTACACGATCCAGATCTGCCACACGGAGTTTGACGCCTTCTCGGGCGACATCTACCGCCAGGGAGCCGATGTGATCGACCGCGTGGTCGCGGTGCAAGAGGGGATCCGCCGGCGACTCATCACGGCCTACGGCGTGCCGCCGGAGAAGGTGGTGACCATCTGCAATGCGGTGGACGCGGGCCTCGGTGGATCGCAGCGGGGCCGTGACTGTCTCGCAGCAACGCTGCCGGTATCCATCGGGGTCGCTCAGCGTGCCGGCATCGGCGACACAATCATGCTCACCGCCACGCTGGCCGGTCTGCGCCGCAAGTACCCAGCCGCGCACATCACCGCCTACGTCTCGGACTTCGCCACAGACGTGCTGCGCGGGAACCCCAATGTCGACGCCGTGCGCGGCTTCGCCGAGACCATGGGGGAGGCTGACATCGAGCGCGCCCACCGCTCCGAGCACGACATCTGGGTCCGGGCACTCTACGTCCCTCTGGAGTTCCAC
>CAZXDD010000852.1:0-2507 GCA_964639415.1 uncultured Armatimonadia bacterium
CTCCGTGCCCGCGGTCTTCCAAGACCGCACCGCAGGCCCCACACGTCACGCCGGTAACCACAACACCGGCAGAACAGCCTCCGTGCCCGCGGTCTTCCAAGACCGCACGGTGAACCACTCGCCTTCCGTGACCGCCATGCTCCTACGCGATCGCGGGCCGGCGCAGCTTCTGCCACCAGGTGGGGTCGAGGGTGGGGAAGATCGGATCACGGGAGCAGATGTCACCGAAGCGCGCCCACTCCGCCTGGGAGATGGTCTTGCCGGCGGCGTAGGTCCGCGCCATGCGGGCCACCAGCTCGTAGTCGTCATAGTGGTGGCGCAGTCGCCTGCTGGCGTAGTCCTGCGCCGATTCGGTGGTCATCAGGAACTGCCAGTCCGAGGCCTGCATCAGAAGCAGGCAACGCCCGGCCTGGGCCAGCAGACGCTTCATCGGCTCATCATGCCCGGGGGCGTGGGCGCGGACCAGGGCGGTGTAGTCCTTTTCCGCCGCGTAGATCAGATGCCAGGTCCACGCGGTGTCGTGGTTCATCCAGATATAGTGCCCGCCGCCGGCGCCCCACGAGCCCTCCGGCAGCGCCAGCGCCCGGTCCGGCGAGTGCGTGCCCAGATACGCCGAGGCGGTCATCACCTGCAGCTCCGGGTCCTGGTTCATCCAGCGCAGGGTCTTCGCCAGCCACCTGGGCCCCTCGAACCACCAGTGCCCGAACAGCTCGGCATCGAAGGGGGCGCAGACCACCGGCATCCCGCCCTCCCATGGGGCGTGGCGCAGCTTCTCCTTCACCAGCCACAGGAAATGTCCGGCGTGCTCGAGGATCATGTCGTCGGCCCGCTGCGGCTCGTACCAGGCCTTCGCCCCGAGATCCCCGCTGTCGTCTGTCACCCGCCAGTAGCGCAGGTCGCCGGGCGCCTGCTTCCTGTGGAACTCCAGATACCACGGGTCGCCCGGGTAGCCGTGCCAGCCGCTCCAGACCTGTTGGCTCGTCTCCGGGTCGCGGGCCATCACGGCCACCGGCGGGTGGTTCTCGATGTCCGTCCCCACGAAATACGGACGGTACGGGGTGTTGGGCCCCCAGTAGGTCGAGGCCTCGCGCACGTGTCGCAGGTGGCTCCAGGCCTTGCCCAGCGTGTCCTCGCGCCGGACCTCCACCGGTTGCGGATGGCCGCCGCCCAGCATGTGCGTCTCGACGATGAAGTAGTCGAAGCCGTTCTCGCCCACGAACTCCTCGATCCCCTTGCGGGGGTACGGCGTCTCGGGGTACCCGATCTCCGGCGGCGGGGCCCAGTGGCACTTGGGGCGGTAGGCGCATTCCGGGAGCCAGATGCCCCGGGGACGGCGCCCGAAGTGGCGCTCGTAGTTCTCCACCGCCTGCAGGATCTGAGCCTGGACGCTGACGTCCTCATGCAGCAGGGGGAGGTACCCGTGAGTCGCGGCGCAGGTCATCACCTCGATATGGCCGCCGTCCTGCATGCGCCGGAAAGCGCCCACGATGTCCCTGCCGTAGCCGTCGATGAAGGCCTCGCGCAGCGCTCGGTAGCGCCCCTGCCACTGCTGTGCCAGGTACGCAAGATGGCCCTGCCGGTGCCGGTCGAACTCCCGGGCATTCTCTGCCGCCACCTGCATCTTGCCGGATAGGTATGACTCGAACCATCTCTTGAACCGTGCATCGCTGAGCTGCTCCACGGTGATCGGGCTCAAGCTCATGGTGATGTTGGGAGAGATGCCCTCGGCGACCAGTTCCTCCAGCGACCACAGGAGCGGCAAGTAGGTCTCGGCCGCGGCCTCGTACAGCATCATGCTGCCGTGGGGCCAGGTGCTGTGACCCAACACATACGGGATGTGCCCGTGCAAGACCATGACGAAGGCGCCCAGCGGCTGGCTCATGATGAAGAGGTCCTCTTCGCGTGCAGCGTCGGACGTATGGCATGGCCGGCGCGACGGCCTGCCTCGGTACATGTGGCCACCGTCACTATACCATCCCCGTCGGTGTTGTCCAAGGGCCCGGGTCTGCCCGCGGCCGGACCAAAGTGGCCCGGGTCGCCCGTCGCCATCGGTTCGCGCCCGGTCTCGTCCGGCCTTGCCCGGCGGCAACAACGCAGTCAGAGGTGCGACCGGGAACCCCGCCTTCGCCGGGAGTGCCATTGCCGAGAGCGCCCGCTCCCGGCCAAGGCAACTCGAGGGCCCCCCAGGCACTCAGGGAGATTCCTCGCTATTCCGCTGCGCGAGACGGACGCTCGGAATGACATCTTGACGGCAGAACCGGCCTTTCGGCCGCGCCTCCGGGCGGCCGGTCTCGCGCAACAAGGAAGGCCCCTGCACTCGACACAGGGGCCTTCTCGAGTCGGGCCGCACGTGGACCCAAAGCGACGGTCTCAGCGGCACCGAGCGACACGGGCAAGACAGGTGCCGGCACCGTTGCCGAGAGCTGCGGCTCATGCCCTACGGGCGCTCGAGCTTGTCCAGCTCCAGGATGCACTTGACCATCAGGCCCGAGGCCCAGCTATGGGGG
>CAZXDD010000853.1:0-2499 GCA_964639415.1 uncultured Armatimonadia bacterium
CTGAAGACGCGTGCGAAGACTGCAGAGCCCCCCGTGGATAGAGCCCCGCATGTCGGCCGGCATTCCATGGGTGACACTATCGCGGAACCATTGGCCCTGACAGAATCGCCGACCTAAGGCAGATAGCGAAGCATCTCGCTGAATGCCAGGAGATTCCTCGAGCTGCTCTTACCGGGAGCGGACGCTCTGGCAATGCCATTCCCGGCGAAGGTGGGGTTTGCGGCCGGACCTCTGGATGCGGCGCGTCAAGAGCGCGACGGCCTCGGGGGACGCTCAGGAGCGAGCGGCGACGCCGGCGGCCCTGAAGGTCCTCGCGGCCCGCTGCGCGGCGGACGGGATTGCGCAGTGGAAGGAGGGCGAGCCGCTGGATGCCACGGTGGCGCGGCTTGCCGCGGGGCCGGCGGAAGAGTAGGCGCTGCAGGGGACAGGCGGCCTGCGGCCCGTTGATCCAGGCACAGACCGGTGTCGCAGCGCCTCCGGGCCGGTGGGGCGCTCCCGGGCGGCGGGGCTATCCCCGAGGCGGTCCTCAGAGCCCCGCTACTCCTCGGCCTCTGCCGCCCTGGTGAGCACCAGCTTGCAGAAGAACGTGGAGTGGATGTTGATCTCGTCGAAGCACATGACGAGCTTGTGGCGGCCGGCGGGGAGCTGAACGGTCTTGCCGCCCAGCGACCTCTGAGGCACCCGCCAGCCGACGCCCGAGTTCCACGCGGCCGCAAGCTGCCACTGCGCCAATGTCTCGCCGAGCACTCCGGCCTGCCCCAGGCACAGGCGGATGGTGCCCTCTCTCGCCCCCGCCTCCGGGCTGAGGCTCCTGGTCGAGTAGTCCGGCCGGTTCATGAACAGCTCGGCCTCGTACCGGCCGGCCTTCTCCACATCCACCTCGTAGCACACCCACTGCGCCCGGTCACAGCCGACTTCCACCGCCTCCGGCAGCGCCCCCAGTTCCGTCTTCCGGAACTCCAGACGGGCGTCGCTGGGGCCCAGGACCCCGCTTCGGAAGGCGACGCCGTTGCCCCCCTCGTCATAGCCGCCGCCCTGCACCGTGCCGGGAATGCTCTGCGGCTTGCCCTCCCAGGGGGTTCCGGTGAACTCCCTGCCCGTGATCAGCTCCAGGGGCACCGGGGCGGATTGGCCGACGAGGCCGGCGTCGTCGCGGGCCATGGCGATGACCGTGTTCTTGACTCCACCAAACAGGTTGTCGACGGTGAAGGTCGCCCTGGCCGAGGCGGCGTCCACCTTCTGCTCCGCCCGGATGCGGCCCATGGAGAACAGCAGGATCGAATCCAGCTTGCCCTCGGAGGCCGTGGCCTCGACCTCGAAGGTCACCGGTTCGCCCTCCCGGAACGGTCCGTCGCCCGTCAGGCTCAGGGTCACCTCCGGCGGCGTGCGGGTGCCGGTGTGCTCCTCGTAGATGCGGACGTAATCCACCAGCAGGCGGTCGGGCAGCTTCGCCTCCTCCAGGCGGCCGTAGAAGGGCCTGTCCGTCTCGGTCTTCGGGGTCCTGAGGCAGCCGCTGATCCAGATCTTCTGCGGCACGTTGGTCACCGGGACGTCGCGATAGGACTGCCGCAGCGTCTCCTGGCCGTCCACGTAGAAGATGTGCTCAAGCGGCGTCCAGCGGAAGCCCACCGTATGCCACCCGTCGTAGTCCTCCATCAGCACCTTGCGCCCGCTGGAGGTGCGGCCCAGCTCCGTGCTGCTCAGGATGCGGCCCTCGCCCAGACCCTTGGCATCGCCCTGGCCGGCGGGCAGGACGGCCAGTTTCACGCTGCAGTGGTAGCAGTGGCTGATGTCGTTTTCGGTCTTGGGCTTGTAGAAGTCCTCGAAGATATCGAACTCCTGGGAATTGGTGAAGCAGTCCACAGCGCAATCGTAGGGATAGCCCGCCATCCAGACGGCGGTCCACCAGCCGGGCTGACGCGAGAATTGCACGCGGGTCTCGAAGTAACCGTAGGCCTTCTCAAACCGGCTGCTGATGCTGCCGAAGTGGCGCACCGTGCCGTCGGGGTCGCGGGTCAATCGGAGCGCGAGGGTGCCCTGACCGTCCAGAGACAGGTTGTCCGGGGAGGGGCTTGTCTTGATGCCCGGCCAATCCCACCGGTCCTGGGGATGTACCTCCCACTTGTCGGTATCCAGAGCGGTGCCGTCGAACTCCTCGTTCCAGACCAGTCGCCAGTTCCTGTCCGCCGGCGGGCCCTCGCGGTAGCCGGCCGCGGTGACGGTGCTCACCGTGGCCGAGGGGGGTGGAGGCGACTTGCAGATGGCCGGGTTCCTCAAGTCCTGCGGCCCGCCGACGGCGAGCACCGCCGAGCCGGAGCCGCGCAGCAGCCGCACCGCCAGCACGTGGGGCCCCGCGGTGAGGTCCACGGTGGTGGTGAAGTCGCGGATGCTGGGCGGCCAGGCCTCGTTGCCCTGGTCCCCCCGGCTGAGGGTCTCGGAGATCCGCTGCCCGTCGAGGTAGGCCTCGTACCACCAGTCGGCGCCGAAGCCGAAGGTCGT
>CAZXDD010000854.1:0-2495 GCA_964639415.1 uncultured Armatimonadia bacterium
CCCCGCCGTTGCCCCCGCCGTTGCCCCCGCCGTTGCCCCCGCCGTTGCCCCCGCCATTGCCCCTGCCGTTCACACCGCCGGCGACAGGACGATCACCTGTCCCGGCTTGGTCTCCATCTCGATGATCGGGCTGTCCACGTGTCGACTGGGCCCGTCGCCGGAGCCGACGATGCACCCTGCGGGCCCGAAGGGGTTCACCATGCGCAGTGGGGCACCGGCCTCGCTGACGATGCGCACCCCCTCGATCTGTGCGTTTCTCATCCGTCCGGAGATCAGGACCGCGCCCTCGGCGCGCAGGCCCTCGAAGGCCACGTCGCGCCACCAGCTCGGCAGGGCCGCGAAGACGCGGATGGTGCCCCGGGAGCACTGGACCAGCAGCTCGAGGACGCCGGCGGCCGCGGCCAGGGAGGCCTCGATCTGCATGATCTCCGGGCGGCCGTCCATGAGAGTGAAGCCGCGGAAGCGGGCGTCATGGGTACTGGCATAGCCCGGGCCCATGAAACAGCGGCGGAAGACGTGCAAGAGCACATGGGCCATGTCGCCGTTGCCGGTGCGGGCGTGGAGGATCGCGGCCCAGGGCATGCACCAGCCGGTCCACAGCCCCATCCCCTGGCGGGTGAGTGTGCGCATGGAGGCGTCGATGAGGCTGCGGTGTTGCTCGCAGCCGTGGTAGTCGAGGATGTCGAAGGGATACAGCCCGGCCAGATGTGAATGGTGCCTGTGGCTCTCGCTCAGGGGCTGGCCGTCCCAGAGCCAGATCTCACGGCCTTCGGGGTCGGTGCTGGCAAGAGGCAGCCGCTCGGCGATGAACTGCCACCGGTGCCTGTCTTCGGCGTCAATCGCCAGGCGCTCGGAGGCCTCGATCAGCGCGTGACACAGGAAGTGGATATTGGCGAGCTGGAAGCTGGCATCACGCCCCCAGGCGCCGGCGCCCGAGCCTCCAAATTCGGGAGACACGCTGACAGGCAGGGACATGACCTTCCCGTCATCCTCGAGCATCGCTTCGTAGACCCGCATGGCCCCCTTGAGGAAGGGGTAGGCGGTCTCCGCCAGGAAGCGCTCGTCCATGGTGTACCGCCACTGGAGCCACATGAGCTGCCCCGTCCAGCTCGTGGAGCCGTGGTCCACCGAGCCGGTCCAGAAGCCCCCCATGCAGGTGCAGCGGTCGTCCACCGCGTGGGGCAGTTGCAGGCCGTCATCGATACCGAGGAAGGCCGCGGCATTCTGGCGCAGCCTGGGCTCCCAGCGCTTGAGCATCTGCCACAGCGGCTCGAGGGCGGGGGTGAAATTGCCGGCGAACACCGGCCAATAGCACTCCTGCACGTTGATATTGAAGTGATAGTCACCGGACCAGGGCGGCATCCAGTACTCCTCAACCCACGGGCCCTGGAGGGTGGCGGCGGGACTTCCCGGCACGGAAAGCCCGGCCAGCTTGTACATGCCCAGATAGTACAGCAGGGCGCACTCGTGCTCGGGCACGTGGACGGCCGCCACGCGCGACCAGTAGCCGGCCCACCACGAGGCGGTGCGGTCCGCCATCTGGCGGTAGCCCGCCTCGGCATGATCCCGCAGAGATGACAGCGCCTGCTCCCGGGCGTCGGCGGCGGTGTCGCCGTAGACGCTAGTGATGAGGATCTCCACCGCTCCCTCGGTCTCGACGACCTGCCAGGCCACGCACATCGCGGGCTCGCCCGGACACTCCTGCACCCAGCCCCCGCAATGACCGTCATCGAACACCTCGGCCGGAGGCAGACCGTACCGGGAGAAGTGCTCGCGGACGGCGGGCGCGTCCGGGGGCACGGAACGAGCCGTCACCTCGCAGCCCTCGATGCGCAGGGCCAGGATCGGGTCATGCCGGACGAGGACCGCCCGCACCTCACGGCCCTCGCCAAGGCTCATCTGGGCCTCGGAACTGGCGAGGTTCAGCCTCCCTGTATCCAGCCGGGAATCCGCGGGCAGGGAGATGTCCACGCGGCCCATGGGTAGCCGCGTGGGGCGCGGCGGCTCGGCCTCATCGCCCGAGCGCACACCCTCGAACACACGACGCAGGTTCCCCTCGTCGCCCTCGCGAAGCCAACGCTTGAGATTGTCCCACGTGGCCTCCTCGCCCCATGTGATGCCTCCGCGATGGTCCCAGTAGTCCGCGCGGTTGATTGTGATCCGCAGGTCTGCCTCGGCGCCCCATAGCAGGGCCCCGAAGGTGCCGTTACTCAACGGTATCCCGGAATGCGTGCTCTCCAGGGGGAAATGCCAGGTCACCCACTCGGCGAGGAATGGGTGTCTATCTGCAGCGTCCATCAAGCGCCTCCTTGTCCGTGGCAGTCAGCACCTGCCGGCACTGCAATTCCCCATACACAGGGTCTTGGCCTTCCCGGCCAGAAGTCGCGGGTCGCGAGTCAACGGCTAACGGCGTCAACGGCAGGGTCAACGGCGTCGACGGCAGTCACGACGGTCACTCTCCGCCGTTCTCCGTGTCTCGGCGTCCCCGTGTCTCT
>CAZXDD010000855.1:0-2479 GCA_964639415.1 uncultured Armatimonadia bacterium
CTGTTCTGCCGCGCAGGCCAAGGCCCCGGCTTCCCCCTGTGGGCCCCGGGTCCGCTGCTTTCCCCCCTTCCCGCTGTGGCCGCTCAGGCGAAGGGCCGGGAGCAGCGACAGGGGCAGACGGCCCTACACCAACCCCACCCCCGGCGCATAGCCCCGCGAGTAGGTCACCTCCAACACACAGCGCCGAAGCTGGATCGCCCCCTCGAAGCCCTCGTGCGCCACCTGCCTGTCGATCAGAAGCTCATTGTCCCCCTGCCAGAGCGCCGCCGCCGGGACCTCGTAGCCAAGCATGTCATTCCAGCACCCGTGGTCCCAGTGATTGTAGCCTCCCCCAGATGGATCCAGGTCGATGCCGTTGATGCTCACGGCCACGTCATCGCAGCGGTTCAGGCCCATCCAGTCCAGAGTGAGCCACACCTCCGGCTCGCGCGACAGGGGGCTGGGCACGTCCGCGAGGCGGAGCGTCAGGCTTGCCCTGTCCTGCCCCGGCTCCAGCCGGCAGCGGCTCTCCCAGGGCTGTTGGAAGACCTGAGCATCCCAGGGCCAGACCGCCACCACGTACTGCTTGTCCGCCAGGGCCAATGCCTGCGGGCTGCCCAGCTCCGTCAGGGCCTGCAAAGCGAAAGGCCCGTCGGCGCAGGTGAAGTTGAACAGGCTCACCCCGTCGGCGCCGTCCATGTAGTGCACCGCCGCCACCGCCCGCATGTAGGGCAAAGAGGGTGGCCCATAGCCGTCGACCACGCCGTTGCCCGGCCTCAGGCCCGTGCCGCCGCTGCCCGGCCCCGAAAGCCAGTGCAATTGGCCCTCGATGCCCGGATACACCTTGCAGCCCGTCTTGTGTGCCCGCTCGATGAACCATTCGGCGGGCGCGTCCGGGGTGTGGTCTCCCACGCCCCCGAGGGTGACCTGGTCAAGCAGGCCGTCTGCCAGCCATGTCTCCACATCCAGCCCGCTGTCGAGCGAAGCCCGCGGGTCGTACTCCAGTCGGGCGCTGAGCGTCTTGCCGCGCGAGGCCGTGAGGTCGGCGATGCGCCGAACAAGCTCGGTCATCAGCGGCCGGCCGGCGTCCTGCGCACCCTCCCGGAACCACGGCCGGAAGCGGGTGAAGTCCAGGTCGATGCCGTCCACATCATAGTTCTCCAGGACTTCCCTCACTTGCGCCAGCCGGTAGGCGTGCACCTCGGGGTGGGTGTAGTCGAGCTGCCCCGAGGGCAGGAGTGCCTCTGGGTGCTGCTCAAACCACGGCGAGGACAGCTCGGGGAAGTAGGGGCTACCGTCGGGGAGGCGGAAGGTATGATGGGTGTCATTCATCCGCAGGGAGAACTGGCACAGGAGGCCGCGCTCGTGGCAGCCCTCGGAGACGATGCGCAAGGGATCGGTCTCCATGGCCGCCAGGCGCTCGAGAGTCTGGCGCATGCGCCACACGTGCATGGTGTTGATGCGGTCCATGGCGTCGCCCACGCGGGGCAGGAAGTGCGACCCGTAGTTGACGGCATGCCCGCCGAGGGCACAGAACTGGTACACGGACACTGCGGTGCCCGCGACCGGCTCCACCGTCACCCGCAGGATGTCCTCCGGAGACATGGGGGCCGGACAGCGCATGTAGCTGGACCAGCCGTCGTCATTGTAGATCAGTTGCTTCCCCATCGGCCTGCACCCTTCGGTTTCCGGGATCCCGTGGCGGTGCGGTCTGCGCCGTGAGGGTGGGAGTTGGGCGTGGTGTCCCCGAGGTCGCCTCTCGCTTCTCCGGCCTCGGTGCCGCGCAACTGGTCCCGTCTGGCGCCGCCGCAGTGCCGTCCGGTCCGGAGGACTGTTGACGCCGCATGACGGCGCCCCCCGGCAAGGGGCGTCGGCCCGTCGGACCCTCAACGGCGGACGGCCCCTTTCGCCGCCCCGATCAGCCCTTCAGCGCCCCCAGCGTGATGCCCTTGGTGATGCGCTCCTGCAGGAAGATGTACACAAGCAGCGTGGGGACCATGGTGATGACAAGGCCCGCGAAGAGGATGCCGAAGTCACTCTTGTACTGAGCCTGCATGCTGATGCTGGCCAGGCCCAGAGGCAGCGTCTTGAGCTTGTCGCTTTGGAGAAACACCAGGCCGAAGAGGTACTCGTTCCACAGACCCAGGAAGTTGAAGATGGCCACCGTCACCAGCCCGGGGCGGGCCAGGGGCATCATGACTGTCGAGTACACCCGGTACTCACTGGCCCCGTCCATCAGCGCCGCCTCCCTCAGCTCGTTGGGCAGCGTCCGGAAGAAAGCCGTGAGCACGAACACCGTGAACGGCAGGCTGGCGGCGACGTAGATCAAGATCAGCCCCGCGTGGCTGTCGTGCAAAGACACGGTGAGCTGCCCCAGGCCCAGAGCTACGGCGGTGGGCTCCAGCATCTGGGTCAGAAACTCGCTGATATCCGTGTACTGGAAAAACAGCGGGAAGATCGGAAGAGCACACGTCTGAACTCCAGTCACCGCTCATTATCT
>CAZXDD010000856.1:0-2478 GCA_964639415.1 uncultured Armatimonadia bacterium
CGTACCGACGACATGCTCATCATCCGCGGGGTGAACGTGTTCCCCTCGCAGATCGAGCACGTGCTGCTGGGCATCGAGGAGGCCGAGCCCCACTATCAACTGGTGGTCCGTCGGGAGGGCAGACTGGACGTGCTGGAGGTGCAAGTCGAGGTGGCCGGCGCTCTGTTCGCGGACACCGTGCGCCGGCTGGAGGAAGTGGAGAAGAAGATCAGCGATGCCCTGCGCAGTGCCCTGAGCGTCAGCGCGAAGGTGAAGCTGGTGGAGCCCAAGACGATCGAGCGGAGCATGGGGAAGGCCAAGCGAGTCATCGATCTTCGACAGGAGAGTGATGTCTGATGGAAAAGCGCCTCACCAAGCAGGTCTCGGTATTCCTGGAAAACAAGTCCGGACGGCTCGCCGAGGTCTGTCAGACTCTGGGCGCCAACTCGGTGAACATTCGCGCCCTGTGCATCGCCGATACCTCGGACTTCGGCATCCTGCGGATGATCGTGGATAGGCCCACCGAGGCGGTGGCATGCCTGCGGGACGCGGGCTTCTCGGTGGGTGAGACCAATGTGCTGGCCGTGCAGATCCCCGATAGCCCGGGGGGGCTCGGCGGGGTGCTGAAGCTCCTGCAGAGCCGCGCGGTGAATGTGGAGTACATGTACGCCTTCTTCACCACCGTCGAAGGCAACGCCGTGGTTGTGTTCCGGGTTGCCGACGAGCAGATACAGCTCGTGGTGGATGAGCTCGGCGCCAACAGCGTCCCAATTCTGCCGTCCGAGGACGTCTACGCCTTGTAGATAGCCCCGCCAACCGGTTCGGAGGCTCTGCCCGACGGGTGCCCACCAACCCGGCAGGGAAGTCCGGCCGGCCGGGCCGCTCCCGTTCCGAGCATCAGTCTCGCGCGGCGAGATAGCGACGAGTCTGGCTGAACGCGAGGGGATTAGTCGAGTTGCTCCCTGAGGGAGCGAGCTGTGTCAGAACGATATTCCCGTGCGAGTGTGGGCCTTTCGACCGCACCAGCGGCCAGGTGACTACATGCGGCCAGCCTTCAGGCCACTTGCTCTGTTCACGGCGGTGGTCGTCGTCCTCGCGGTCGCGGCATCCTGTTGCCGCGACCGCACTGCCGAAGCCTCCGGGCCGCCCACTCCGGTGGCACGGGCACCCCAACCCGGCAGCCCAGCCGACCTTCCGTCGCCGCCCCCGATCCAGAGCACGGCGCCCACTGCCGGGGAACCGGGCCAACCCGGCGAGGCCGCCGCGAAGCAGGCGGCACTCATCGGCGCCGAGGACTGGACCGCCAGGGTTCAGACGCACAGCCCCGGCTGGGACACGGCCACGGTCGAGATCGGCCTCCCGCAGACCGCACCCCTGCTGGCCATCAGCCTCAAATGGGATGCCGGGGCCGGCTACTACGATGTGGTCGGCGAGGAGGAGCTGCCCTATCCATAGGTCCGGCGAGGTGCCGCGGGCCGTCTGCGCCCGTCGAGCAGGCCAATCGGGCCATGCAAGCGCCTGCACGCCGTCCATCGGCGCGTGTCTGCCCGGTGGTCCCCCGGCGCTGAAGCTCATCGCCTCCGTCGCGCCGGCGGCTACTCGCCCTGGGGGGCCATGTCGGCCAGCGAGCGGATGAGGTCCAAGTCCAGGTCGCCCTTCTGTCCCCATCCGCTCTTCCCCGCAGCGGTACTCGGCCGGAACCGCTCGTACAGCTCGTAGGCCACGGCCTCCAGTGTCCGAGGGTCGAAGGCCGCCGCCAGGGCCTCCATGGCCCCGCGGGCCGCCGGCAGGGCCTCGCCGAACCTGCTCTCCAGGTACTGCTGCACTTTGAGGGGGTCGATGGGCCGGTCCTCGACCACCGCGCGCAGACCGGCCTCTGTGTTTCGGGCCGGGACGGGGCGCCCACACACCTGCACCCAGAACTCCTCCCCCAACCCCGCTTTCCTCGGCGCACTGCTCTGGCCCCCGTCGGTCTTGGGTGAGCTGTAGATGCCCAGCCTGCGCCCCTTGGCCTGAGCGTTGAGCCCGGCAACGGCCTTTCCCAGCGTCAGCGCCGCGTTGCGGTCGTATCCTTCGGCCTCGGCCACCACGGCGGCCCACAGGGTGAGCACCGGCGCCCTGTTGACGCGGATCGTCGTCGCCATCGGCGGCCTCCTCGATGGCCCGCAGGCGCATGGGGGCTCCGGAGACCGGCGGTTGAGCCAACTGGGCTCCGTGAGCGTACCGATGGCGGCCGTTGGCGGGCAAAGGCTGTGTCACTGTGGGGTCTACCGGGGCAGCGGCCATGCTGTCCGGACGCGGTCGGCGGCGGGCAAGAGCAGACCACCGAAGATGCTACCGGTTTGCCCACAGGGGACTGGATGCATCGCGGTCGTCCGCCTTCTGCGGCGGTGTGGGACGCAGACAAGGGGGCCGTGATCGCGGGGGGCCGGGGGCGCGAGCAGGGCCGCAGGTGGCTCGCTACCGCCGGGGCTTCAGTGCGGCCGGGCGCAGAGGATC
>CAZXDD010000857.1:0-2464 GCA_964639415.1 uncultured Armatimonadia bacterium
GCCCAAGGGCGCCGGTGCCGGCGGCCCCCGCCGCCAGCAACGGGGCGCGGGGTGCACGCTCACGGCCGGCGGGCCCGGAGACCCGCCGGCGCGGTGGCTCTCAGTAGCCTGTGCCAACGGCCTGGGAAGAGCTCGCCGAGCGGCGATGGCGTTCTCGCCCCGGCCTCTTCTATGGTAGTGGGGCGTGGTCTCTTGGAGCCGAGCGGGAACAGCTCGGGCCGCCCTGCTAACCTCTGGCCTGCGGGATGCGGTGCTCCAGGATCTCCCGCAGCCCCTCCAGTTTCCGCTCCACCAGCTCCGGGCCGATCATGTACCCGTACGCTTCGCCATGCCAGCCCAGGCGGGGATCGGCCTTCAGAAGCGGAACGGCCCGCCCGGCGTTTTCCATCTCATCCCTGCAGATGGCCTCTATACGGTCCAGCAGGGCCGTCTTCTCGGCCGGGTCGGTCGCGGCGTAGAACTCATCGCGGCGGAGGAGGAAGTCCACCACATTGGCCGCGCTGCGGGTCTGGATGAGATGGAACTGGAGCACCCCTGCCTCCCTGTGCAGGCGCCTGCGGTCCTCTCCTGAGGTCTTCTCCAGCGCCGCATGCAGCATGGCCACGGCCTGAGCACCCTTGTCGGCCTCGGACCGGTAGCACTCGAGGACCTTCTCCGGTCCGAAGGGTGTGGCCCAGTCCAGCCTGTCGCCGCGGATGTCCTTGTCCAGGAGCCAGGAGTGGGGGAAGGCCTTGTCGATCTGATCGAAGATGAACAGGAAGGCCGGTCCGCGGCTGAGGGGGCCGTTGTACATGACCGGGATACTGCCCGGGAAGTCGTCGTGGGCCCGGGCCATCACCTTCCAGGCCGCGAGCACCTCGTCGGCGACGGCCTCGCCGAAGTTCCGCGCCGCCACGGCCCGCATGCCCTCCTCGATTTCGGGCTGCGGCGACCAGGTGAACTCCCCGGCGACCTCGGTGGCCAGGCAGGGCATGTTGCCGAAGTTCCAGCACGTCATCATGCCCGCCACACTGGTCTCGCGCAGTGTGTGGTACTTCTCGGCGATCTTCGTGGGCACCGGGAGATACGGGATGTCGGGGTTCTCATGGGTGGTGCCGATCTGGATGCGGGCGTACACCGGCCGCCCCTTGCTGCGCATGAAGTCGGCGACACCCCTGAACCGCTGACTGGGGCCGACGACCTTGATGTTGTACTCGTCATTGGTGTACGCAAAGCCCATGGCCTCGGCGGGCTCTCCCCGCTCGTAGTCGCCCATTACGATGGTCTCCGGAGGCAGGGCCGCCAGGACGCCCTCCTGCGGGTCGGGCTCCCACATGGCCCAGCTCCAGTTCCAGGTGATGATCTCGGCGTCCGGTCGAGCGGCGCAGGCACCCTCCCGGATCAGGCGCACGATCTCGCCCACGACCTCCTGGGGCGCGCGATCCTTGCAGCGCGGGCAGGAAGCCACCTCGCCGATGCGCTCCGCGGGATTGTCGATGCTGATGCCGGAGCGGCACCAGCAGTGACTGGGGTACTCGGAGGCGGTAATCATCACGCAGCCCGCGAGCTTCGGCACGTGGGTGAAGATGTAGTTGGCCGATTCGCGCAGGTAGGTCTTGATCTCCGGAGTGCTGGTGCACAGGTTGACCATCGGCTTGAACACCGAGGCCGAGCCCCGGCACTGGGGGTGGTCTTTGAAGAACTCGTCATCCTCCGCGATGCCCAGGGGCTCGTTGAGGTACAAAAACACATTGATTCCGAAGCGTCCCGCGCGCTGAGTGAGGCTTTCGAGGCGGGAGAGAATGCGGTCGGAGTCCTTGCCGAACTCGGGAAACACGTCGACTTTGGCAAAGTGCCGGAAGGCGCCGCGCACCCAGATGCCGTTGAAGCCGTGCTCGGCCAGGCGCATGAGGAGGTTGTCGTGGTAGAAGACGTCGGGCCCGGCATCCTCCTCGGCGTAGGCGGGATAGGCCATGCCCGGCGAGAGCCACTCGGCATTGAAGGGGTCGCCGCGCTCACCGGTGAACTCGTCGACGTAGAAGGGCGACAGCGGCGAGCGGTGGATGCGGTGCTTGAACAGGGGGCGGCGCAGCTCTTCGCCGATCTTCAGGACCGGTCCGCCGCGCCGGCGCATGCGGCTTTCCAGGCGGAAGACGCCCTGGAGAAGGCCCGGAGCTCCGGCACCGACCACCTGGATGCTGTCGCGGCCGATCTGGAGCAGGTGAGCTTCTGCGGAGGCGTCCAGGGCCGGGTCGATGGCGAGGACCAGACGCTTGCCGGGGCCGCAGCAGGGGGGCTCGGCACCCAGCGAGTTCTTCATGAACCGGCGCAGGTGATCCACGGCCACCTGCACCAGCTCGCCGGTGTCGTACAGAGTGAGCCCCCAATCCGGCCCCAGGGTGATCTCGTCTTCGGCGGCTACGACGCCCTCGCGCCGGAGATCGGAAGAGCACACGTCTGAACTCCAGTCACGAGATTCCATCGC
>CAZXDD010000858.1:0-2462 GCA_964639415.1 uncultured Armatimonadia bacterium
TTCATATGCGTAGAGGTTTCACATTGATTGAACTGTTGGTCGTCATCGCGATCATCGCAATCCTTGCGGCGATCCTCTTCCCGGTCTTTGCCAGGGCCCGTGAGAAGGCGCGACAGGCCAGTTGCGCCAGCAACCTCAAACAGATCGGACTGGGCTTCATGATGTACGTCCAGGACTACGACGAACGCCTCCCCGGCGCCCGCAGCCATGTGGACGGCTGGGCCGGGGCCCTGATGCCCTATGTCAAGAACCAGCAGATCTTCGGATGCCCTTCGTGGAACGGCGATCTGGCCTACATCGTCCGTGGCGCGGGCTGCGGTGGCTGTGGCACCTGGACCCGGCATCTGTGGGGCGGCTACACGTACTCCAACCAGCGCCCCGGCACCGGCACCGGCCGTGGCTGCATCGGTTGGTCCTCATCTCAGGCCGTGGGCGGCTATGAGTTCCCCGCCTCGCAGCATCTGGTCTACGATGGCAACTGCCCCCACGGAGTGGACAACACCACATCCCGCTCGCTGCGCCACCAGCGCCGCCACAATGACGGTTGGAACATCGCCTTCCTGGACGGCCACGTCAAGTGGGAGCGGGAATACACGCCCTGAGCGCACGAAAGTGACGGGTACTGACCGCGGCGAGACCCGACCGGCATCCGCGATCCAGACCGCAAACCCAAACGCCCCGAGGCCAAAGCCTCGGGGCGTTTGTCTGTATCGGATAGGCGGCGGGTAGGTTGGCGCAACCCAACGGCCGCCGGTAGAGCGTATCTGGTCTCTGGCCCCGGCCCGCCATGGGAAAGCCTCTGCCGGGCGCCCACTGACTGCGCCCGGCGCGCTAGATCCCCCAGTACTCGTCGATCGGGTCCTGATAGGCGCTGATCTTGCCGTCGCAAACGTCCTGCACTTTGACCGGCACCCCGGCGGTGGCCGACTCGTAGATCGCCATGCACATGCCCTTGGCGATCTGCGTCGTCTCCACCGGGATCTCCGGCTTCCGCCGCTTCAAGCAGGAGTCCACGAAGTCCCAGCATTCCAATGCCACGTCATGCTCCACCCCGTAGGGGAAAAGCCTATCCCTGGTCCCGGCATCTAGCTGGGCCCGGAACTCGGCCTCGATCTCCTCGTAAGGCTTCTGCGTCCCATCATTGAGCGTGATGTCGCCGCCGTTTTGGAAGGTGTGCATCCAGCCGCCCCGGTCGCGGGCGCTGCCCTCCGAGCCGTAGAAGATCTGCGTCGCCACCGCCTCTCCGGGCGCAGAGAACGACCACGACCAATTCCCCACAAGACCGCTTGCGAACTTCAGCGTGGTGATGAACGTGTCCTCCACATCCATCTTCTGCGTCCCCAGCTCCGGAGATTCGATGGTCACGTCCTGGAAGGTGCCGATCCAGCCGTAGACCTCCTCGACGCGCCCGAACAGGTACAGCATCATGTCGGAGAAGTGCACCCCGGCGTCGAAGATCATGCCGCCACCCGTCAGGAGCTTCAGAAGCCGCCACTGCCAGGCATAGGCGCCCTTGTACTGCTCGGCGTTGAAGTCCCAGTGCGAGCAGCCGGCGACCGAGAAGAACCTCAGATCACCGATCATCTTCGCCTCATTCACGGCCCAGTTCATCGCCCGGGCCTTGATCCCCCGCCGCACCTGCTCGGCCACCGCACAGATGCGGTCCGCCTTCTTGGCCGCCTCCATCGTGAGCCGCGTCGCCTTCATCGTGATCCCACACGGCTTTTCCACCATCACATCCAGCCCGCCCTCGAGACAGGGGATCGCCGTGGTGTGATGGAAGGCGTGGGGGGTGCAGATGTCGGCGGCGACGATGCCCTCCTTGCCGATCATCTCCTCCACGGACGAGAACTGCGCCGGCTCCCAACCGAAGATGTCCCTGACTTTGGCGGCATAGGCCCCGCGGCGGTCGGGGCTATTGTCACACAGCCCCACGATCTCGAACTTGTCGAACCCCGCTTGGCGCATGATGCGGTACCCGTCCAGATGAGCCCCGGCGATGCCGCCGGTTCCGACGATGGCCAGACGCAGCTTATCTGAGCTTGGCATGGGTCTTTCCTATCTCCCTTGACGGCGTTGGGTGAGTGGCAAGGCTGAGCAACAGTCGGCGGTCGGCCGGTGGTTCCCCGCGGGGTGGGCGAAGGCCTCCACGGTGCACCGGAGACCACACTCCTCACGCCGGAGACCACAACACCGCCAAAGCAGCCTCCGTGCCTGCGGTCTTCCAAGACCGCACCGGACACCCCACACCCCTCGCCAGGAACCCAGACACCGACCGCAAGCCTCCGTGCCTGCGGTCTTCCAACTCAGATTATGCAGGTTCCGGGCAGGCGCCGATTCACGTCACCTCACCCCCCCAGCCCCCCTCTCCCTTACTCCGCCAAACGGCCGGCGGAGACGGGAGGAGGGGGGGAGAACGGCAGTACTTCGACCGTCCCCGACGCGGGAATGGCGAAATGCGG
>CAZXDD010000859.1:0-2460 GCA_964639415.1 uncultured Armatimonadia bacterium
GCCACCATGGTGGCGGTGTGCGGGTTGGCCAGGGAGATGTCGACGTAGAGCTGCTGCCCGGCGCACCGGTTCAGGGCGCTGTGTAGCAGCGCCTCGGCGGCCTCAGGGCCGCACGCGACCCAGGGGCCGAGGTAACGGGCGTTGGTGCCCGGGCGGACGAAGGCGAAGCCCGCGAGAGCTGCGCCCTCAAGAGCCACGAACCCGTCGACCCCGGTCGCCAGATGAAGAGCCCGCAAGACACGGCTCCTGTCGGCCCCGAAGGCGGCGAAGTCTAGCTCCAGCACCGCGGACAGACGCTCGGGCGAGAGACTGACCACGCTGCCGGCGACAGTCTGCGGCTTTGCGAGCACGGTGTGACGCTCCAGCAGGTACTCGTCGTGGAAGCCGATGGTGTCGTACAGTTGCTTGCCCATGGGGGTGGCGTCCAGCTTGACCGCCGCGACGCCTCGGGCCTCGAGGTACTCGATGCAGGCCATCAGGAGTGCGCGGCCGATGCCTTTGCGCCGCTGCTCGGGGTCCACCAGTACCATGCCGACCCAGCCGAAGCGATCGTCGTAGCCGATGGCGATGGCCGTGCCGGCGGGCCGGCCGTCCCAGGTGGCAACAAAGCAGCCCTCCGGCTCCCAGGCCAGGAACCTCTCCCAGTCCTCCGGAAGCTGGTTCCAGCCGGCCAGTGTCTTCATGTGCATGCCGAAGTCGATGTCCTCGGTCGTGAAGCGCCGGATCCGCAGGTCGTTCTGGGGCTGCATGGTGAGCTCTCCCGAAGCGTCAATGGTGCTTACTGCAGTCTCTGCATCCACCGCTTCTGGACCGAGAGCAGTTCGCGCTGCACATCAGGGCTCAGCCTGCATTCGGCAGGCCGGGCCAGAACGTCGGCCACGCGCTGTCTGGCCCGGTCGCGCAGGCTGCGCCGGCCCTGTTGTCGCCAGGCCTCCCATCGCTGGGTGAAAGCCAGTCGGGGCATGAACAGCTCGTCGCGGAAGTGGCACAGCGTGTGCTCGTGGGCCAGGTAGTCGGCGCTGTGTCCCATCGTGGCGATGACATCCTCGGCCAGCGTGTCGGCGTCCACCTGCACGCCCCTTTGGATGTGCAGGATGGCGGCGGCGATCTCGTCGTCGATGACGCCCTGGGTGAGCGAGATGGCCCGCTGAGTTTCCAGTTGCCCGACACCCCAGATGATATTGACACCGGCCGCGGCATGGGCCGAAGCGACCAAAGCGAACTCGGCCGCGGCCTGGGAGTCCTCGGTCATGCTCTCCGTGCCGGCCCACGAGGCGCTGGGGAGGCCGTGATAGGCCGCGAGCTGCGCCCCGGCGGCGCCCAGTAGCGCATTCTCGGGGCCTCCGGTGCGGGTGATGGCCGACCGCATGTCCAGCGTATGGGAGAAGCCCAGGTTGTACACCAGCGGCCTGCCGGGCTCGAGCAGTTGGGCGATCACCACGCCGCTGAGGGCCTCGGCATTGGCCAGCGCCAGCGTCCCGGCCAGGGTGACGGGTGCGGTGGCGCCCGCCGTGGGCTCGGCATTGATCATCAGCGGAATCCCGTGCCCGGAGGTGATATGGAACAGCTCCATCGCCGGTGCCGACCACTGTAGGGGGCTCTGGATCGTGTAACCGAAGCTGACGATGGGACGCTGTGCAGGCGCGATACCGCCCAGGAGGACCCCGGCCATCTCGATGATCGCCAGAGCGCCCCGGGGCGTGTAGATGCACGGCCGCAGGTGTTTGGTGGAATACTGTGAGAGCAGGCGGAAGCCGACGAAGTCCCGGAACTGAGCAGGATAGTCGGCGACGCTGGGCGCGACCGCGGCGAACACCGACTCGAGGCTGTCCGTTACCCGCACCCAGTCGATGAAGTCCTGTTCGCCGATTGGGCGGATGGACTCTCCCTCGATGATGTTCAGGGCATTGCAGGTCCAGAACGTCGACCCCGCCCCGGGCCCCAGGAGGCGCTCTTGGCCGCCCAGCGTACACAGCCGCACTCGGCGCGGTGCCATCCGCAGAGCCTCCTCCACCAACCCCGGCGGGATGCGCACGGTGTGGGCATCGGCGGCGTCCACGCATCCGTGCTTCCGCAACAGTTCCAGCACGCTGTCGCTTTGGACCCTCACCCCCAGGGTCTGAAGAATGCGCAGGGAGGCGGCGTTGATGCTCTCGATCTCGCCCCGGCCAAGTGGCATGTGATCGCCCCAATCACCACAGCTCAGCCTGAAGATACTGAGCATTCGCCCCGGCAAGACTCTGTACCTTCATGCCGAGCCTACCGGCCCCGCCGGGCTGCAGGGAATGCGTCCGGAGGTGCGGCCGGGAAGTCCACATTCGCCGGAATGTGTCGCTCTAGAAGTGCCACCGGGAACCCCGCCTGCGCCGGGAATGTCATTGTGAGGGTGTCCGCTCCCGCCGGGAGCAGCCCGAGGAATCTCCAAGGGCCGGGAAGAGATCCTTCGCTATCTCGCTACGC
>CAZXDD010000860.1:0-2451 GCA_964639415.1 uncultured Armatimonadia bacterium
GATGGGATCGGCGTCCTTCACCTTCCCCACATCGCGCCAAGCCAGGAACGAACAGGCACCTCGGAAGGGCAGCGCGACGCCGGGGCCTGTCCGAGCAGTGCTGAGCGTCAGCACGACCTGGGGGTCGCTGCTTGGCGAGACTGATCGGCCACCGTCTTGGGGCCTTCTCGGCCGCTCTCTGGGCCAGTCTGGGCGTGAACCGAGGCGCCACCAGCCGGGATGGGAGACATGCCACAAGCACGCTTCGGCGCCATCTTGCGACGTTCAGACAGGGTCCTTGAGGCGATCCCCTCCTAGGGCGAGCGCCACCAGGAGGGAGTGCAACCCAGACAATCCCGGCACGCCAGCGCCCAGCGGCCACACCGGGAGCGGCAAGCCGAAGAGAGCGGCCAACAGCAATACCCCTGTCGCGACTTCGATCCACACCCCGCTCCACGCGCGGACCACCTCGACGCCCGCAATGCCGGCGACCAACGCCACTGCAGCTTGGCAGTACATGAGCCAAACCGTCGCATCCTCGGCGTCTGCGTCCAACCAGGCTGAGTCGCCCGCGCACAGAGGCGTCCCGTCCAGCCGTCGCCACAGCTCGCTCTCGTAGGCCGTCAGGATTGCCATGAGAGCCCCCCCGACCAACAGGGCAGCTGCGGCCCCGACCGTGCCGTCCAGCGCCAGCACGCCACCCGCCGCGACAGCGTAGGTATGGACGACGCGGCGTCGGACCGCCTCGCACACGCTCCAGACGAGCAGGAGCAGCCCAACGGCCCAGAGGGCGTCCCGCAGATGCCCGGAGGCTGAGCCGGCTGCTCCGCTCTCTCCAGCCGTTCCGAGCACAACCGCGATCATCCCCCCCAACAGCCAGGGACCGTCGAGGCCCCACACTATGCGCGCGCCGCCAGCCAGGGCTCGGAGCGCCAGACTGCGCCGCGCGAGGACCTCCAGTATCAGCACCATCCCGGCAGGTGGGACTAGGTAGGCCCAATGCGCCCACATGGCGCTTACGCCCTTTCCGTATGGCCACGAGCAACCCTCGTTGGCGACCCCCTACTCGCTCTCGCTTTCGAACCCGAACTGGTGGAGGAGCGGGGCACAGTGTGCCACGCAGCGGAGCAGATGTGCCATTGCCAGCAGGAACGCTGCCCAGATCGCCGTGTGCACCATGCGGGCCCACCTAAGCCAGCGAAGGTAGTTCGCGAACCGGAGTTGGCCCTCGAGCCCGGGAACGGGGCGCAAACCCCACCAGCGGAGGAAGTGGTAACGTCTCCACCGCAGGATCCAGCGTGCGAGCGCCGGTGGCACGATAGTCTTGGCAGCCCGACCTGGGTCTGACCAGGGGATTGGGACGTACGGCGGCGAGGGCACGCCAATCAGCTTCTCCATGATACATGGGTCTATGCCCACGAGGCAGTTGGCCAGGCAATGGTAGTAGCCACTGCGCATGACGTCAGCTACCGCATCGGTCACTTCGCCATAGTAGGAGCAGCCCGTCGGATCAGATACATCAGTGGGGCCGACATCTGCTCAGGGGTAGAGGTACAAGGGGACCCCTAGGTCGGCCCGCTCCACATCCCTCCCCACCGTCGGGTCGTACCACCTATGCCACAGGAGCATCATGCCCTCGAACTCCTCGGGCATGTACTGGTAAGCGCCGACGTACTTGAGGAAGGCGCTTCTCGGGACGTTCTCTTCCTCCAGCACGTTGCCGAAGGCGTCGTACTGCAGCTTCCCGCAGAGGTTGCCGCTCCCGTCGACAAGGCCCATGGTGCTGCCAAGCGCATCGAACAGGCACCAGTAGTGGGCGTCGGCGGCTTGATCGTGCACCGACACCAGCGGCGAGTAGATGCTCTCGCCTTCCTGGACGTAGAAGTCCCGCGTGCCGGCTTCCGGCTGCTCGACCCGCGCGATCTTCTCGCCATCGAAGACGTAGTAGGTGGCCGTACCGTCCGGCGGCCGATCTCCCCAGACCGCGCCAGAGAAGGTGCCGTTTCCAGGCCGTCGGCCCGAAGGGCCACCGGCGCCGCGCAGCGGGGCCACCCAGCCCAGGGCGGAAGCCCTGGGGAGGAGGAGCGCCGTCTTTCGTCAACAGAGAGCGGTTGCCTGCTGCATCGAACTCGCAGGTAAAGGAGTAGATGCCGACATCACTGTCGCTCAGCCACTCCTCCGAGGTAAGGCGGCCGACGGCTCTTCGGACCCAATGCAGGGAGAGCGCCGTGCCCAGGTCGTCAGCCCGCAGGGCGACCGGCGCCGCGCAGCGGCGTCATCTAGCGATGGGCGGAAGCCCATCGCACCGTCGCGCGAACTGACCGTCCACGACGGCGGCGAACGGCGCGACGGGGAAGGGCGGCGGGCTGGAAAGCCCGCCCCACCAACGGCTCCCGGTCAACGGCCAAACGGCAATGCGGGCTGGAAACTCAGATTATGCAGGTTCTGGGCGGGCGCCGACTCACGTCACCT
>CAZXDD010000861.1:0-2449 GCA_964639415.1 uncultured Armatimonadia bacterium
AGCGGGCTGTGGGGGAGGCCGGTCGCATTGCCCACGACCATGAGGACTGCCATGGTCTCGCCGATGGCCCGCCCCATGCCCAGCACCAGTGCCGCCGCGATGCCGCCCCGGGCCGCGGGCAAGACCACCCGGGTGATGGCCTGCCACTGCGTCAATCCCAGGGCCAGGGCGCCCTCGCGGTACGAATTGGGCACCGCCTCCAACGCGTCCTGGGAGATGCTGATGACGGTGGGCAGCACCATGGTGCCCAGGATCACGGCGGCGGCGAGAATCGAAAGACCGGGGCCGCCCAAGGTCTCCCGGATCAGGGGCACCAAGACGATGATGCCCACAAAACCGTAGACGACCGAGGGGATTCCGGCTAGAAGCTGGATCGCCGGCCGCATCAGGTCGGACACCTTGCGCGGCGCGATCTCCACCAGCAGCACGGAGCAGGCCACACCCAGCGGCCCGGCGATGACCAGCGCGCCGATGGTCACCCACACCGAGCCCACGATCATCGGCAGAATGCCGAAATCGCCCTTGGTGGGGGCCCAGCGATGGCCGAACAAGAAGGGCAGCACACCCTCACGGAAGATGATGGGCGTGCCCTCGATGAAGACGAACAGGGCGATGAGGGCCAGCACTCCCACCGAGGACAAGGAGGCGATCAGCAGCGATCTTTCAATGACTGTCTCGCGCAGCCTCATGGGGTCTGCCCTGCCGTCACGGGGATATAGCCCTCGTCGGCGATGATCTGCCGGCACTCGGGGCGGACGACGTAATCCAGATAGGCCCTGGCCGCGGCGGAGGGCTGTCCTCTGGTCAACAGCAAGAACGGGCGCGTCATCTGGTACTGTCCGCGAACTACCGTCTCGTGGGTGGGCCGCACTCCATCCAGAGTCACCGCGGCGACCTCGTCGGTGACCATCCCCAGAGAGACGTAGGCGATGGCATTGCGGTCGCCGGCGACGATGGCGCGAGCGGCACCGGTGGAGTCTTGCACGATCGCCCCCGGCGAGATCTCGGTGTCCTGCCCCATGACCAGCTCCTCGAACGCCCCGCGGGTGCCGGAGCCCTCCTCCCGGGTGATGCAGGTGATCTCGTGGGAGACGCCGCCCAGTTGGTCCCACCGCCGCAGGTGTCCGGAGAAGACACCGCGGGCCTGAGCCGTTGTCAGCGACTTGATCGGGTTCGCCGGGTGAACGATGAGCACGATGGCATCGCGGGCCAGGACGAAGGTCTGCAGGCCGGTCTCGTCGGGCTTGAGGTGACGCGAGGACATCCCGATACCCGCCGCTCCGGAGAGCGCGGCGCTGATACCGGCGGAGCTCCCGCCGCCCTGCACGTTCACCTGCGTCCCCGGGTGCTGGGCCATGTAGCGATCGGCCAGCATCTCGGCGATGGGCTGCACGGAACTAGAACCGGCGATCGTCAGCCCCGCCGACTGCGGGCGCGGGCAGCCGGCCAGCAGGGCGATTGCGACACACAGCGCCGCCGGCCCGATTCGGCGATCCAGCCCGAGGGGAACGCCGCCCGGGCGTGGCACCGACCCCGGGCGAACCTCCGTGGCGTGCCCATCGGACTGAGACGATTGCCGGCTAGTCCTCATGGTCCACCGCATCCTCCGGCGGTTCGGCAGCAGAGGGCTCGGATGGCTCGGCGCTGTGCAGTCGCTCCCACTCCTCCGATCGCCACGGCCAGCGCGAGCCCGTCTCGGCGTAGGCGATGCGCTCGATGATGTTCTTGGTGTGATCGCCCAGACGCTCCAGATAGCGGGCCACGAACATCAGCTCGCTGGCCTGACGCACCACGCGCGGCTCCCGCTGCATCCAGTCCAGGAGCTGGCCGTACACGCGCTTGTAGATGCGGTCGACCTCCTTGTCCCGGTCCCGCACGCTCTTGCCGAAGACCACATCGCGGCTCACATAGGTCTTGAGCGCATCGCGGATCATCTCCTCGACGATGCGCCCCATTTCGGGAATGTCCTCCAGGGGGGCGAAGTGGGGCTCGTCCACCAGCCGGATGGCGCAGCGGGCGATGTCGGAAGCATAGTCGCCCACGCGCTCCAGGTTGGTGACCGCCTTCAGGGCGCTGGCAACTCGGCGCAGGTCCCGGGCGACCGGCTGCTGCAGGGCCAGGATGCGCATGGACGTCTGCTCGATCTCGTCGTCGAACTGATTGGCCAGCTTGTCGCGTCGGCGCACCTCGCGGGCGAGGGTCTCGTCCTGCCGTACCAGCGCCTCCATGGCGTCATGGAGCATGGCGACCACGAAGGCGCCCATGCGCAGGACGCTGTCATCGAGCCTGGCAAGTTGGGCGTCAAAGTCGCTGCGGATGGAGGTCATCTGCGATCACCACTTCCCCTGCTGCGGTGTGCGACTGTCCTGTTGTGGCGGGCCGGGGCATACGGCCGTGGGCCGTAGAGAGCGTACCACATCCACTCCGGCGGGCTCAACGGTGGCTGAGG
>CAZXDD010000862.1:0-2438 GCA_964639415.1 uncultured Armatimonadia bacterium
CGCGATAATGAGCGGTGACTGGAGTTCAGACGTGTGCTCTTCCGATCTGCGTCTCATTCTCGGGTACTCAGACCCTGGAATACGATGGCTGTATCAAGATAGAGCTGGCAATCACCCCGCAGAGGCCTGTGGATGTGGAAGAACTGAGCCTGGAGATACCGCTGCGGCCAAAGGTCGCCCGTTACCTGCATGCCTGCCGGGCCGACTGGGCCAACTCGCGCTCGCAGGCAATTCCGGCCGGGGGCTGGGAAAGCAAGTTCATGCCCTTCCTGTGGGTGGGTGACGAGGATCGGGGACTGGCGTGGTTTTCTGAGACGGATGAGGCCTTCCAGGTGGCCGATAGCGGCGCGGTGCTGCAGATCGCTCCCGGCGACCGCGAGACCGTGTTGCGGGTGCGCATCGTGGACCGCCCTACGCAGTGGACCGGGCCAATGAAGCTGGTCTTCGGCCTTCAGCCCACGCCGGTGAAACCGGTGCCTCCGCGCAAGGCGCGCATCTGGCACGGAGCCAGTTACGGAATGCAAAACAGGGTCACCGGCGGCGGGGGGCACCTGGCCCTGCCTGCGAAGGGCAATATCGACCTGCGACGCGGGACGCTGGAGACGGTCGTCACGCTGGACTTCGATCCCGAGGAGGCGGCGAAGACCAAGACCAACCAGACCCTGTTCCATCTGGCGCAGCCCAATGGCGACCAGGTGTACCTGTTCTGGGCCCACCCGGCGCGTGGGATGTGGTTCTACCTGGGGCTTGGTGAGGGTTACCCGCAGACGTATCCCATCCATCTGACCACCCACGACCTGGGCTGGAAGAGGGGCGAGACGCATCATGTGGCGGTGACCTGGGGCGAGACGACCGCCCTGTATCTGGACGGCAAGAGAGTAGCCGAGTCAGAGCCCTACGACGGATGGCTGTCGGGACCGCTGGAGCGGGAGCAGATGGCCTTCGGTCCTGATGCAGGGAGCGACCCCGCGGCCTGGATCGTCCATGCGGTGCAGATCGCCTCGACGCCTGCCGACGCGCCACGCATCGCCGCGACGGCCGAGGAGGTGGCGGCCGCGGGCCCGGCAACGCGGCTGAGGCCCACTTCCGACAGCCTGGTGCTGTACCACCCCCGGACTGCCACCGAGGGCGACAAGCTCCCTGCTCCCGAAGTGCCCGACATGGTGACGGCGGGCGGCTTCTCTTTGCAGGGCGGGGCGATGGTGGGTCCCGATGGCGTGCACACCTACGCGGGGGAGGGCAAGACGGTCCTGGACGTGCTCAAGAACAGCGGGGTTGAGGTGATCGTGTACCACCAGAGCTGGACCGACGACTACGGCTATCCCGACACCGCGCACCGGGAAGAGCTCCGGGCTCTGGTGGAGGCATGCCATGAGCGCGGCCTGAAACTGCTCCTGTACTTCGGCTACGGCCTTGGAAACCTCACTCCGGAGATGCAGACCTACCACGACGAGTGGACGGTGTGGCCCTTCATCTTCTGGGGCACCGGCCACCCGGAGCGCCAGCAGTTCGACGCCGGCTGCAACCGCAGTCTGCTGCCGGAGTTTCTCCTGGACGGCATCAGCAAGCTCCTGGATGACTACGCCATCGACGGGGTCTACCTCGACGGCACCACCGAGCCCTTCGGCTGCATCAACCATTACCACGGCTGCGGCTACCAGCGGGACGGGCAGTGGAAGCCCACGTACCCGATCTGGCACACGCGGGAGTTCATGCGCCGGCTGGCGGCCTTGTTCCAGAGCAGGAGAGCGGACTATGTGATCGATGTGCACATGTCGGCGAACATGACCATTCCCACCCTGGCCTTCTGCGACAGCTACTGGGATGGCGAGCAGTTCGAGATGTACACCCACGGCCAGAAGGCCCCCCGCGCCCTGCTGCCGCTGGACAGCTTCCGCGCCGAGTTCATGGGGCGCCAGTGGGGTCTGGGGGCAGAGTTCCTGGTCTACGAGGGGCGGCCGTTCACGCTGGATGAGGGCCTGGCGGTCACGCTCCTGCACGACGTGCTCGTGCGCCCGACGGGAATGGGACCGCGAGCGGACCTGATCTACAGCATCTGGCGCGCCCGCGACGCCTTCGGCGTGCAGGATGCGGAGTTCCTGCCCTACTGGAGCAACGGAGACATGGTCGCCGCCACGCCGGACCGCGTCTATGTGTCGGCACATCGTCGCGACGACCGCGGTCTGCTCCTGGTGGTTTCGAACCTGGGCGGCAAGGGGGTCAAGGCTAAGGTGACCCTCAGCCCGGCTCTACTGGACCCCGCGGGGGCCGGCCTGACGTGCACCGACGCGCTGACGGGTGAGCCGGTCGCGATGGAGGATGGCAAGACCCTGACCACCGACCTCGGGCCGATGGGCTGGCGGCTGGTGCGGGTGGGGGCGGGGGAGTAGTGTGGAGGGGCGGGCGCTGACCGCGCCCAGTCCCGCCAGCGGCGCGCC
>CAZXDD010000863.1:0-2415 GCA_964639415.1 uncultured Armatimonadia bacterium
ACCGAGTAGGTGTCTCGCCACGCCAGAGCGCCGTCACCGCCTGGCACATGGACCCGCAGCACGCCTCGGGAGGGCAGCCAGCCCCCGTCGGGCCCCACACGCTGGAAGTCGGCAAGTGTCACCCCCATTGACGGCTGTGGGGGCTCGCCTTCGCTGCCGTAGGACAACTGCACCTTGCGCAGGCGGAACCCATGGTCGTCCTCGACCCAGAACTGCCACCGCTCGTGCGGACGCTCACCGGTCAGTACCCACGTCTGGGCTGCGCTCTCCTGGCCGAGCGCGGCACTGTGCTGCGTGATCTGCGCGTTGCAGGCCCGCATAAGCTCGCCGATGGGTTCCGGGCCGAAGCACCGTCCGAGCATCGTCGGCATGAGCAAGGCGTTGTTCCCCGGCCACAGGTGCCAGATCGCGTCGAGGTAGAGCACGTGGGGCGAGGGCGCGATCAGGCACCGGGATGCCTCCGCGATGTAGAGGAACGCTCTCTGGCCGTCGTATGCGTGCACCGTGGTGTGCCAGGTCCGTCCCTCACCGGCCAGAGGGAGCACCGTCTCGGCGTCCTGCCGGAAGCGTGCCCCGTCGAAGGCCCAAGACACCACCCAGACGGACGCGGCAGGCTTGGTGAGCCAGGCTGACCCGACGCCGCCGTCCGGAGGCCCGCTGGCGATCGTCTCGGGCGGGGTCCTGAACTGCTTGGCTGTCAGCCTTCTGGCGACGTAGATGCCTCGTCCCCTAGGCACCAGGGCCTCGTTGTGCTCCAGGCCCCTGATGATCGTCTGAACCGTGTCCGGGTCTGAGCCCCCCGCGGCGATGCCGCTGTGCCCAAGCAGGCACAGCATCATAGCCCCAGCCGCGAGAGAGAGTGCGCCGCCCCCAAGACCCCACTGCGCTGTGGTGCGCCAGGGATGTGGCCGGAGCGGTCGTCTGTTGTGATGTGGCCTGTGCATACCTACCCTCCGTGTCCACCCGCGCGGCAAGCGCGCCGGCCCCGCGGCTAGCCGCCCGGCGCGAGGTTTGGCTACCCTTGGCCCGGGAGGACATGCGCATACACCGGGACCCGGATCTCGCGCGCACCGGGCATATCGGTCAGGATCGTCACTGTACCGTCGACGACGCCCGGGTCAGGCGCTGTGAGCAGTACTGCAATGCGCCACCCATCGCCGGCTCGTGCTGGGCTGGCGACCGCGATGCCGCGCGCGTCGCTGCGTGCCGCCTCGACGACAAACGGGGGCGGCAGGCTGACTGTCACTCCCTGCCGCGGCTGCTCGCCGGCACTGACGAACCCGAAGAAGCACTCCTGCGGGGTCAGGCCGACGGCTGGCGCATCCTCCACTGCTACGGGCACGCGCAATGGCGCCTGTCCGGTGTCGGTGCTGACGATGATGTCGGCTGCTGGGTGCCCAGGGAGCTTCCCGCCGACGCTGACGCGGTACCGGTAGCGTGTCACGCCATCACGCCTCTCGGGCGCGCCCATTGGCTGAACTGCCAGCCACCCCACAGTCGCCGACGCTGATAGCGTCGCTGACCATGAGCGGGCCACCAGCTCAACTGATCCTCCGGATGCGCTCAGCACGAGCGCTCGAGGGCTTGCCCTGATTGGCTCGGACTCCCATCGTGCGAGTTCCTCTAGTATGCGTTCTGACGAACGCGCGACAGCGGCCAGCCCGGCGGCGGTGCTCCGGTCTGAAGGCCCGGCCGCCAGTTCCAGGACCCGTCCGAGCCACGCGCGCGCTCCCTGTCCGTCCCGAGCCTCCAGGCGACGCTGTGCCGTCGCGAGGTACGCGTGTGCCTGGACAACTGGGCCGTAGCGCCCAGTGGCGACCTCTGCCAGCAGGGCGTCTACCTCTGCCGTGTTCGCGGCCTCGCACAGAAGGCCGCTCAGGTCCAGCATCGCCACCGCCTTCCCCCAACCCGCCGTGGAGGCGATGGCCTTGCGGTATGTCGCCTCTGCCTCCTCCGTCCTCCCCACCTGGCGCAGCAGTCGCGCCGCCTCAACGAGCCCCTCGCCCCTTACGTCGTACGAGTTCTCCTTCGTCGGCGCCCCCCACTCGGCGCAGCTTAGGAACCACTCGACGGCATTCCCCGTCACGCCGCGATGCTTGTAGCACTGGGCGATCCGGTACGCCAGCAAGCCCTTGGTCACCCGGGGGCCGGGCGGCTCACCGCTCTCCAGACGAGCCAGGAGCGCGCGCAGGCACTTCTCAGCCCCTTCCGTCTCGCCCGGGTAGAGCTGCATCTCCGCCAGGACGAACAACTGCGGGGTGGCGAGCGCACCGATGTCCACCTCCGCCAGGCCCAGCGCATCTCTGGCACCGTGCCACAGCCGACGGGTGTGCTCCGGCGACTCGCCCTGCTGCGGGTAGTCTCTGCGAGATCGGAAGAGCACACGTCTGAACTCCAGTCACCGCTCATTATCTC
>CAZXDD010000864.1:0-2405 GCA_964639415.1 uncultured Armatimonadia bacterium
GCGATCGGCGGCCACCAGCGACGCGGGGGCGGGAGCCCACCTCCCCCGGGCGGTTTTCGCCCTCGTCGTCGCGGCCCGGGGGACACGATGGCAGACCCCTTTGCGAAACTCTACAGACGCCTGAGGTCTGATCCGAGGTGGGAACGCCTTGGCGACGCTGCCTGCCGGGTGTTGGTGGAGTACATCATGCTCAGCTATCCCTACGACGGGCAGAACCGCGGGGTGGTGTGCACACCAGGGGACACAGCGAGCGGGCTGACCACACAGCCATTGAGCCAAGCAGGACGGGCGAAGGTAATGGGTAGATCACGGGGTGCGCTCCGTCGCATCGAGGAGGAGCTTGAGGCGTCCGGCTGCATCACCCTCCGCAGTATGGGAGAGAAGCGGCCCACGGTCGTTTGCCTGGCTGGCTGGTGCATTGATGAGACCTCAGAACATGACTCACAGCGAGTCATGTTGGAGCAGACGGACCATGACTCACCAGGAGTCATGAACATGACTCACAGTGAGTCATGTTGCGCTCAGAACATGACTCATGACGAGTCATGCACAAGACTCACAGTGAGTCATGTTGAGGCCGAGGAACCCAAGGGGCCCACGGGCTCCGCGGGTGATAGAGAAGACGTCAGAGAAGTACAGATTCCAAAGGGGGGGGAGAAGGCGACCCACGGCCCCCCCGAGAGCGCATTGCGCTCTTCTACGGCCACGGCGGACGGCACCGGCGGTACGGCGACGGCAGACGGCTCCGAGGGCGCTACGGGGGTGCCCATTGCAGCCAACGGCAAACAGCGGACGGCCACGGCGCCATTGAGTGAAACGACGAGAGGCACGACAGAGGCGACGGCAACGGGACTGCCACTGGCGGAACTGGTGCAGCAGGTGACGGGAACCAGGCCGACCTCCGAGAAGAACGCGGAGCTGGTGGCTGGGATCGTCGCGTCCAGAAAGGCCACGGAGGCCGAACTACGCCTTGCACTGGTGGAGTGCAGGCCAGAGGCGAGTGAGTACGCTAGGGAGTGGATGCCTCGCGCGGAGCACTGGTGCCAGGAGCGTCGGGCTGCCAACCTGCGCCGGCTGGTGTCCGAGACCATCGGGCGGCTGAACGCGGCGCCCAACGTGGCTGCCCGGTGGGAGATCATGCAGGAGGTCTGGAGCGCCCACGAGGAGCTGAGGCCACCGAGGGAGGGCGAGGGCCGGAACCAGGCGCTTGAGAGCGTTCAGGAGGCGACGGGTTTCACAGCAGTCAATGACTGGGGGCTTGAGCAGGCCCTCCGCGACGAACAGGGAGAGGCCTGGATGGCTACACATCCTGAGTGGGCGGCCATGGCGGAGCAGCGGGCCGCGGACGCTCAGGAGGAACGCTCCAGGCGGTTCCGGGAGCGCATGGCGGAGACGATGCGGCAGATCCAGGGTGGGAACGCAGCACCATGATGCGGACGCAAACAGCGGCAGGATACGGCTTCTGTGTGGCTGCAGGCGAAGACAGGGATCGCCATCCGCCGCCCACGCCCCCAGACCCGCCTACTCACGGGCAATCGTGATATGCCGGGTGGCGCCCACCGCCGAACATGGCCCGTGCGGGCCACAGACGGCCACAGGACGCGACGCGGTGGCGTTGCTGGGCAATGGGCCGAAGCACGGCGCGATGGGCGGTGGCCGTGGTGTTGGCGGGGCTGGCCTGGAGAGTGTTGGGCCATGGCGACGGATAGGCAGGGGACGCTGGGGTTCGACGTGGCGCCGGAGCCGACAGTACCCTCCACGCGCCGACAGGTGACGGGATCGGCCTGTAGGCGGTGCGGACGGGGACCGTTGGCGCCGGGCCGGCGGTGCGGGTGGTGTGGCTGCAGGGCGGTATCGGAGGGTGTTTCACAGGGGATTGTTTTACGCTCTTGACCGTTAGCGTTAAACGTGCTATAGTAGGGGTGCACTCAGACACCAGGAGGCACCTCGAATGGCACGGCCCAGAGGCAGCAAGAAGCAGCGGGAGCAGGAGCAGCGCATGTTGACAGGAGCAGGCCGGTTCATCGGCTACATCCGAGTCTCCACCGTTGACCAGGGGACGAACGGCCACAGCCTGGACGGCCAGCGCGCGCGGCTGCAGGAAGCGGCCGACCGTGAAGGGCTGGAGCTTGTTGACGTTGTGTGCGACGTGAAGAGCGGCGCGAAGCAGCGCGACGGCCTTGACGAAGTGTGGGCGCGGGTGCTGGCCGGCGAAGCCGAGGGGATCCTCTTCCCCAAACTCGACCGGGTAGGCCGTTCGCAGATACACCTGGCGACGCTGGTGCAGCAAGCCCAAGACCACGGGGTGTCTCTATTGAGCAGTGACGAGGGCTGGCAGGTGCAGCGGGGTGAGCTTTGCAACGAGGCCCTGCCGTTCCTGATCGCCCTGGCTCAGGTTGAGCGGG
>CAZXDD010000865.1:0-2399 GCA_964639415.1 uncultured Armatimonadia bacterium
ACCACCCCCCTATCCTACACTCTTTCCCTACACGACGCTCTTCCGATCTGTGTGGAGACATCGCTGGGCTCTGCCGGGGGCTGGCCATCACCGGCCCGGGAGGGTGTGTACCAGATCGTCATCAAGCGCCGCGCCTGGTCGATCCGGGTGCTGTGCGACGGCCGGCTGATGCTCATGGCCTACGAGCAGTTCGCCCCCGGCGACAGGGTGGGCTTCGCGGCCCGGAAGGTCTCCATCGAGGACCTCTACACCCAGCCCATCGGCGAGATGATGTTCCACGACGATTTCGCCCGGCCCCCGGATGAGCCCGATCCCTGGGAGCAGTTGGTGGGGGCGTGGCGCATCAGCCTGCCCGAATCACGGAACAAGCAGTCCGAACCCGCCAAGAGCGCCAATCCCTTCAGCTTCGCCGCCACCGGGCCGAAAGCCCTGGCCGTCGCCGGGTCCGCCTTCTGGGACGGCTACGCGGCCACCGCCGCCGTGAAGCCCGGCGCTTCCGGATACGTCGGCCTGGCCTGCTATGTGGAGGACGCCGAGAACTACTACGTCTTCCGCCTCAGCGCCGACGAGAGCGCGAGCGCTGACGCGGAGGCCCAACTGGTCAGGGTCATCCACGGACAGGAGAGCGTGATCGCTACCGCGCCGGCCTGTCTGCTCACCGGCAAGTGGTACAGGCTGGGCATCACCGCCCACGACGGTCGCCTGAGCGGGTCCCTGGATGGCAAGGTCCTCTGTGCCACCACGGACGACACCTTCAGCGAGGGGCGCCTGGGGCTGTACACGCTCAACTGCGCCCGGGCGAGCTTCGACGACATCGCCCTGGAGCGCTCCGAGGAGTACGGGGACGACTTCGGCCCCTCCGGGATCATCCCCGTGGAGCAGTTGGCCGGCACCTGGGACATCGCCGGAGGCGAGCTGCTGGCCGCCCCCGATCCCGACCTGCTCACGGCCATCGGCCTCACCGGCTGCCGGCAGTGGCGTGACTATAGGCTCACGGTGGACGTGACGGCGGCGAATGCTCCCGCGGTCGGCCTGTACTTCGGCTGCACGGGGCCGCAGGACTACTACCTGTTCCGCTGGGGCCTGGACCGCGGGCAGCCGAACCGCGATGTGCAGGAGCTGTGGAAAGTGGCGGGAGGCCAAAGCGAGCTGCTGGCGAGCCGGACCGTCCGCCTCAACCGCACCGCGCGCCAGAGAATTGCGCTCACCTTGGACCGCAACTACATCGCTGCGGCCGTGGATGGCGAACTCGCGCTGGACTGCGTGGACTTCGGTCGCGCGAGTGAGGGCCAGGTGGGCTACTACGCCGAGGGCTCGAGGGGAGTGGTGGCGCGGTTTGACAACATGCACGTCGCCTTCTGCCCGCCACCGGTGGAGCCGGTGTCGATCACGGCCCAGTTCGCCAAGGAGGACACCATGGCCGACTGGGCCCGCCCCATCGCCTCGTGGCCCGGCATGGGCAACCGCGTCTACCGCTGGGACCTCCCGGTCTGGGGAGATTTCGACCTCCGCATCGGCCTGCAGGGCAACTCGCTGAAAGCGGCCCGCACCGTCGCCCTGCTCATGGCGGCGACGGCGGAGGGCATCCGGCAGGCCGGACCCGTTGTGGAGCTCAAGACCGAGAAGGGCTCGCCGGAGGTGCTGTGCGCGGTCACCGGTGGTGAAGCGGGCAAGGGGCAGTTCGGCGAGCAGGATCCACTGTTTGAGCTGCAGCGCCGCGGCGGCTGCCTCCTGGTACTCCTCGATGGCGCGCCGATGGCCTGGGCCCGGGTTCCGGACGGCGAGCAGGCGCCCTTCATCGGCCTCAAACTCGGCGGCCTGGGGGTCAACCTCAATGATGTAGCACTCACCTCGCCCCGCATCGTGGACGCCGGCTTCACCGGCGCCCCTACCGAGTGGCTGCCGCAGAGCGGCGAGTGGGACATCAGCGACCGCTGGAACTGCCAGCCCCAGTGGTCGTGGTTCTGCGGCCGCAATGACGACAGCCCGCTGCTGTGGAGCAAGCAGGCCTTCAGCGGGGACATGGTCTTCGAGTATTGGGCCGGAGTGATGATGGACCTGCCCCAGGGCCCGGGCTACAGCCACCCCAGCGACCTCAACGGCGTCCTCTGTGGCGACGGCGAGGACCTGTGCAGTGGCTATGCGGTGGTCCTGGCCGGGGACAACAACACCCGCGGCAAGATCCTCCGCAAGGGTGAGACGGTGGCCGAATCCACCAGCGTGAAGTTCGACAATCCCACCACCGCCAATCTCAATGGCTTCCATCGCCACTGGTTCCACGTGCGGGTCGAGAAGATCGGCGGCCACATCACCATGTACGTCGACGGCCAGAAGGCCCTGGAGTACAGATCGGAAGAGCGTCGTGTAGGGAAAGAGTGTAGGATTGGGGGTTGGTGGGG
>CAZXDD010000866.1:0-2375 GCA_964639415.1 uncultured Armatimonadia bacterium
TACACCCTATCCTACACTCTTTCCCTACACGACGCTCTTCCGATCTCTCAGTTCCGAAGGCCTCGGCATACCCGCCCTGTTCCTACTGGGCAGTGTCTACACCGACGCCGCCGAGCAGCACCGGGCCAACCTGGAGCACGTCCGCCGCTGCGCCGAGCTGGCCCGCGATCTGGGGGCCGGAGAGCCGCCGGTTCTCGCCATGGGCTTCGGCGGCAAGCGCGATCAATGGGAGGACATCAAGGGGAGCCTCGTGGAGCTTCTCGGCGACTACGCGAAGGTCGCCACGGAGGAGGACTTCATCCTGGCCGCCGAGGCCCACTGCAACGCGGCCCTCGATCGCTCGGAGCGCATCATCTGGCTTCTCGACACCGTGAACGACCCCCGCATCCGCCTGCACTTCGACATCGTCCACCTCTTCCTGGCCGGGGAGGGCATCACAGACGCGGTCAACGCCCTCTTGCCCTACACCGCTCACACGCACATCACCGATGCCATCAAGCACAGCGACGGCAGCCTCCGCCTGCTGCTCTTGGGCCAGGGCGATCTGGATTCGACGGAGTACATGCAGGCCATGAAGGCCGGGGGCTGGAAGGGCTTCATCACGTTGGAGGTCAGCACGATGGTGTGGGCGCGCAATGACTATGTCCCCATGGCGGCGGCGAGCTTCTGCTACCACGTGCTGAGGGGCGCCTTCGAGCGGGCGGGGGTGTAGGGTGCGCCGTTCACCTCTCTCCCAGCGAGCGTCCGGGAGAGGTCAGGCCCGCGGAGCGGCGATGGGTGAGGTGCCGCCGCCCCCAACCTCTCCCAGCGAGCATAGCGAGCGTCCGGGAGAGGTCAGCGCCGCGTAGCGGCGGTGGGTGAGGACCGCCCTAAGGTGAACCACCGCCCGCTGCAGAGCACTCCCATAGGTCTGCGGTCCACGGCTCCTCCCAGCGTGGCATCGACATGGGCCGCAGGACGGCGTCTCACCCCGCGGCTCACTCCCCCTTGCTCCGCGATACGGCCGCGGAGACGGGAGGAGGGGGTGTAGGGCGCGCCGTTCACCTCTCCCAGCGAGCGTCCGGGAGAGGTCAGCGCCGCGGGGCGGTGGCGGGTGAGGGCGACTGCGCCTCGGTGACGCACAGGAACGCGGTGAATGCTACTCCCCGGTCAGCGCATCCCTCAGCAGCTCGATATCCTTGACGTACGGTAGGATGAGCTTGGCCAGTGCAGCACCATCGATCAACTGAACAGGGATCCCCTGGCCCTGGGCTGCTGTTCTCGCGGCCGCCGGGAAGCCTGAGGTGGTCACGAAGACCGCCCGCTGCGCTCCCGCATTCTGCGCTGCCCCGCGCAGTTGCAGTACATCCGGGCCCCCGACGTTCGTGGTCGCGAGATTCTTGCACTGTACAACGCAGCTATCATCGCCCAGTATCGGGTCCTCCCGCCTGATGGTCAGGTCAACGCCGCCGTCGGGCCCTCCGAGGAGCTGGGTCTGCTCGACGGAGAACCCCAATCGCTCGAAGAAGAGCCTCATGACGGCTTCGAAGTCCTTGCCATTGATCCGGGGCCAGGCGCTGTTCAGGGCGGAAGCGTAGTTGCCAAAGCACCCCAGCACCGCCTGATCGTATCCCCTTCTGAGGTGAAGGCATGGGGCACCGTTCGCGTCGAACTCAATGAGCACCGACGACAGGGGACTGCCTCCTTCGCGGAGCAGTTGTGTGAATCCGGGAGGCATCTGCGGCTTGGCCCTCCTCAGGCTCGCCAGTACGCTCTCGGGCCGCATGACGCGCGCAAGCACCTCGGCCACGCCCTCCACCACCTCGTATCCGTCGGTCCGCAAGGAGTCTGTGCGCCCCACGCCAAGAGGCAGGTCCCATGCCTTCTTCGCATCGTGCCTGTGGACGTACTTCAGGCGCAGCCCATCGCCGCCCCGTGGAAATGCGGCGATGAGAGCCGTCATCTGTACCTCTCGCCGCTGGCCCTTGATGTTGATGGCGATGACGGCGTCGTCCTTACCCAACTGGGGAATGCAGACCGGGCGCCCCCCAAGCGGCTTGAAGGTCAGTAGGTTACTGCCCTTCTTCATCTGACACTGTTCCCACTCGACGATGATGCCTCGCGTGCGACTCACTCCTCATGCACGTTGGTGGCAGCCCCCCTCACCCGCCATGCCGGCCCTCCGGGCCGCCGTGTCGACCTCTCCCACAAGAGGCCCGTAGGGCCTGGGAGAGGTGAACGGCCCCCCTTACCCTCCCCTCATCCACACCAGCATCTGCCCGGCCTCGCGGTTGTCCCACACGCAATAGGGCACGGCCCTCACGCGGAAGGGCTTCGTCTTCGTATCCGCCAGCCGGTACAGCCTGCCCTCCCAGCCGCTGTCATCGTCGATGAGA
>CAZXDD010000867.1:0-2365 GCA_964639415.1 uncultured Armatimonadia bacterium
ACGGGTGAGGGCAAGACCCGCCCAACCGGCGCCGGGCGCCACGGCGGTCCGCCGTTGGTGTCGGACGCCCCCCGGCGCGGTACAGGCCCGCGCCCTACAGAGCGCCGCCGCCGAGCCGTGGGCCGTTCCACCTCTCCCAGTCGCGCCCTGCGGGACGCCCGGGAGAGGTCGGCTGGTCGGGCTCGCCCTGCGAGCCTGAACAGACGGGTGAGGGCAAGACCCGCCCAACCGGCGCCGGGCGCCACGGCGGTCCGCCGTTGGTGTCGGACGCCCCCCGGCGCGGTACAGGCCCGCGCCCTACAGAGCGCCGCCGCCGAGCCGTGGGCCGTGCCGTTCACCCCTCTCCTAAGCAGCCGTATCTTGACGGAGAGGGGACGGGGGTGAGGCGTCATCAGTGCCGTTCGCCGTCGCCGTCAGGTCCGAAGGACCGTGCCCCCGCGAGGACGCGTGACGTGTCGTTGCCGCTGCACGACCGTACCCATGATTGCCGGCGGGGCCCGACGCCGTCGGCGAGATGACAAGGAGACCGGATCTATGGGCCGACTGCTACTTCTGATGGGGCTCTTCTCGGCATGCCTGTGCCACGGAGCCGACGACTGGAACCCGCCGAACCTGGTGCAGAACCCCGGCTTTGAGGAGGTGGGCGCGGACGGAGCGTTCGCTCCGTGGGGCGGCGACCGCAGCGTCTACACCAGCGTCGCGGATGTGGCCCACTCCGGGGTCCGCTCCCTGCGATACGCTAATGAGGATGCCGGCCGGTACCTCCTGTGCGGCCAGGAGGTTCCCCTGGAGCCCGGGGCCGCCTACGAGTTCAGTGCCTGGATCAAGACCGAGGGCGTCGACGGCCCGGACAGCGGAGCCACCATCTGCCTGGAGTGGTGGGGGGAGGGCGGGAAGTACCTGGGAGGCAGCTATCCGTCCGGGTTCAAGGGCACCGCGGACTGGCGGCAACTGAGGGCGCTCAGTGGCCGGGTGCCGCCCACCGCGGTGAGCTGCAACATCACCTGCTATCTGCGCAAGGGCTGTACCGGGACGGCCTGGTTCGACGATGTGGAGCTGCGCCGCCACCGCGAGCCACCTCTACGCACCCTGCTCACCCACCCCAACTACCGGGGACTCGTGGTTCCGGGATCCGGGCCGGTGCGGGTGGCGGCCGATCTCTCGCTGGCCGACTGGGGGCTGGAGCCGGAGCAGGTCATGGTGCGCACCGATGTGGTGAGGGTGGCCGACGAGCGCGTCTGCCTCACGCAAAGCCGGCCGCCCGCCGGCCCGTCGCTGGACCTGCGGCTGAACGTGGACGGACTGGATAAGGGCGCCTATCGCCTGGACATCGTGCTGCAGACCCGCACCGGTGAGCAGGAGATCGGCCGCGATAGCTGGCGGCTGCAGGTGGTGGACGGCACCGACCTGCAGCGGCGCGCCGCATACGTCGACGAGCACAACCGGCTCATCTGCGACGGCGAGCCTTTCTTCCCCCTGGGGATGTACTTCAGCGGTGTCAACGAGGAGGACCTGCGGCTCTATGCCGACAGCGGGTTCAACTGCCTGATGCCCTACGGCTCGCCGAACCGGGAGCAGATGGACCTGGCCCACAGCCTGGGGCTGAAGATCATCTACTCGGTCAAGGACGTCTACTACGGCTCCACCTACTGCCCTCAGGGCATCGAGACCGAGGCCGATGAGCGGGCCTACATCGAGGCGAAGGCGGCCGAGTTTGCGGACCACCCCGCCCTGCTGGCCTGGTATCTGAATGACGAGCTGCCCCAGGAGTACATGCCGCGCCTGGAGGCCCACCAGCAGTGGCTGGAGGAGCTTGACCCCGGCCATCCCACATGGGTGGTGCTGTACCAGGTGGGGCATGTCGCCGCGTATGCCAAGACCTTCGACGCCATCGGCACCGACCCGTACCCGATCCCCGGAAGTCCGGCCCGGCGTGCGGCGGAATGGACCCAGATGACGGTGGACGCGGTCAAGGGCAGTCGCCCCGTGTGGCAGGTGCCGCAGGTGTTCAACTGGGCCAACTACCGCAAGACGGAAGAGGAGAAGCAGGGCCTGCGCCCGCCCACGGAGGCCGAGATGCGCAGCATGGCCTGGCAGTGCATCACCAACGGGGCCACGGGACTGGTGTTCTACTCCTTCTTCGACATCAAGCGCGATACGGTGGTGCCCTTCGAGGAGCAGTGGGGGTATGTCAAGGACATGGCCGCCGAGATCGGCGAGCTGTCTCCGGTGATCCTGTCGGTGGAGCCCGCGCCGAGTATCCGGCCCGTCAGCGACCGGGAGTGGCTGCACTACATGGTCCGCCGCGTCGGCGGCAAGGTGTACCTGTTCGTGGTCAATGACGGGCCGAAAGCCGGCAGGGCCA
>CAZXDD010000868.1:0-2364 GCA_964639415.1 uncultured Armatimonadia bacterium
GAGATCTACACCCTATCCTACCTCTTTCCCTACACGACGCTCTTCCGATCTCGGGTCGAGGAACTGCTCGCGCAGGCCGAACATCACTCCCGGCGCCGGGCCGATGAGCGCACTTAGGCAGCGGAAGTACTCCACCTCGGCCTGCCACACCTCCGGTTGCCCGGGCTCCTGGTACTGGGTGTACACCGGAGAAGTGAAGACGATGCTCAGGTCCTCGGAGGGGTTGTAGTCCTCTTCAGCCTCCACCGCGTGCAACCCGTCGATGAGCCTGCGGCACCAGGCGGCCATGGCCCCGGCGTGGCCCCGGGAGTCGGCCATCTCGTCACTGGGGAACTGCCGCCGGCACTCGTCGCAACGCATGAGCCAGGCCTGGTGCGCCTCGGACAGGTGCCCGGCGTCGATGTCGTGGATGTACATCAAGCCCGGCTTCCCCGCGGCGACGAAGCGCCTCATCTCCTCGATCTTGGCCTCCTGTAGGGCTGTGTTCGACAGGCAGGTGCCGTAACGGCGGGCCTCAGCGTATCCGGGGAGGCCGCAGCAAAGGTACTCCTCTCCCTCCGGGTAGGGGCGCCGGTTGACGAACACCTGGCCGTTATAGCCGGCTCGGTAGAGCTCGGACTTCTGGTACGAAGTCCCGTAGCCCCCGCCGTAACCGGCAAAGGTCAGCCGGATGCCGCGCTCCCGGGCGTAGCGTGTGAGGCGCTCCACGATCGGCAGGTAATGCGGGGTGCGGTCCAGAGACCAGCCGAAGCCGTCGAACCACACCTGGTTGATCTTGTAGGCGAAGCACATGTCCAGCTTGCGCTCCATGCGCCCCACGCAGGCCTCGACCCCATCCCCCCAGTCGTAGGCCCACCTGTTGCACTCCACATTCACCAGCCAGTCGGCGGCACAGCGGAAGCGGAAGAAGGGCCAGTCAAGGATCTCCACACATGGGCACGTGACGCGGCCGTCTTCGTCCTGGAGAAGCTGGAGGAACGTGGCCGCCCCGCGCAGGAGGCCTTCGTCGGTAAGAGCTTCGATAGTGACGCCTTCGGCAGCGACCCGCAGTGCATAGGCCTCCTCGCGGCGGTCCGGGGTCACGTCGGCGGGCAGGTCCAGCGCCTGGACCAGGCGCAGCACCACCTGCAGTCTCCCGGGCGGAGCCGAGCCCATGATCGGCGCTCGCAGACGTTTGGCCAGCATCTGAGCGCCGTGGCCGGTGCCGATGACGCAGACGGTGTCAGAGGGCGAGAGCCGGAGGCTGCCGGGCAGGCGGTGGAGCCGCCGGGGATCTGGCCAGAGCGTGGGAAGCGTATCAGAGGACATGCTATGTCACCCCGGGGCAGTGAGCTGGTTCGCGCGCGACAGCCGGGGGGTTCGCTGGGGGTAGGGGAGGGACCTGCGTGGGGCAGAACGAGGTCCCCGACGGCGGGCGGAGATCCCGCGTGCCGACAGGGGAAATCAGTGCCGAGTCAACGCTGCGGGCGGGTCGCGCTGGCCTTGACAACCAACCGGGTTGGCACTACCATATACATACCGAGGCCCCGTGTGCCGAACTGTCTCCGTATGGAGTGCGTGCCTACCGTTGGTAGGATAGGGCACGGGGCCGCCCTTCCCTCTACTCCTCTGGACGCCCGAACTCCCATACGTCCTGAATGCGAGGCGCGATTGCACTTCGGTACAGGTCGCCATCATCCCTGTCCTGTCGTTGCGATCTCGCAATGCAGCCGGTGACCATGTCCGCCAACTGAACCAACACGTTGCCTTCTCGCTTTGCCACGAAACGCACCTCGTCGAACACCTCCAGCCCCTCGCGCCGGCATTCCCTGCGCAGGTATGCCACCATGGCCTTGAGTGCTTCTCGTCCTGCCTCGCCGTCTACATACAGCTTAGCGTGGTTGATATGCTCGAATGCATGCGTGAGCAGTTGCCTGACTGTGAAGTTGTAGAAGTGCTTGCCGCCACGGCGAAGTCGCGTTCCTTCCCGGATACGGTCCTTCTGCATGATGATGGCGCGTACTGCGAACGGGCAGTCTGTCACAGCTTCCAGAAAGCCGAGGCGCCAGTCGCGTTTGAGGTTTGCGAAGTGGAACTGAAAGTCGCGCCCCTTGCCGAGGACATCGCTGCGGTACCAGTGGATACAGGCCGCAGTAGTCTCTGCGGCCTTGGCGCAGTCCAGTATGACCGCGGCCACAACGAGGCTGGGCGTGGATCCAGACCCCAGCCTGAACCCCGCGTCGCCCGACTCGTCAGTGAAGACCAGTTGCCCCCTGGCCATGCCGATCCCCCGCCGTCGGTAGTGGCATACGCAAGATGCGCTCGGTCGCCAGCGCGTCGGGCTGAGTGTCTGCAGGAGGCGCAACGTCTTCGCCCTACCCCCCA
>CAZXDD010000869.1:0-2360 GCA_964639415.1 uncultured Armatimonadia bacterium
ACCCTATCCTACACTCTTTCCCTACACGACGCTCTTCCGATCTCGCCCTCGAGGATCGCGTCACGTATCCGCATCAGCGCTCTGGCCTGCAGCGACTGGGGCTCCTGCGGATCGCGGAGGAAGGGCCTATGGTCCATGGACGGTCCCCTCGGGCTGCGACGTGCCTACCTGCGGAAGGCCTTCTCCGTCCACCTCCACGTCGAGCACCGTCACGCCCTTTCCCGGCACGCGCACCCGGAAGGCTGTTCCCTCCGGCTGGATTCGCAGCGAAGGGAAGCTTGTGAGGACACTCACCGACCGGATCGGGTGCCGGACATCCACGGTCGGCCCGGCGTAGACCGCGATCTTGCTCTTGACGGCCAGGCGCAATACACCGGGGGCCTGCTGTACGGCCATGAGTGTCACGGCATCGGCACCGTCGGTGACGACCGGTGCTCCGGACAACTCGTTGATCACCTGCACACAGGCCGCGAGGAATGCCGGGCTGACCCGGCGGGCGTACATGTGGTACCAGTAGCCGCTCTCATCTTCCACCGCAAGCAGGTCATCGGGGATGAGCTCCGGCTCCTCCAAAGCGGCGATGTCCGGCGCGCGGAGGCCGGAGGCACCGTAGACGCGGCACTGCACCTCATCAGGCGGCAGGGGGTCTGAGAACTGCAGGTCGGCCGCAGGGAGAGAGCCCGGCTCGCGGCCGATCGTCACCACCGGGGCGGCGTCATAGGCCATCACCGCCGCCAGCTCATCCGCCGGCAGCAGGTGAGGGTTGAGGACCAATAGCGGGCCCCGAGCGGCGTGCAGTTGGTCGACGCGAACCGTGCTCTGAACGACCGCGCCCAGTGTCATGAGCTGGAACAGCAGCCGGTGCGAGTTCCAGGTCCGGGTAGCGGTGAAGTCCGCCACCTGAGCGGCCATGGCCGCATCGGACCACAGCAGGGTGGCGCCCAGCGTCGCTGCGGGCGCCGGGGCGAAGGCCAGGGCCCACCGCTCACGGAGCCAGCGCCAGTGGTCCGGATCCAGGCCATCGCCGAGGCAGACCAGGAAGCCGTCGGCACCCGGGCGCAGGCCCTCGGCGCTGTGGTGCCAGACATTGGCAAGTGAGTAGATCTCCCGCTCCAGCAGTGTCGGCATGTGCCGGATAGCATCCCACTGTTCCACTACATCATGGGCGTTGTGCAGGAAGATCAGCCTCGTGTCGGGCACATAGGCCCGGATCAGCATGAGCATGGCCAGGAAGTCGTAGTGCCGACTCTCGTGGGCGGCCATGGGGCGCGGGTCCATGGCCAGCCCCGCGGCGGCCGTCTCCACCACAATGCCGTCCACGCCGGTGGCGGCGATCTTCCGATAGTCGATGCCGTAGCGGTACAGGGACTCAAAGGGTGCCCGTCCCCAGGCCGAGTTGACCACCGCCTGCTTCCCGGCCCCGTGAAGGGCCGCCACGGCCTTGCGCCAGAACGTGGCCCAACGGTTGGAGTAGAAGTCGATCCATTCGTGTCGGACATGGCGCCACAGCCAGGCGGCCCGCGCCTCCAGCCTGTCCACGTCATGGCCGCACTCCCCGCCGACCTCCTCCGGCAGGGCCAGTCCGGTTGCTTCCGAGAACTGGGCCACCATATCGTCGGACATATCCACACACCACAATGGACCACTCAGGGGGCCATAGCCATCGGCGCCGTGCCAGCCGTCAAAGCCGTAGTAGACCATGGTCTCCACGAGTTTGGCGATGAAGTAGTCCTCGTAGAAGCCGCCGTCGGCCAGGCGCGCCAGGCAGTTGATGGAGGACACCCACCCGTGGCCGCGGTACACCATGCACACCTCGCGGTGATCGCTGACCCACTCGTGGTGAAACCGGTCACCATAAAAGCGAGTGAAGACCGTGAGGTACACCACCACGCCGCGGACGTGGAGCTCGGCGATGAGCGCCCGGAGCTGGTAGTTTGTCCAGACTTGCCTTTGGCGGTGCGGGTTGCGCTCGTGCCCGTCGCGCGCGCAAAAGTCCGGGGGCAGGGGGACCTCGGCCGCCGGGCTGTCATGCGACAGGATGAAGTCCGGGGAGCCGATGAGCAGGCAGATAGTGGCCGGAGTGAACCCGGCGGCCTCGATATACTCCGAAACTCCGAGGTCGGGCCGGGTATTGTCAAACCCGATGAGCTCGGTCCAGATCCATCTCTCGTGGGGTCGGCGACTCATGGAGGCCTCCGAGATTGTACGGCCGTGGCGCGTGGCGCGGAACGGCTAACGGCGCACCGGGCGAGACGCCCGCGGTCCCAGGAACGGCCCACGCGCCGCCGTCGATCAGGCCACTCTGGATGCCTGTATGCACCGACTTTTGCACAGATGAACCAAGTTCTGGGGTCGCGATC
>CAZXDD010000870.1:0-2351 GCA_964639415.1 uncultured Armatimonadia bacterium
GTTCGCCGTTGCCGTCGCCGTCATCCGCTGTTATCCGCCGTTATCCTGTCCATCCTGTCTGCCGTGCCCGTCGCCTTTGTCAGCCGTTGTCCTGTCCATCCTGTTCGCCGCGGTCTGCCGCGGGCAAGTTGACTTGCCCGACACCGCTGTGATAGGCTTTGCGGGTTCGCGGCCGAGCGGGGCACGACCGCGCTGCACAGGCCCAATCCGGAGGGAGAAGATACACCGTGAAGAACCTGTCTTTGGCTCTGCTCACACTGGCAGTCCTCATCGCCATCCCCCCAGTCGCCGCTCAGGCCCCCACGATTGATGCCGCGATGGCGGGCAATACGTACTTGGCCGCCCCCGACGCGGCCGGCGCCTGGTACTACAATCCCGCGGCTCTGGCCTCGATCGCAGGCCTGGAGGCGGGCCTGTTCACCATGGAGAACTGGAAGCACAATGCGTCGGCGGCCTTTGAGGTCAGCGGCGAGAGCGATACCTTCGCCCTCAACTGGGGCGGGTATCAGATGAGTCAGGAGTTCGGTCTCGGCGCAGGCTATGTGGACGCGTGGGGCGCGAACACCGTGGGAGTGGGGTTCGGCAAGTCCTGGCGGGGCGGTGACATGGCCTGGGGCGTGAACTGGCGTCACGTGGACCCCGTCGTCGGCACCGCCAACAACATCTTCGACGTCGGTCTGGTGGGCAGTCTCGGCACGCTGGGGGTCAAGAGTCTGGAGGGCGTCAGGTGGGGCCTGTGTGTCAGAGACCTCACCGGGGACGTGAAGCGCACCTGGGACCTCGGCCTGGCCTTCGCGGCTCCGGCCGGGCTCACGGTGGCGGCCGACCTGGCGGACGTGACGAATGAGGTGGAGAGCCGCTTCCGTCTCGGCGTCACCAAGCTCTTCGCCGGTGGACGGGTCAAGGCCGGTATCGGGCTGGATGACGGCGACCTCACCTTCGGCGCCACGCTGGCCGGGGGCTCGCTGTCGTCGGGGAACATCAGCTTCGGCTTCGCCTGGCAGGAGCGGGAGAACTCTGACAACAGCCTGCTGATCGGCGCCTCGGCCCAGTGGGGTGGATAGGGCGGCCGGACTGACCTCAGGCAGATCACAGGATGTGGCACTCTCCGAACCTGGATAGTGCCACATTTGTCTATATGCACGTAGGCACTCGGCCGATGTGGGGCGAAGGGCCTGTCCTGCGCCGGGCTCACGGGAGGTGGTTCTCTGGCCGCGCGCACGGCCGTAGCGTTCCCCCGCCACCTATCAGCGGCACTACTTCTGTGCCTGGCCGCCGCCTGCCTGCACCTGTCCGGCTGCGCCTCCACCTCGGAGGATTCCCGGCAGCGGTCGGTCATCCGCAGCGGGAGTGCCTGGAGCAGGCAGATCGCCCTGACCTTCGATGATGGACCGCACCCGGGCTCCACACCCGAGCTCCTGCGCGTGCTGGAAGACGCCGGTGTGCGGGCGACGTTCTTCTACTGCGGCTCCCAGGCCGAGGCCCACCCCGAGCTTGTCGGTGAGACTCTGGCCGCCGGCCATAGCGTGGGGAACCACACCTACAGCCATCCGCTGCTGGACGAGATCCCCATCGACCGGGCGCGCGAGGAGATCTCTCGGGGCGCCGACGCGATCCAGGCCGCCTGCGGCGTGCGTCCGCGGCTCATGCGCCCTCCGGGGGGGCACTACAACCGGCGCATCATCGCCGTCGCCAATGAGCTGGGGAACACTGTGGTGCTGTGGACCGTCCACTCTCATGACTGCGATCCCCAGGACCGGCGGTTCATCCGCAACCGATTGCTCAGTCGCGCCCATAACGGTGCGGTAATGCTCCTGCACAGTGGGTACGATGAGACCGTCTCCGCTCTGCCCGGGGTCATCGCCGAGCTGCGGGGTCGCGGCTATAGCTTCGTCACAGTGGACGAGTTGCTTGCCCGGAAGTAGCGCGGTAGCGCGCACGCCGATCCCTCGCCTCAGAGGTGGTTCGTCAATGGAAGCCATAGATGCCGGCACTCGGGCCCTGCGATACTGGGGCCTGCTGACCTGCGGGGCACTGCTCGTCCTCGCCCTGGGCTGCGGCGGCGGCGATGACGGTGGCGGCAACGAGCCGGCCCGTCTGGCCCAGATCGTGGTCTCCCCCGGAACGGTGACCATCGCCGCCGGAGGCACGCAGACCTTCACCGCCTCCGGGCGGGACCAGTACGGCGCCGCCTTCCCCCTCAGTGGCACCGTGTCGTGGACGGTGACGGCCACGGTGGGGACGATCACCTCCACCGGTGCCACCACCGCGCGTCTGCAGGCCTCGACGCCGGCCGCCAACACCACCGGTAATGTGGCCGCCACTCTCGGCGGCCTGACCGGAGGCGCGTC
>CAZXDD010000871.1:0-2339 GCA_964639415.1 uncultured Armatimonadia bacterium
GCGGTGGCCGAGGTGGTGGCCCGCTGGATGCAGGACAGCGGCTGCGCGGGGAAGGTGTAGAGACGTCCGTCGTTGGCCGCCCCTGGGACCGCGGGCGCTGGGGAGGACTCAGGGCCTGAAGAGCGAAGCTCAACGCAATCAGCGGGGTGATGCTGAGTGGCCACGAAGTGGCAGGCGAACGAGCTTGAGCGCAGGTGTGCCGCCAGGATGGCGGCGGCAGGCCTCGTCCCAGCACTCAACGTCAAGGACGCCGACACGCAGTCGGAATTCGACATCTATGCCTTCAGAGCCAGCCCCACGTCCGTCCAGCGAGTGATGGTGCAATGCTCGCACCCGGCCCCGAGATCAGAGAAGCTCTCGGCGCTAAAGGGGTACGCGCCTTCATTCGGTGCAGACGATTGCCTGTACGTGACTGCGACCAAGCCGCACCCCACCCAGAGTACGCTGGCGCAGCGCCTGGGCGTTGCGCTGATCACCGAGGACCATCGCAGCCGCGACAGCGAGACGGTCATAGCAGGCTGCGCCATCGACGTCCAGGCGCCGCTCTCAGCTCGGGAAGAGGCCATCATCCACTTCCTGCGCTGCCTCGCGCGCCTTCGCCGGGTTGCTCTGGGTGGCCGATCCCGCCATCCGGCGTGCGAGACCGTCGTCAACACGTGGAACGCACTGGATGGCGTCCCGTTGATTGCCGACCCCTTTGAGCGGATCGAACGCCTGTACCAGATACACTACTCCGCCCCGAACCTGGCTGAGGACTGCGCGTTGTCGGAGGGCCTCGCGGCAGAGGGCCCCCCGGCTCTCAAACAGGCATATGCCTACAATGGGGGCACCTACACCCAGTCTGCTCTCGCCCTCCAGACACTCAACAGGGTGCAGACGCTCATCTCACTGTGCGAATGTGCCTGCCAGGTCAGTGCTGGTGCCGTGGTCCCCGACTTCCTTGATCAAGAGGGCGGGCGGCGCGGGCCTATCATCCGGTCCCTCGCCCAGAAGCCATACCGCCACCTGCTGGGCGCCTTCGCGTTCGAGTTTGTCTTCGGCTGGGGCGGGTTCTGGCCGGCTCAGTGCGAGACCGAAGTGAAGTCCGGGATCGCGGCGGCCCTGGGCTGCCCCTGTCCCGGCGTCGATCTCCTCGTCCAGTACGTCGACAGTCTCTACAAGACCGAGGGCATGGGGCAGTTCGTGAAGCGGGTCGGATACGGCGACGTATGGTGGCACAACATGCTCTTGCTGCCCTTCTTCGCCAAGGGGATCGGGCTCCTGCGCATCCAGGACGAGGGCGGGAGCGCTCCGAGCGGGAGCCCGTGGGATGAGTGGCGAGCGGACGTGCTACGCCGGGCCGGGGAGTGTGAGCTGTACGAGCGCGACCACTAACGGCGCTCTGCGGCTGGCCAGCGCCATGCGGGCACGAAGGCCAGGGCATCGCGGGAGCGGCGGGCCACCAGGGCGCGCACAGAATGGAGGGTTGCCACCCATGTCCTCAGCATCAGTCTACCGCGAGATCCTGGCGTGGTCACAGGGCCAGCCCATGTGGCAGCGTGATGCCCTGCGACGGCTGGTCCGCGACGCAGACCTCGGCGACAGCGACGTGCAGCAACTCGTCCAGATCTGCCTCGATGCACATGGCATTCATGCCGGTTCCCCGAACAGGCCCGTCCCCCTGTCCGAGGATCATCTCCCCTCCGGCCCGATCAGTGCGCCGACTGTCTGCCTGCATGCCATTGCGGACGTGATGAACGTCAACGCCTTGGCACCCGGCCAGACCGTGGAGTTCTCCCCGGAGGGCCTCACAATCATCTATGGCAGCAACGGCTCTGGCAAGTCAGGGTATGCGCGCATCCTTGGACAGTGCTGTCGTGCACGCGCGCAGGATGTAGAGGTCCTGGGCAACGTCTACTCCGAGGCTGCGGATGGCGAGCAGAGCGCTGCCATCCGCTATCAGGTCGGGCCCGCCGATCCGCAGGAGATGACGTGGCGACCCGACGAGTCTGCTCCCGCCGAACTCGCAGCCATCTCGGTGTTCGACAAGCAAAGCGCAGGTGTCTACGTCGACAAAGACAACGACCTTGCCTTTCGGCCGATGGGCCTGGACTTGCTGGACCGACTAGCGCAGACCTGTCTGCTCCTCAAAGCCGAACTCGAGGATCGGATTCGCAAGCTCCAGGGGCAGAGACCCGCTGCCCTGGTTCAGCCCCCCGTCGCCCCGACCACCCAGGTGGGACGACTGGTCTCCGGCCTCGCGGCGCCTGGGTCAGAGTCCCTTGCCGAGGAGTTGGCCCAGTTGTCTGAGGCTGAAGTCAAGCGACTAGGTGAGCTGGCGTCCGTGCTCAAAGATGATC
>CAZXDD010000872.1:0-2334 GCA_964639415.1 uncultured Armatimonadia bacterium
CCGCCGACATGGGGCGCAAGTGCGCCAACGGTGGGATCATCCTGCTGCACAACGGAGAGGACGAGACCCTGGACACATTGCCCTATCTGATCCCCGAGCTGCGCCAGCGCGGGCTGCGCTTTGTGACGATCCGGCCCGAGGCGGGGGAGCTGGCCCGGGCCGGCACCGTCGACGAGAGGGGAAGGTAGTTGCCTCGCCGGCCGCTCGCCACAGCGCTGCTGTGCCTTATCCTCTGCGGGGCGGGAGACGCCCGGCAGGCGGTGCCCGTCCTGGACCCCAATGCGGTCTTGTTTCCGGATGCCTCGCTGCCGCCCGCCACCGACCTGCTGCAGGCCCCCGCCGGCACTCGCGGCTTCGTGTTCTCCGGCATGGACGGTCGGTTCTACTTCGCCGACGGGACGCGGGCCCGATTCTTCGGCATCAATGTCGCCAAGGACTCGGTCTTCCAGCCCCCCGAGGTGATCGACCGGGCCATCGCCGCCATCGCCCGGGCCGGCTTCAACCTCGTCCGGTTGCACCACGTCGATGACGAGGGCGGCCTGCTGCCCGCCGCCCTCGCCGGTCAGACGCCCCGCATCGCCCGGGACCGCCTCGAGACCCTCGACTACTGGGTCGCCGGCCTCAAGACCCACGGCATCTATGTCTGCCTCGACCTGCTGGACTTCCGCACCTTCCGGGAGGAAGAAGGCGTGCCCTCGGGACCGGCCCTGGGGCGCGGGGCCAAGCCCTACGCCTTCTTCAACGAGCGCCTCATCCAGTTGCAGCGCCGCTATGCCCAGGAGCTCTTGTTCGATCACATCAACGTCCACACGGGATTGAGCTATGCCGCCGACCCCGCGGTGTGCATGGTGGAGCTGTGTGACGAGAACGGGCTGTTCCATCAGCGCAAGCGACTGGGGGCGTTGGTGGCTCCTTACGGCGAGGAGCTGGTGAGACGCTGGAACTACTGGCTGCTGGCCACTTACGGCTCCCGGGACAAGCTGGCGCAGGCCTGGACGGATGAGACCCGGGAGTGCTCGCTGTGCGATGACGAGGACCCGCGGCGTGGCACCGTTGCCCTGCCGGGCGTGAGTGAGGGGGCGCCGGAGGAGGCCGCCCGCATGGCAGACCGGGGCATGTTCTTCGCCGACCTGCACCGGGAGTACTTCCGCGGCATGGTGAGCTTCCTGCGCGCCCGCGGGCTGCGCTGCCCCATCTCGGCGGTCAGCGAGCCCGACTGGCTCCCCGACCTGTGGGCCAGCGCCCAGGAACTGGACTTCATCGCCACCAACTACTACTTCGACCACCCCTACTATCGCCCGGGGAGCGAGTGGCAACTGCCGGCGTTCTTCACCGGCCAAAACGTGCTGGGCGGTGCCGACGGCGACAGCTTCGCGGCCACGGTGGCCGCCTGCCGCGTGCCGGGCAAGCCGATAGTGATCCGCGAGTGGGGCGTGTGCTGGCCGAATCCGTGGCGCGGAGCGGGAATGCTGGAGGCCACGGCGTACGCGTGCCTGCAGGATGTGGACGCCATGATCCTGTTCACCCTGGACACCCGCGCCGATATGCGGAAGCTCGGTTTCTTCGACGTCCGCAGCGATCCTCTGCGCTGGGGGCTGGCGTCGGTCTGTGCCCGTATGTACCTGTCGGGCCAACTGGAGCCCGCACGGCACTCGGCGGCGATCCATCACTCCGAAGGCGACGTGTTCCTGGCCAACGGGGGCGCCGCGCCGGCGGCCATCCACCAACTGGGTCGCGTCTGCCGGGTGAGCAACCTGCTGGGCGACGAGGCCTCCGCCTCGCCGGGGGACATCACGATCGCTTCCGGGCGCGCGGCGGATGCGGAGTACAGCGGGGAGCGGACGGTGATCTGCTCCGACCACTTCGTGGCCGACGCCCACGGCCGCCGTGGCCCCAGCGCGGCGGAGCGCAGCGGCTATCCGGCTCCGCAGGCGGCGGTCAAGGGCGAAGCCCTCAAGTTCGGCGGCACCATGTTCCCGGCCGGTGCCACCCGGACGCTTCCGAGCTACACTCCCTTCGCGGTCTCCGAGGTCACGGCCCGGGAGCACCTGCGCCCCTTCGGCACCAGCGCCGACGGCGCGCGCTGCCTGGGCATCCGCGACATGCGCCGCGAGAACTACGTGTTCGGTGAGCTGAGCTCGGACCTCAAGCTCCGCGTGTCCATGGACCTACTGGGGCGGGTGGTGGGACGGGCGATCGGTCACGAGGCCGTGGAGCGCGGCCGCTTCACCTCGGATACCGGCCAGATCGTGGTGGCCCGGGACCTGGGCCTGATGTGGATCAAAGCCCCGGGCATTCTGGCCCTGGCCGGCGACGCCAAGGGCAGCCGCGCCC
>CAZXDD010000873.1:0-2296 GCA_964639415.1 uncultured Armatimonadia bacterium
GAGGCCGGCGGATGCCAAGACGGACGGTGGCTCTCGGCAGGGCGGCCCCTCACCCGCAAGCGCCCCGCAGGGGCGCCCGACTCTCCCGGGCGCCCGCTGCGCGGGCTGGGAGAGGTTGGGACGGCACTTCCCGGTCTGCCGACCTCTCCCGGGCGCCCGCTGCGCGGACTGGGAGAGGTGAACGGCGGCGGCCCTGCGAAACGGGACCCGCCGGTAACCTGCATGATCTGAGATCCAGGCCTACGCCCGCATCCCCATCCACGGTGAGCTATCATGCCTTATCCACAGTTCGACCGGTCCCGCCTCGTGCTGCGGCCTTTGGCCGAGCGCGAGCACGACCTGGACCTCGGTGTCATCATGGCCCTCGACGATCCGGTGGAGGAGCTGGATGATCCGGGCCTGAAGGCCGTCGCCGAGCGGGTCGTGGCCGCCCGGGAGCGCGGCGCCGAGCGCCTCTTGCTCATGGGCGCCCACGTCATCCGGCAGGGCAACTCGCGGCTTATCATCGACCTCATGCGCCGCGGTTTCATCACCCACTTGGGCCTCAACGGCGCCTGCGTCATCCACGACTTCGAGTTCGCCCTCATCGGCGCGACCACCGAGAGCGTGGCCAGGTACATCCGCGTCGGGCAGTTCGGGCTGTGGGAAGAGACGGGGTGGATCAACGATGCGGTGAACCGGGGCGCCGACGAGGGCCTGGGGATCGGCGAGGCCGTGGGGCGGATGATCGTAGAGCGCCGCTTCCCACATCGGGATATCAGCATCCTCGCCGCCGCCTACGAGCTGGGAGTTCCCGCCACCGTGCACGTTGGCATCGGCAGCGACATCATCCACGAGCACCCCAACTTCGACGGGGCCAAGACCGGCGCCGCCTCCTACCGGGACTTCCTGACCATCGCCGACACCATCACGCGCCTGGAGGGCGGCGTGATGCTCAACTTCGGCACCGCCGTGATGGGGCCCGAGGTGTATCTCAAAGCCCTGAGCATGGCCCGCAATGTGGCGCACCGGGAGGGGCGGACGATCGCCCATTTCACCACGGCGGTCTTCGACCTGGCGCCCCTGGGGCCCGAGTACCACGGACAGCCGGACAAGAGCAATCCCTTCTACTACTTCCGGCCCTGGAAGACGATCCTCGTCCGCACCGTGCAGGATGGGGGCGAGAGCTTCTACATCCAGGGCGACCATCGCCGCACCTTCCCCACGCTGTATCGGCGCATCATCTCCCGCAGTGAGGCCCGGCCATGACCGTTGAGCGCATGGAAGAGCTGCTGGCACAGTTCCCCCACATATCGCTGGCCGTGGTGGGCGACTTCTTCCTGGACAAGTACCTCATCTTGGAGCAGGCCCTCACCGAGGTATCTTTGGAGACCGGCCTGGACGCCTACCAGGTGGTGGGCAAACGCTGCAGTCCCGGGGCCGCGGGGACGGTTACCAATAACCTCAGCGCCCTGGAGGTGGGGCGGATCCGGGCCGTCGGCTGCATCGGGGAGGACGGCGAGGGTTTCGAGCTGCGCCGGGGACTGGAGCAACGCCGGGTGGACATGACCCACCTGTTTGGCCATCCCGACTGGTTCACTCCCACCTACACCAAGCCCATGCTGCGCGACGCAAGCGGGCGGGAGAGCGAGCTCAACCGGCTGGACATCAAGAACCGCGCGCCCACACCGCGGGAGATCGAGGACGGCATTCTCGCGGAGCTTGAGCGCGTGCTGCCCAAGGTGCAGGCGGTCGTGGTGCTGGACCAGATCGCCCAGCGCGACCTGGGTGTGGTCACCGACCGCGTCCGCGCAGGCATCCAGAACCTGGCGAAAGAGCACCCGGATGTGGTGTTTTTCGCCGATTCTCGCGAGAATATCGGCCTGTTTCGAGATGTGACGATCAAGCCCAACAAGCTGGAAGCGGCGCGATCCTGCGGGTATGAGGGGACGGAGGAGGCGCTGACGGCGGAGGATGCGCAGAGGTTCGGCGCGCAACTGGTGGCCCGCAATGGCCGGCCGGCGTTCGTGACGGCGGGTGTGGAGGGCATCGTCGTCTTTGACGGGACCGCGGCCCGGCGGGTTCCGGGGGTACGTGTCCCGCCGCCGGTGGACATCGTGGGGGCCGGTGACAGCACGACGGCCGGCATTGTGGCGGCGCTGTGTGCCGGTGCCACGCTGCACGAGGCGGCGGTGATGGGCAATTGTGTGGCCTCGATCACGGTGCAGCAGTTGGGTACCACGGGCACGGCCACGCGGGAGCAGGTAAGCCGGCGCTTCCGCGAGCATGTTGGGCAGTTCGAGGGGCTGTAGGCGAC
>CAZXDD010000874.1:0-2293 GCA_964639415.1 uncultured Armatimonadia bacterium
CGCTGAGCGTGATTTTCAAGGGGGTCGTGCCCATGCTCATCGCGCTGATCGCGCCAGTCACCCACGCACTGGCAGCCGGTAGCGCGGGCTTCTAGCCCTGGCGACGCCGGCCACAACAGACACCCCGCGGAGCCGAGCGGCCGTTTCCGGCCGGCGGCTCCGATCCCACCACCCAGGCGGGGAGACGGGTACCCATCCGCCCCCCGGCCTGTTCCCACCCTTCGCCCTGCCCCAGACGCCCTGGGGCAGGGCTTCCCGATTCCGCCCGTCGCCCGCCGCGACGACGGCCCGGGAAGGCCGTCTATCGCCGACGGAGGCGAGCGGCCGGCCCGCGACGGCCAGGGGCACGCGGCGAGGCCGCTACATCTCCATGATCTTGCGGATCGCCACGGCCGTATCCTCGAAGGAGGCGATGCTCGGCGCGACCTCCGAAAGCAAAGCGCCGTCATAGCCGATCTTGCGCAGCTCCGCCATCACCGCCGGGAAGTCCACATCGCCCTCCAGCAGCGGCGGCCACGCGTAGCCGGCACGCTTGAAGTCCTTGAAATGCACCTTCATCAGGTGCTTGCCGCAGATCCTGATCCAGTGCTCCGGGTAGCCGAAGACCACCATATTGCCGGTGTCGAAGAATAGACCGACCTTCGGGCTGCCACACTCATCGCAGAAGCGGGCGAACTCCATCGGGCTGAGCAGGAACTTGTTCCACACGTACTCGATGGCCAGGTTCACATCCAGCTCCTCGGCATATGGCGCGAGCTTCTGCATGCACTGCAGGGAGTTGGCGTAGGCCTCGTTGTAGTACAGATCCGGCGTGAGGGCCCCCAGGGTCAGGAGCATGGTATCGATGCCCATGGCCTTGGCCACGTCCAGGGCCTTCTTGATGTTGTCCATGCTCTGCGCCCGCACCGCGGCGTCATTGGTCATGATGTCCTTGGGGACATTGCGGAAGCTGGGGCAGATGGAGGCCAGCTCCATCCCGGCGTCGGCGGCGCGGGCGGCGAGCTTCTGGAGTTCCGAAGCCGGCGTGTCCAGAGTGATCTCGCCCTCGTCGGTGATGACCAGTTCCAGTGCCTCGTACCCGGCGGCCTTGGACTTGTCGAGCAACTCGTCGAAGGACCACTCGCGGGGGGTGATAATGCAGCTCAGGCCGACTTTCATGGTGGACGTCTCCCTTGACCAGGCGCCGGCCGGGCCCCCGGGGCCCGCCGGAGCGTCATTGGCACGCGCAACAGGTGGAGCTATTCCACCGCTCCTGCAGGGACACCTTCCGCCCGAGGGCCCATGACCTCCGTGTTCCCCCGGCCACCGGGCGTCCGGACCAGACATCGGAGGCAGAGGCCAAGGCTGCAGTGAAGCTCTCATCCTGAGCGTCAGTCTCGCGCAGCGAGGTAGCGAAGGATCCCGGCATATCGTGGGAGGTACTTCGCCCTGCCCGGTGCTCCCGCACCGCCCATGCCGACTGTTGCCCATGTGTGGTACCCGCCCATTTCTGTTATCCAGGCCTGTTTACAACCAGTGAACATGACGGTATACTTGATATGGTGCAAAATCCGAGAACCGACTATCTAGTTGGAGGCACGCCTATGCGACGTCGCGGTTTCACGCTCATTGAGTTGCTGGTCGTGATCGCTATCATAGCCATCCTCGCGGCCATTCTGTTCCCGGTCTTCGCCAGGGCCCGCGAGAAGGCCCGGCAGGCAAGCTGCCTGTCCAATATCAAGCAGATCTCTCTGGGCTTTCTGATGTACGCCCAGGACTACGACGAGACAATGCCGCCGGCCCTCACCACCGGCGCCGGAACCCCCGGCCACGTCTATGCCGATCGCCGCTACTGGTGGGAACTCACCGAGCCATATGTCAAGAACTGGCAGCTCTACCGTTGCCCCTCGGATGCCACCCCCTTCAGCATGGGAGCGGGAGCGGGGGGAGCGGCTCTGCCCCCCTATGTGACCTCCTATGGCTACAACCTGCAGCCACTTCAGGGCGAGACGCCCACCAGCTTCGCGGTGCTGGGCATGGCCGGGCGGATGGTGGCGATCCAAGAGAGGCCCGCGGAGAAGGTGCTCGTCTGCGACAGCGAGAGCCTTGCGGCCAGCGGGATCTACGCGATACCCATCTGGACCGGCGATGTCAACGGCTTCGGTGATGACGTGGCCCTGGGGGCGCGTCATAACGAGGGCCTCAATGTGGGCTATTGCGACGGCCACGCCAAGTGGGTGAAGTGCGACAGGGATGCGCGGTGGGACAGTTTCGTTACCGACCTGTGGAAGTGGCAGGTCAACGCCCGCTAGGC
>CAZXDD010000875.1:0-2292 GCA_964639415.1 uncultured Armatimonadia bacterium
ATTCTGAGAGCGTCCGCTCCCGGCAAGAGCAGCTCGAGTATTCCCCTGCCATTCAGCGAGATTCTTCGCTCAAGCGGCGAAGCCTGAGCTTGCGCCGCCCGGGCTTGCGGCGCCGACGCTCCGGGATGACGTGAAACAGACCAGCCGGACTTCTCGGCCGGGCTTCTATGCGCCCGCGACGCGGATATGCTCCATCAGAGCCATCGCCGCCTGCTCGGGACCTTCGCGGTCGTAGCCCTCGACGCCCAGGCGCGTGCGGAGCTGCCCTACCGGCACCCCGTACTCGAAGGCGCGCTCAAAGAACCTCTGGGCGATCTGCTCGTGCAGATCGCGAAGCTGCACCGGGCCGAAGGGGTTGCCGAAGTACGTCTGCACCAATCCCGTCTCATCGCTGGTGCCCTTGGCCGCCCGGTAGCCCTGGCGGAACACGTCCAGCGCCGCCTCCGGTGTGGAGAAGAACTCGATGATCGGGTGCTTCTCGTCCACCGGCTCGTAGTTGTTGGCATAAAGCAGCATGTCCGTGGAGTAGCCGGCAACCACGTCGGAGTAGTCGGAGACCGGCAGCACCACGCGGGCATTCTGACGATGGGGGTTGATGAAGATACTGCTGTCGATGCGGCCGAAGGCGAAGCCGGGGTCCAGATCGTCCAGGCGCACGAAAGCGCCGATCTCGGTGCCGTAGGCGGTGAGTTGGCCCTCAACGGACAGGTCCAGGGAGCCCATGTCGTCGAAGATGGTGGTTAGCGCGCTCAGATGCTCATCCGCCAGCGTCCGGAAGGCCTCGAGGGTCTCCGACTTGCCCGCCCCGCTGTCTCCCACGATCACCAGGTTGCACGACGCCCCGTCGCTCAGCACAATGCGGGCCATGGCTCCGTGCAGCGGGAGCCGGCCCCGCCGCATGGCCACTACGTTGTGCATCGTCAGCAGCATCTTCTTGAAGTAGCCCAGGTAGTCCACGTCCTTGGAGCGCCCGATGACGCCCAGGACAAGGTCGTTGTCCTCGTCCTCGTAGAAGACCGTCTGGTTCCCCGGCAGTGCGCCCTGAGGGACGCCGAAGACGAGGATGGCGTCCGGCCGCTGCCGGGCCTCGCTGTGCCCCGAGAGCTCGAAGAGGTTGAGCAGGCACACCGCGTGGGCCAGGAAGTCGCGATGGAAGAACACAAGCATCGAGAGCTTCCCCACCTGGATGGGGAGGCACATCCAACTGGCGCTGTCTATCACCACGCGCTCCAGCGGGTTGAACTCCACGCGCTCGAAGGTCCCCTGGCGCTTGTTGGACTGCGGGTACAGAACCACAGGGGAGGTAGTCAGGGCCAGCCTCACCATCCGGACGTCTTCCAGCACCGAGTAGGCGCCACCCGGGGAGGGCCAGTCGATGGTGTCCACCAGCAGGCTCATGTTGGCGCCCGAGGGCACCTGGCGGTACACGCGGGGCCAATAGCCCCGGAGATTGCGCTGAATGCGGCGGAAGGCGTCCAGCACCAGGTGGTTGAGGTCCTGGATGCTGTGGATGAAGCTCATATGGCCCTCGAGGGCTCTGTCCCGGGACTGCCCGGCACCGCCCTCGAAGATCAGGTACCGTTCATAGGAGCGCCAGCGGTCGTAGAGCTGCTGCACGAACTTGCAGAGAGCCTCGGGATCGGCTACCAGCGGCGCCACATCGGGAGCCTTGATGCGGATGTCCTCGGGGCTCAGATCCACCAGCAGGCCCAGAACACGGGTCAGCGACAGGGCGGCCTCGGAGACGTCACCCGGCACGCCCTCGGTCTGCATGTCCGCAAACAGGCTCATCCAGGGAGAGTTGCGGCGTTTGAGTTGGGTGATGAACCGCTGCATGAAATCCACGGCATGCGGGCTCTGGAAGATCTGCGCGGGCTGGGTGCACAGCACACCCGTCATCTGAATAACAATGCTGCGGCCGGAGAGCGATTCCGGGGCATGTGGCATCTGGGGCTCACCCCTTCGCGGAGGTTGTCGATGGTTGATACAAGGCCCGCTCCGGCAGGAGCGGGCCTTGTCGGCGTACAGATGGGCGGGCTTTGCCGTACCGGGGCGACGTCCATCTCGCCCAAGCAGCACGGACAGCCCTGCACGTGGCGACGGCCAACGGCGACGGCGGACGGCTGCGGGCCTGCAAGCCCGCGGGCACGGTGGCTCTCGCCGGTGTGTGCCTACCGCCTGAATGGTGCCCGGCGGACGAGATCGGAAGAGCGTCGTGTAGGGAAAGAGTGTCTCACCAAGTGTAGGTGTCGGGGGGGGGGGGGGGGGTGTGAGGGGGGGGGGGGGGGGGGG
>CAZXDD010000876.1:0-2273 GCA_964639415.1 uncultured Armatimonadia bacterium
GCCCGTGGCGCCGATGGGGTGCCCCAGAGCGATGCCGCTACCGTTGACGTTGACCTTCTCCTCGTCCAGCCCCAGCTCCCGCATCACCGCCAGAGCCTGCACGGCAAAGGCCTCGTTGAGCTCGATGAGGTCGAAGTCTCCCGGCGCCACACCCATCTTGGCGCAGAGCTTTCGCACCGCCGGTACCGGCCCCAGGCCCATGGCCCGCGGCTCCACCCCGGCCCAGGCGCTGCCGACGATGGTAGCCCTAGGCGAGCGGCCCAGTTGGCTTGCTCTGTCCGCCTCGCACACGATCAGGGCGGCGGCGCCGTCGTTGATGCCCGAGGCGTTGCCGGCGGTGATGCAGCCATCAGGCCTGAAGGCCGGGCGCAGGCCGGCGAGGGCCTCCAGCGAGGTCTCCCGCGGGTGCTCATCCACCGCGCAGGGCTCGGCCTTCCTCCGGGCGATCGGCACGATTTCCTCAGCGAAACGGCCCTGAGCGATCGCGGCCAGCGCGCGCTGCTGGCTCCGCAGGGCCCAGGCGTCCATTTCCTGGCGAGTGATCCCGGTGGCGGTCACCAGCTCCTCGGTGGCCGGGCCCATACCCAGACCGCAGATGTGGCATGTCAGGCCCTCGTCCATGATGGCATCCACCATCGTCGCGGAGCCCAGCTTGTGCCCCCAGCGCATGTCGGTGACGTAGTAGGGCGCATTGCTCATGCTCTCGGTACCGCCGGCGACAAGCAGCCCGCCTTCACCCGCCACTATCGCCTGCCGCGCCAGGTCCAGAGCCTTCAGCCCCGAGCCACAGGTCTTGTTCACCGTGAAGGCGCAGACAGTCTCAGGCAGACCCCCCTGCAGCGCGATGGCACGCGCCGGATTCTGCCCACAGCCCGCCTGGAGCACCTGGCCGAAGATCACCTCATCCACCTGCTCGGGCAAGATCTGGTTGCGCTCCACAAGCGCCGAGACCAGGTGCGCGCCCAGGTCCACGGCCGAGAACTCCAGAAGACCTCCGCCGAACCTGCCTATCGCCGTCCGGACGGCATCAACGATCACGGCTTTCGGCATCGGCAATCCCCCCTATTCGCAGTACCGGCCGACGACAAAGACGGCCTGACAGGATGACGGTCCCGCCCGGCGGGAGCGAACGACCGACAGCGACCGACCGACAGCGACCGGGAAACAAGATGGCGGCCACCGGAGCACCGCAGACGCCGTCTCCCTCCTTCGCCGCTCTGAGCCGTTCTCAGTCGTTCTCAGTGCTCTCCGCCTCTCTCCTGTTCTCTGTGTTCCGCCGTTCTCCGTGGAACTCCGTGCTCTCCGTGTCTCCGTGGTGAGATGCTGCCGTTGCCGTTGCCGTTGCCGTTGCCGTTGCCGTTGCCGTTGCCGTTGCCGCTCTCCGCCGTTCTCTCCTAACTCTCCCCTCAGTCGCCGAGCAGCCCGAGGATGTTGCCGCCCAGAATCAACCCCTTGTCCTGCTCGCTGAACTCGTAGGCGTGGATCTTGGCCAGCTCCATGCTGGAGGGGTAGAACCCGGCCCCGCCGTCCGAGCCGAAGACGATCTTGTGGGCCCCGCAATAGGTGACCGCATCCCGTATCTTCCAGGGGCAGTGCGAGTAGGAGGTGTCCAGCCAGACGTTCTCATGCGACTGACAGATCGCGATGAAGCGGTCGACCATGAAAGGGTCCAGAGGTGAGCCCAGGTGAGCGATGATGATGCTGGCCTGCGGCACCTGCTCCACCCACCTCAGGGCCCAGTCCGGCTGGTTGATGCAGTCTAGCAACACGGGGATGCCAAGCCTGGCGGCATGCTCCAGGAAGGGGACCAGCAGCTCGTCGCACACCTCCCCGCGAATCTCGCCCATATGGAGCTTCAGCCCCCGGAAGCCCCACTCCTCCACCGCGCGCCGCAGCTCCTGGTGGGCCAGCTCGCCCTCTTCGGGCAGCACGTGGGCGTAGGGGATGAGACGATCCTCGCGGCCCCGCACGGCGCGCAGCGTGAGCTCGGTGGACTCCCGAGACGGCAGGCACATGGAGAAGACGCAGGCGCGGTCGATGCCGGCGGCATCCAGCATGCGCACGGTGTCGTCCGGATCGAACTGGCGGCGGAAGTAGTCGCCACCCTTGATGTGCACGTGCGAGTCGACGATCAAGTCAGGCTCCTTCCGAGGCCACGACCGGCAGACCTACGGCCACCGTCCACCTGGCTCGCCGTTCTCCGCCGTTGTCCGTACCTCTGTGTCCCGCCGTTCTCCGCCGTTGTCCGTACCTCTGTGTTCCGCCGTTCTCCG
>CAZXDD010000877.1:0-2269 GCA_964639415.1 uncultured Armatimonadia bacterium
TCTGTAGGGCGCGGGCCTGTACCGCGCCGAATGGGGTCATCGAAGACCAACGACGCACGGCGGCGGCGCACAGGTCGCCGCCCTACAACGGCGAACGGCCCACGGCGCCGGACGGTCGCTCTCCGGGGCGGCACGTCGCTCCCAGTTTCCCTTCGCGGAGGCGCGCGATGCTTACCTGTCCTCTCCTGGTCACCCTCGCCGGGCTCGCCCTCGCCCAGATGCCTGGCTCCGAGTACGACATCGGGGTCTCCGAGACCGAGGTCATGGAGAGCCTGGACTACTCCATCCCCGGTCTCGCCGCCGTCAAGGCCGCCTGGGATGCCGGTGACCTGCCGGCGGCCAGGCACGAACTGGCCGAGTACCTCCGCGCACGGTCCATCAAGACCTGGACCTTCAGCCCCCACGAGCCCCGCACCGACGTCCCCCATGGCGCGGGGAGTCTCAAAGGCACACGGGACATGCTGGCGCGCACCGGCACCTTCACTCAGGAGTGGTGGTTGCCCAACGGCGAGCTGGATTGGCTCAAGGACCCGAACCATGGGAACATGGCCCGAGCCTACTTCCTGGAGGCCGTGGGGCGCGCCTACTGGCAGTCCGAGCGCGACGAGAGGATCGCCGGGCTCTGGGTGCAGTTGCTGCGGAGCTGGCTGCGGCAGTGCCCCAAGTCCACCGGAAACCAGGACTACTGGAACACGCTGGTCACGGGCATCCGCATGCGCAGCAGTTGGCCCACGCCCTTCCACCACTTCCTGCTGTCACCGACCTTCACCGACGAGGACATCATCCTGTACCTGCGCTCCACCATCGAGCAATCGCGCCACCTGAGAGACACGCACCGGGTGACGGGCAACTGGCTGACCTTCGCCATGGTAGGCCTGTACACCAGCGGCGTGGTCTTCCCGGAGCTCTCGGAGGCGGGGCAGTGGCGGCAGTACGCCATCGACACGGCCCTGGGCGATCTGGAGCGTGGGTATCTCCCCGACGGCATGGGAGTGGAGCTGTCTCCGGGCTATCACAACCTGTTCTACAACTACCTGCGCATCTACAACCTCGCCACCGCCGTGGATCGCGCCGATGAGCCGGGCGTACGCGCGCTGGCCGACCGCTGCGAGCGTCTCTTCGACCCCTACGTGCACCTGTGCGCCCCTGACAGGACGCTGCCCCAGTACCAGGATGGGGCCAGAGTGCAGGTGGTCGAGCGGCTCCGCGAAGCCCTGGAGCACTACCCGGCCCGCGAGGACTTCCGTTGGCTGGCCACCGATGGGCAGGAGGGCGCGCCACCGCAGTTCACCTCCACCATGCTCCCCTATGCCGGCTACTTCGCCATGCGCTCGGGCTGGGAGCGGGATGCCAACTACCTGGGCTTCGATGCCGGTCCCATCGGCTGGAAGCACTGCCACGAGGACAAGCTGAGCATCGTCATGTGGGCCTACGGGCGCCCGGTGATCTTCGACCCGGCCAGGGGCGAGTACAGCGACACGCCGCTTTCCCACTACACGGCCGACACCTTCAGTCACAGCACGGTACTGGTGGACAATCGCCCCCAGCGCCGGCGCTGGAGCACTCCGGACCCCTCGCAGATGCCCTACCGGCCGGTGGCCGACGTGCGCTGGACGACCACGCCGGAGCACGACAGCGCCTCCGGTGTGTACGATGACGCCTACGGCAAGCCGGGGCCCTCGGACGCCTACCCCTATCAGGATGGCAGCGACTTCTACGAGGGCTGGGGCAAGCCTGCTATCCACCACCGCCGCATCACCTTCGCCAAGCCGGATGTGTTCGTGGTCGCGGACACCCTGGTCTCCCGCGATGGTGAGAGCCACGGCTACGACCTGCGCTGGCAGCTCCCGACCACCTCATGGCGGATAGCACAGGACGGCCTGACGGTGGAGACGACCGACGAGGGGGTGCCGAACCTGGCGATCATCCCGTTGCTCTCCGCCGGGCTGACTGTGTCGGGCGCTTCGGCGCAGATGGAGCCCGAGCTTCTGGGCTGGAGCCTGGGCCCGGACCCTACGCCTGCCACTACGATCCGGCATCAGAAGTCGGGGGACGAGACGGTGCAGTTGGTCACGCTCCTGCTCCCCCTGAGGGCCGGGGAGGCAGCGCCGGGACATACGGTGGCGCAGACGGAGGATGGGACGCTGCAGGTCACGCTGGGGGATGGCCGGGTCATCGCGATCGACCTGGGGCAGGGGACGGAGGAGGATGTGAGGGTAGAGGTGGGGGAGAGGTAGGAGGCGGGCTCCCCGCAGGCGATGGGGTCGCG
>CAZXDD010000878.1:0-2267 GCA_964639415.1 uncultured Armatimonadia bacterium
GGCGGAGACGGGAGGAGGGGGGAGAACGGCAGTACTTCGACCGTTCCGGACGTGGGAATGGCGAAATGTGGCCCCAGTGCGTTCATGCATAATGTCAGAACTCCTGACATGCCATGCCGGGGGCGGCAGGAAGCCCTGGTAGAAGTGGCTTCGCTGGGCCACCATTTCGGGAGATGAATGTCTATTGCGCAGTCAACTCAGACTGCCCGACCTACCCAGAGACCGACTGGCGCCTCCACTTCGAAGTCAGGGATGACGAAGACAGACATCCCGCAACTACTGCGTGTCAGGAGTTCTGAATGTGAGTGGAAGGCCCGATCCCGCCTTGCGGGACGCTCACGAACGGCGGGACGGCCGGGCGCCTCGGCTCGGTGTCACGACCAGACGAAAACCCCGCCCTGCGGGACGTTCCCGAACGGCGGGGTCGCGGCCGCGGAGCTTGCCTCGAACGTCAGGACGTCAGCCCCTGGAGGCATCTCGCGCCGCCCGGCCCGGATACCCGCACGACACCTTAGCCTCCCCCTCAATTGCATGCCCGCACCGAACGTGGTACCCTGCAGGCCAACCGAGCAATGGGGCGCGTCCGCGCCCGACTGGAGGCACGACCATGGCCGTGCAATGCTGGCTCTCGAACTCACTGCGGCGCCACTTCCCCGCTGGCCCGCCCCAGCGGAAGAGCAAGCTGCGGATGCTCATGGCCCGGGGTGAGAAGGCCTCGTTTCAGGTCTGCGTCCACAACACCGACGAACTGCAGACGGCGGAGGTCTTTGCGCGGGTGGGGGACGCCGACGGCGTGCGGGTGATGCTGCGCCGCGTGGGTTGCGTACCGGTACCGCACCACAACACCGGCACCCCGCCGGAGGAGCGAGACGGTGCGGGCCACATCCCCGGATATGTGCCCGACCCCCTGTTTCCGGATGCTCAGGCGGTGGTCGCTCCCGGAGAGACCCAGGTCTTCTGGGTCACTGTGCACGTTGACCCGGAGGCCGTACCGGGCGAGCGAGAGCTTCCGGTGCACGTCCAGGTGGGCGAGGAGACCGTGGGGCTGATCGTCAGGCTGCGCCTGTCAGAAGTGGTGATCCGGCCGCGTCGCGACTTCCCGGTGACCCAGTGGTTCTACGCCGATGCTCTCTGTGACTGGTACCACTTGGAACCGTGGTCCAAGGGCCTGTGGAGCATGCTGGGCGAGTACCTGGCAGTGTACTCCGGGCACGGCTTCGACACGCTCCTCACCCCGCTGCTGACTCCCCCCACCGACGGCGTCAAGCGGCCCACCCAGCTTCTGCATGTAACGAAGAAGGCCGGCAAGTACAGCTTCGACTGGACCGATGTGGCCCGGTGGGTGGCTCTGGCCAGGCGCTGCGGCATCGAGCGCTTCGAGTGGCCCCACCTGTTCACCCAATGGGGCGTGAAGCACGCGGTCCGGGTCTACGATGGTCAGGGACAGACCGAGAAGCTCCTGTGGCCCGCCGAGACCGGGGCCACCTCCGAGACCTACCGGGAGTTCCTGTCCCAGTTGCTCCCGGAGTTCCATGGCTTCCTGAAGAGCAAGAAGCTGCTGGACAAGTCCTTCTACCACGTGTCCGACGAGCCTCACGGCCCGGAGCACCTGGAGAACTACAAGGCCGCCCGGGCGCTGCTGGCCGAGCTGGCGCCCTGGTTGCCGACGATGGATGCGCTGTCGGAGATCGAGTACGGCCGCCAGGGCCTCACCGACATGCCGATCCCCTCGGTATCCGTGACCCGGCAGTACTGGGAGGAGGGCATCGCGAGCTGGACGTACTTCTGCTGTGGCCCCAGAGGGCGCTTCCTCAATCGCCTGCTGGACACGCCGCTTGCCAAGATCCGCATGGCGGGCTGGCTGTTCTACCGCTTCCGGCGGCTGGGCTTCCTGCACTGGGGCTTCAACTACTGGTACAAGAGCCAAACCCGCCAGTTGATCGACCCCTACACGGTGACCGATGGCCTGCAGTGGCCGAACTGGGCCTATGGCGACACCTTCCTGGTTTACCCGGGCCCCGAGGGACCGGTGGAGTCGATCCGGGGGCAGGTGTTTGCCGAGTCTTTGCAGGACATGGCTCTCCTGCAGACGCTCGACGTCGACCCGGACGGCAAGCTGCTGTCGGACCTGGAGGACTTCGACCGCTTCCCCTGGGATGCCAAGTGGCTGAAGGCCGCGCGCCGCAAGCTGCTGACCGGGGCGTAGCGGAGGCGGCGGTGGTAACGGCGGTGGTAACGGCGGTGGTAACGGCGGTGGTAACGGCGGT
>CAZXDD010000879.1:0-2240 GCA_964639415.1 uncultured Armatimonadia bacterium
ACGTGCGTGTCCACGGTGCGCAGGTCGCCGCCGGGGGTGCTGTAGCCCCAGACCTCCTCCACGATGTCCTCGCGGGTGAACACGCGCCGCGGCTGCGAGGCCAGGTGGAACAGAAGGTCGAACTCCTTGGGAGTCAGGTGGACTTCCTCGCCCTCGAGGCGGACCGAGCGGGTCGGCAGATCGATCTCAAGGGACGGGAACTCGATGTGCTTCTTCTGGGCCACGGCCTTCTCGGTGATGACCGCACGGCGCAGCATGGCGCGGACGCGGGCCAGGAACTCGCGGGTGCGGTAGGGCTTGACAACGTAGTCATCGGCGCCCAGCTCGAGGCCGACCACAGTGTCCACTTCCTCCTCGCGAGCGGTGACCATGATCACGGGAATCTCGTGCTTCGCGCGGATGCGACGGCAGACCTCGAGGCCGTCGACGCCCGGCAGGATGAGATCCAGTATCACCAGGTCCGGCTGGGCCGTTTCCAGGAGCTCCAGACCCTTTTCACCGGTCTCTGCCTCGATAACCTCGTACCCTTCGCGTTCCAGCAGCGTCTTGACCAAGTTGCGGTCCTGCTCGCCGTCCTCGATGATGAGGACACGGTCTTTTTCCGCCAAGATGATCCTTCCTTTCCTGTCCCCCGTCAGCCCAAATTGGTTGCTCGGGAATCGTTTTCAGTTAGCACCTGCCGACAATTCGTGATAATAGCACATGTTCACAATTACTGCAACCCGCCTCGCCGGGTGGCCCAGATCCGGGTCGATGTGCGCTCGCGTACCCCTGGAACGCGGCCTCGCGTCCCCCGACGGCAGGGCGGCGCCGCGCCCTGAGATCGAGACCGGACGCGGCCGGATGGGGCTCCACAGCGTCGACGTCCATCCGCGGACACGGGTTGCACCCGTCCATATCCATGCCTCAAGGGGGCCGGGCGTCATGAGCAAAGGGACCTGGCGCAGCAGACTGCTGGACGCTTTGCACGGTCGGAGACCCGACGTCATGCCGTGGTTCGCCGACCTCACCTACTGGCAGCACGGTCGCCGTCTCGCCGGCCTATACCCCGAGCGCTATGAAGGCGATGAGGGGTTCGTCAGGCTCCACGCCGACCACAATGTGGGCTACTATCTGGGCTACGCCCAGGTGTGGTCCAGCACCCACGACGGTGTGGAGGTGTCATCCACAACCGAAGGCGCCGTCACCGCCACCGTCTGGCGGACCCCGGTTGGCGAGATCCGTGGCGAAACGACCTTCCTGCCCCAGACGGCCAGCTCGGCCCCGAGCAAGTGGCCGGTCACAAGCCTCGAGGACCTCCGCGTCCTGCGCTACATCGCCGACAGCACGCGAACGCAGTACGACGACGGCCGTCTGCGACTGCTACGTGACCTCGCCGGCGAGCAGGGGCACCCAACGGTGCTACCGCCCAGGTCTCCACTCTCGCAGATGCTGGCCGAGTGGACGGGGGTGACGAACCTCGTCTACATGCTGCAGGACGCCGCCCGAGAGGTGGAGGAGACGTTCCATGCGCTGGCGCGCGCCGCGGACGGCGCCTACGAGGCGGTGGCCGCCTGCGACACCCCCTTCTGCGAACTGCCGGACAACCTCACCGGCGAGGTGGTGACCCGGCTCTTCGAGCGCTACCAGTTTGACTACTACCTTCAGCGCATCCCGCCGCTGCAGGAGTCGGGCAAGAAGGTCGGCGTGCACCTTGACGGCACTTTGCACGGGATCTTGCCGCTGCTGGTACGGACCGGTCTGGACTTCATCGAGTCCATCACCCCCGCCCCGGTGGGCGACGTCGCCGTCGAGCGGCTCAGGGACCTGGCCGGACCGGACGTGATCTTGTTCGGCGGGATGCCGGGCGCCATGTTCGCCCCGCCCTGGACGGCCGACGACGTCCGCCGGCACCTGGAGACCATCCTGCAGCACCACTGGGAGAGCGGCAAGTTCATCCTCGGCGTCGCCGATCAGGTGCCGCCCAACGGCGACATGAACCTGGTCCGCTACGTCGGCGACCTGGTGGAACAGCTCTGCTAGAGGCGCGGCCGGAAAGCCCACATTCGCATGGAAGTGTCATTCTGAGAGCGTCCGCTCCCGAAGGGAGCAGCTCGAGGAATCTCGTGACATTCAACGGGATCCTTCGCTATCTCGCTACGCGAGATGGACGCTCAGAATGACATGAAACGGACCGGCCGGACTCTTCGGCCGGACCTCTACAGGCGCGGCCGAGGAGCCGTTCGCAGCCGTGCCGCAAG
>CAZXDD010000880.1:0-2234 GCA_964639415.1 uncultured Armatimonadia bacterium
GGATGACGGCAACGACAACGGCGCACAGGATGGACAGGATAACGGCGGATAGAGGCGGATGACGGCAACGACAACGGCGCACAGGATGGACAGGATAACGGCGGATAGAGGCGGATGACGGCAACGACAACGGCGCACAGGATGGACAGGATAACGGCGGATGGCGGCAACGGGACGGAGGCGGCCGTGCCGTTGCCGTTACGCGCCACGAACCACGCACCACGCGCCACGGCCGTTTTGCGCCACCTCACCGCGCCGCCAACGGTACTTGGCGGCCGGCACGCAGGAAGACCGGCCCCAGCAACCCGGCTTCGGGCAGGGGGGACTCGGCGGTATAGTGCCGCCACGTGGTGAAGGTCAACCGGCCCGTCTCCGGGCGCGGCACGCCCTCGAGCAGCCAGTCCGGCCAGGCCTTGAGCGCGGCGCCGCTCCACTCACAGTCCGGGGCCAATCGCTCGTCCCCGATGATGCGGTTCATCCACAGATTGGTGACCTCGAGCTGCAGCTCATTGCTCCCGGCCCGCACCAACCCGGTCACATCCACCCGGAAGGGCGCCTTCCACAGCAGCCCCAGGTCCCTGCCATTGAGCCGCACCCGGGCCATCTCCCGCACCATGCCCAGGTCCAGACACAGCACGGTACCCTCGGCGAGGAGGGCCGGCGGCAGCTCGAACTGCTTGCTGTAGGTGGCCGTCCCGGAGAAGTACTTGATACCCGGCACGTCCGAGCTCGTGTAGGACCCAAGCTCGGCGAACGCCGCCGTCGCCGGGGCACCCCGGTCCGGCTGGAAGGCGATCTGCCACGGACCGGTGACGGCGACCTGCGCCGGCATCTCGCCCACCGTCACGCTGTGCCGGGCACCGGAGTCGGTCAGCGCGGAGTAATCGCCAGCCGCCCAGGCCGTGAGCGTCGGCGCCCCGCTCTCGCTGAGATGCAGTTCGGCGGGCGGCGTGTCGTGAATGGCCGCCACGCTCTCGGTATAGTCCGGCAGCGCCAGGATGGCGTTCTCGGCCACGGTCTTGTGGTAGGTCTTCCCGTCTAGGGTGTACTCCACGCGCAGTTGCTTGACGACCAGCGGCGCCGGGTCTCCGGCCATGCTGTTATCCGCGCGGAGCAGCAGGCTCCCGTCCTCGATGTGGTCGCGCAGCACCTGCGTCACGTCCACGGTCTGCGTCGGAGGCTCAAAGGCGACGTCCTGGGGCAGGATGCCGTACAGTGCCCGGCGGATCACAAGCGGGCCAAGAGTGGGCTCATCGCCCTCGGGAATGCTCAGGGTGCGGTGCTCGTCAACCGTCTTGCTGAAGTCCCTGCCGCCGATGGTGTAGTCCACCCGCATCTGCTTGACCACCTGGTTCGCCGGATCACCCGCGATGTCGTTGCTCGCCACCACCGTCAGCCTGTCCTCGCGCACGAGCTTCCGCAGGTGCTCCGTGATGTCCACGAAGCCGGAGGCCTCCACGGTGAACACACCGTAGACCGCGCTGACGATCTCAAGCTCCGGCGCCCAGGCCGGCTTCCACTCCGACAGTGGCCTGCCGTCACAGGAGACGGCCACCACCGGATCGCGGCCCTCGGAGGCGCGGCGGAACACGACGAACACCGATCCGGCCGGCTCCAGGCGCAGGGACACGGTGGTCCGGCCATCGCTCTCCGCGTAGACCGGGGCGTCCTCGGTTCTCCCGGTGTCCGGGTGCCACAGCTCCGGCACCCTGCCACCGACGCGGAAGGTGCAGTCCACATACTCGCCGCGCGGGCTCTGATTGGAGATGAAGAACACCTCGGCGCCGTTGGCTCGACGGTGGATGTGGACCAGACGCGCATTGGTGTGCGTGCCTTTGTACTCGAAGGCGGGAGGCAGACCGAGCGCGGCCAGGACCTCCTCCAGCGGCCGGCCCCAGATCACCCTGCCCCTGCCCAGCCCGTGCTCGGTCACGGCCTTGCCGTCACAGTCGCCCCAGATCTCAGAGGCCAGAGACTGCACCTGCGCATCGCAGTCTGGATAGTCCTGTAGGCTGGGCGAGCTCTGTGGCCGAGGACCGATCACCGTGGCCCCCGCGGCGATGAGCTCGCGCACCTTCGCCAGCGTCGTCGGGGTCATCGTCTGCTTCTCGGGCAGGACGAGGACGCGGTAGCTCATGCCGTCGGGCAGGACGAGGCGGCCGTCCTCGACCCTCACCCGGGTCAGCAAAGCGTCCGTATTGCAGCCGTCGTAGTCGTACCCGGCCGGGGGAGCC
>CAZXDD010000881.1:0-2216 GCA_964639415.1 uncultured Armatimonadia bacterium
CGGCCGTCGTGAGGTGGTCCAGCCCCAGGCATACAGGGCCAGAACCACTACCGCGGCGACAAAGGCCTTGTCCAGCCGCGGCATATCCCCGACACTCGCCAGCAGCCGACAGGCCGGGATGGCCGCCAGCATGCCCGCGGCGCAGAGCAGGCCGAGACCGGTCGCAGGCCCCCGCGCGCGTCGGTCCACCGGCCCGGCCGCCTCAGGCCGGTGCACGACAAGCACGAGCTGGGCCAGAAACAGACCCATGAGGTATCCGCCCACGGCGTAGCGCGGCCACAGCAGGTACAGCAGCGCCGGCGCTCCGGCCACCACAAGGCCCAGAGCCGCCAGATGACCGATCACCGCCTTCACAGCAAAGACGGCGTTCCCATCGCCGCCCTCCGCAGACTTCGCCCGCCTCTGCGTCACGCTGTGGCTCTGCAGCAGGTATGCCTGCCACAGGAAGGGGACCAGCAGGCCGAGGGCCACCGCGATCAGGCCGTAATGAGCCAGCAGATCGCCCGGACGACCCATCGGCACAAGCTGCTGGTTCAGTCGGTAGAGCACGAAAAGCAGGCCCAGGCCCAAGAGCGGAGCCACCGCCTCCGCGGTCGACGGACGCTTGCCCTCGGGCCTCCCGGCGATCAGCAGGGGGAACAGCCACGCCGCCTGCAGGGCGAGGGTCGCGCCCAGCCCGGCCATGAGTCGGAAGGCGATGACAAAGGTCCCTACCGCCAGCAGCCCGGCGATGACCCCCGTGCGCAGAGCGCTAGAACCGCCACCTGCGCCGCTGGAGAGCAGCCAGACGGCCAGGCCCATCACGACCAGGCCGGTGAAGTAGCAGTACGCTGCGAAGGCCTGCTCGAAGGCACCCGCGGCCACCAGCGCCGCGGCCCCGGCCGCGATGGCCACCGCCCCGCCGGAGGTCACCGGCCGCCGCAGGTCTTGCCCCACCAACCTGCCCAGGGCAGCGCCGGTCACGGCCGCGACGACGGTCACCGCTCCCAGAGCGATGGGAAGCGACCACAGCGGCGACTTGTCCGGGAAGTGCTCCACCGCCAGTGCCACCGCGGCGGCGCCCGTGACGGTCAGCAGCGCCAGGTGTTCCGCCTGCCGCGCCGTCACCGACAACTCCGTGGACCCATCCCACAGGCCCGACAGCGCCCCCAGGCCGTAGCGCAGGATGACTCCGAACAGCACGGCCGACAGGGAGAGCCCCAGCATGGGCTCCACCGGCGTCCTGCGCCAGACGAGGAACACGACATTCACCGCCACAAGCGCGCAGGCGGCCGGCGCCACCCAGACCCGCTCCGGCCCGTCGCCGCCTTCGGGCTCCCCGGGCCGCCGCAGGCGCAGGAGCAGGAGGATGCACCACAGAGCCAGTATCGCACCCAGCAGGATGCTCTTGCCCAGCAGTTGGCCGGGCTGGAACGGCGGCTTGGTGGGGAGGGTGAGCAGGTAGGCCGCCAGTGCCAGCAGCGATGCCCAGACCAGCAGTGAGGACAGTGCCACGAACGCGGGCCGTGGGTCCGGCCCGTCCGCCGCTCGGGAGCGCCCGAGACGGCCCTGAGCGACATGCAGCAGCGCCAGCACCCCGACAATGACTCCGGACCAGTCCATCCATGCCAGCATCGCAGAGCACCTCGATCCCGACGGGCTGGGTGCAGGGGAAAGACGCCATCATGCAGGCGCACGTCCTGACGGCTGAAGCAGGCTCAGGGGGGCGGCCCAGCCGTTCGCAGCCGTGCCGTTCGCCTCCCCGTAGGTCGGGCTTTCCAGCCCGACTCGGCGATCCCGCCGGGCGGGTTCGCCGGCTGGCCGTGTGACCACCGCGAGGCGGCCCTCGGTTTCGCCGTTCGTGAACGTCACGGCCTTTGGCATCGCCGCCTGGCCGTGGCACCGCCCCGAGGCGAGCCTCCGCCACTCCTTTCGGCGTTGGACACTCCTGTTCCTGTCCATGTTCCCCCCCCACGGAGAGATTGCGTCCGCCGCGCGCTCCGTGGCCCCACGCCCGCGAGATCCCGCCGAACACGGCCACGCCCCGCGAGCACGTTCCGTTTGCCAAAACTCGCCCGTGCCGTATACTGAGCACCACAGCCCGGCGGTTCGCTGCGAAGATGACGCCTACCCGAGCGTTCCGTGGCCCTGCAGGGAGCCATCGCCCCGGCGCTACACCCGCGCCCGCGGTCGCCACAGGCGGCCTGTTGCCGGCCGCCAACTCCATAGAGCAATGA
>CAZXDD010000882.1:0-2205 GCA_964639415.1 uncultured Armatimonadia bacterium
CTGCAACTCCGCCAGCATCTCCAGAGCCGTGTCCACCACCTGCCGCTCGGCGCCGGGGCCCGGGGCACTCCACTGGGGCTCGTAGCCGCCCTCGCGATGCCCGTCGGCGGTGGAGATGTAGCCGATCGAGTCATTGCACAGGGTGATGACGGCCGTGGCCGCGAAGGGTGACTGCTGCTTGATCTGCAGACCGATCTCAGCGAAGGTCTCGCCGGGGAGGCAGACGGCGGCGAAGTCGCCGACGGAGAAGGCGTTCATCTCGGTCTCGATCCCCGGCCTGTCCTCGAACTTGCGGGCCAGACCGAGCAGGTGGCGCTCGCGGGCTCCGCCCGGTCCTTCCGGGTCATCCGTGGCCGCCAGGGCCCGTTCGGCCTCCGCGACTGTGGGCAGATCCACTACATCCAGCGCGACCTGCCGGTGTGCGGTGGCCACGTGCACGTCGGTCGCCACGTCCTGTATCTGATGCCAGGCCATGACGGCGGCGGCGCCCAGGGACTGTCCCACCCGCTGTCTGGAAGTGCCGCGGCGCCAGGCGGGGACCTGGTCGCCGGCACAGCCGAGGCTGAACGCCAGGGGGCAGCCTACGGCGGCCTGGAACACCCGGCGGGCGTACTCCGGATAGTCCGGCGAGATGGCGTAGAGGTTGTCCTCGCCGCCCACCACCGGATGGCAGCCGAAGCTGATGAAGCCGCAGAGGGCCTCTCCCTCCGGATCGGTGAGCTTGAGCATGGGCACGTGGGGGTCGCTGACCCCGGCACGGAGACCCTGGAGGATCTCAAGAGGCGGGCTCAGTCGTGGACCTCGGTGCCCGCCGGCGGGCCAGGCTCGACACAGCTCCAGGCCCGTCGCGGACGCAGCCGCCGCCTGCTCCGGCCTGAGCTCTAGACTCATCACAGTGCTGCCCTGCACGTTCACCGGCCGGCGGCTGTAGCTGATACCGGCGGCGAGCCCGACCCCCCAGCCCGCGGCGGCCGGCCGCAGGTTGCCATGGGCCTCCACGATCAGCCCCGCCAGGGTCCGCTGCAGGCCCTCCACGTACTCCGGCGAGATGGCCTCGTTCAGATGCCTGGGCAGGTAGCCCGTGGGCCGCACCTCCGGCCCCCAGTGGGTGTGGCTGGCCAAGAGCAGCACGGAAGTGGCCGGGATCGGCGTCTCGTCCCGCACCTGCGCGCGCACCGCGGCCACGATCTCGGGGCTCAGGCCGATGAGGTCGACTGAGACCACGGCGACGAAGCGGCCCTGGCTCTCGGCCACGAGCGCCCGCGCCTGCAGGGGTGTCTCCACGGACTCCGAGACCTTGTCGCGCGCGGCATAGCCGGCCATCGTCACGCCGATGGGCGGCGTGATATCGCCTTGCGCCAGGCCGAGATGCAAAGCGGGCATATGGGCACCTCCGGGGGCATTGGGGTGGGTCGGTGAGCGGGGAGCTAGAGCGTATCCTCGCTGTCAGGACGAGATACGATGGTGTGGCAGGTCGGGCAGGCGGCCACATCGCCGTGGATCGTCAGGCGCTGCCCGCACAGGCCGCACCTGGCGGCCACCGGCATCTGCATGAGACGGACATTGGCCACCTGGGGGGGCCTGCGGAAGCCGCGCAGAGGCTTGCGGAATGTCCGGCGGCGTCGCGGCCGCCTGGTCTCCGCCTGCTCGGCGCCGGGGTCCTCTAGTCCCAGTCGCAGTTGGTCCGGCGGGTCCTTCTTCATACTCGCCCCACGACGGCGTGCACTGTGCCCGAAAAGCAGGCGACCGCGAAGGCACATTTCGCGGTCGCTTCGTGGTTGTCCTGCATGGGTCCGGGCACAGCGGGACGGTTCCGGCTCCCGGCCATCCGGCTACGCAAACAGGCAGTCGGTCACCATGAAACGGAGCCCGAGCTTGACGGGGAAGCTATCCCGCACCTCCGTGGCCCGCCGGATCAAGGGCTGCACCTTCTCCTGCGGCAGTGCGATGAGCATGACCTCGTTGAGGCCGGGCCAGATGGGGGTGCCCTGCTTGGTGCCGGTCACCCCGGAGCCCTCAGCACCGGACCAGAGCGTGTAATGCTCGATGCCCTGCTCGACGAGGACCTCTTCCATGTCCGGGCGCAGCCCGTCCTCGAATACCATGATGACCAGTTTGCGCTGCTCCATGTGGTTGCTTCCCTCTGAGACGGGGTCTGGGCTCCCGCTAGCTGCCGTCGTCCGGGCTCTGCTCCCCGTCGGTGCC
>CAZXDD010000883.1:0-2174 GCA_964639415.1 uncultured Armatimonadia bacterium
CGGGAGCCTCAGAGCTGCCGGACGGTACCGTGCAGCCCGGACCGCGGTTCACCTTTGACTGGATGCGGCTGGTCAAGCGCCCCGTCGATGGGCTTGCGGTGACCCTGGCCGACGGCTCGCCCTTGCCGTTGACGCTCAAGCAGGGCGATGAGCTCCTGCTGCAGTTGCTGCTCGCCGAGCCGGCGGCGGACGCGGTGGTGGACGTGATGACCGGTCACAGCTACAGCCCGCTGCAGGTCAATGGGGCGCCGGGAGTGCAGTTGCTGAGGGTAGGAAAGAGGGATGGGCGGCAGTGGGCGGCGAAGGTAACCCTGGGGGAGGGCACGGGACGCTTCGATCAGGCCGCCTCCGGCTACCCGGTGGTCTTCCGCGCCCGGATCACCGGTGGGGCGATCCAGGAGACGTATTTCACGGCTCAGGTGAGCTTCGAGTAGACACGGCGGGCGCAGGGGGGCGGCCGGCGATCGCCGCCGCTGCGAGCCGAAGATGCGCACTCAGCCCGCAGCACGCCGAGGCATCGGCGGCCGCATCCGCCCGCACACAAGGAGGTCCACCCCATGGCCCGCCACGTCACCCTCTGCCTGCTCACCGCTCTCCTCGCCCTCCCCGCCTGCGCTCAGTCGGGCGACCTCGTCTCCAACGGCGACTTCTCCGCCGGGATCGAGGGCTGGCGGGTCACCGACGACACCACCTGTCGGCCCTCGGTGGTGGAGGTGACCGCCGGCGAGCACAGACGCGCCCTGCGTCTCGTCCTGGACCCCGTCGAGGGGGCCGATCCATGGGCCATCACCCTCATGCAGTCCCTGGATGCTTTCACCGAGGAGGGCGACCGACTGCAGTTCAGGGCGTGGCTGAGAAGTCCGGAGGGCTGCACCGTCGCCGGCCTGGTGGAGATCGGCCGCGCGCCGCACACCAAGTCGGTGTACCAGACCGTCGACCTCACCGACGAGTGGAAGCAGTACGAGTTCACGGGCCGATGCACCGAGGCCTTCAGCCCCGGAGGTGCCCAGCTCGGCTTCCATCTTGGGTTCGACAGGGGCGGCGTCGAGCTGACCGGCCTGGAGCTCGTGAATCTGGACGCCACACCGGAAACCGAGGGGGGACGCCCGACCGTGGAGACACCACAGGACCTCATCACAAACGGCGGTTTCTCCGTTCCGTGGGAGCAGAGATGGTCTGTGAATGGGGGTGACCGGGTCAAGGTGAGCGTGGTGGACTCCGGCCTCGAGGGCTACGCCAGGGCGGCGCGTCTGGAGTGCGACCCCGAGCCGGGGGCGCCACCGTGGGCCCTGGGGATCGGCCAGCGGTGCCAGGGCTACGTGCGACGCGGTGACGCCGTCTACTTCCGAGCCTGGATGCGCAGCCCGCACGGCTGCCGGGTTACCTTCGTCTATGAGAAGGCCTCCGAGCCGCACACCAAGTCCATCTCCCAGACGGTGAAACTGACGCCGCAGTGGCAGGAGTACCGCTTTGTGGGACGCCCGGAGGAGGGCTATCGCCCCGATGAGTCGCAGGCCAAGTGGTTCCTGCCCGACAGGGGCCTGGTCGAGGTCACGGGAGTCCAGGTGCAGAACTTCGGCGTCGCCCGGGACCACTCCTTCGACGAGACCATCGACTACTGGGCGGGACGCGAGCACCCCGACACCTGGCGGCAGGCGGCTCTGGAGCGCATCGAGGCCCTGCGCAAGGGCGATCTCGTCGTGCAGGTAGTCGACGCCGAGGGCCGGCCCGTGCCCGGGGCCAGGGTGCGCGTCGAGCAGCGGAGCCATCTGTTTCGGTTCGGCACGGCCGCGCCGGCCGGTCGCCTCGCCGGGAGCGACAGCCCCGACAACCGCCGGTTCCGGGAGGAGGTCAAGCGCCTCTTCAACACGGTCACCTTCGAGAATGATCTCAAGTGGGCCGCCGCCGGCCCGGCCCGCCTGGAAACGGTGGACCTTGCCGCCGCGTGGCTGGCCGAGCACGGCATCGCTGTGCGCGGCCACTGCCTGCTGTGGGGATCATACCGGCACATCGCCGGACCCGCGTCTGAACTGCGGCGCGACGAGCTCCTGGCCGCCTGTCGCGCCCACGTCGACGACTACGTCCGCCGCATGCGGGGTCGGCTGTACCTGTGGGATGTGGTGAACGAGGCCGGCTCCAACACGGAAGTGTGGGACGAGGTGGGCTGGGAAGCC
>CAZXDD010000884.1:0-367 GCA_964639415.1 uncultured Armatimonadia bacterium
ACACCCTATCCTACACTCTTTCCCTACACGACGCTCTTCCGATCTGACCCCGCTCACGTTCCCGCCCTGGCCCACAAGGCCCAGGCGCTGGTTGACCGTGGCGAGCGGGCCGGCAGCCCCGCCGACATGCAGGACGACCTCCGCGCCGCCCGCGCGCTGCTGGAGGAGGAGGCCCTCGCCCTGCGCCCCAACGATCCGGACCTGTGGGCACAGTTGGCCAGGGCCTACTACGGCATGGATGACAACGCCAAGGCCGAGGCCGCGGCCAAGCAGGCTCTGCGGATCGACCGCAAGCATGTGGTCGCCCTCAACCTTGCCGGCCTCGTCAAGTACCGCCAGAACCGGTGCGTGGAGGCGGCGGCAGACT
>CAZXDD010000884.1:377-2143 GCA_964639415.1 uncultured Armatimonadia bacterium
TCGCTGGCCGTGTGCGGCGTGCTGGGCTGTCGAGCGAGGCCATCGACGCGGCGCCCAACGATTTCCAGTCCTACGTCAACCTGGGCAATGCGCTGTACGGTCTGCGCTCCTGGGGGCGCGCTCAGGCGGAGTACGCTCGGGCCCTGGAGCTCATCCCTCGGGCCAGCATCGCCAATACCGGCAGCCAGCGGCCCTACGTGATGTACCTGATCGCCCGCACCCAGCACGAGCAGAAGGCCTATGACCGAGCCATCGCCACGCTGGGAGAGGTTCTGGAGCAGCGCACGGACTTCTACGAGGCCCAGCGGCTCCTGGCCGCATCCTACTCCGGCCAGGCCAAGTGGCGGGCCGCGGAGGAAGCTCTGCAGGCGGCCCTTAAGAGTGCGCCGCCTGACGACGCCAGGAGACAGGCCGATACCCGCGCCCATCTCGGGCAGGTCTACGAGGTGCAGGGCAGGCCCCACGAGGCCATCGCTCAGTACCGCATCGCCCTCAGCCAGTATCCGGCCAATATCGAGGCCGCCGACGGCCTCCAGCGTCTCTCCTGGCAGGTGACGAAGACCGCAACAACCGACGGTTAGTCTCGGATCGCGACCCGGCCCGCCTTTTTCGCACACGGCGACCCAATTGGCGATGGTGAGCGTCTACCAAGATCAGAGGCCGGCTGCCGACAGAAGCCTCCCGCTGTGCGGCGGGTCGTGGGAGCTTGCACCGCCCCACTGAGACCCCCACCGCACCGGCGGCGGACTGGAGCGCCGGCCCCGGGGAGAAGCGGCTACCGCCGCCCATTCCCTGCACACGCCGTGGAGGCACCCGGAGCGGGCTATGGACGTCCGGGCGCCCCGTCCGGCCGCCGCACTCAGACTCGGGCGACGCATCGGGCCGTCTCGCTACGGGCCCGCTCCCGGCCGTTCGCGCACCGGGACCATGAAGCCCGGGGCCGGTCAACGCACGCTTCGGCCTGCTCCCCGTGGGAGCGGTCGGCCCTATTGCACACCGATAGATCGGCGGCATCGCCGTCCCTACCCCGGCTCTGGCTCAGAGCCGGAACTCCGGCGCCCCCATGCACCGGCACCCCGCCCGGTACCGGCCCGCAGAGCGCCTGTGCGGCATCGTCCAGGAGGCATCTTCATATGCACGTGCAAACCGCCTTCATGGCGCTAGCGCTGTTGGCAGCCCCCTTCCAGTTGGTGTGCGCGCAGACTACCGGCGACGACGCGGGCTCCTCGGCATCCATGTTCCTGTCCAACGCCACCCACAACGCCCCGCAGGCCACGGACATCGAGGTGCCGATCTCGCTGAACTGGAAGTGCTCGGTGGATACGAGCGGCCAGAACCAGCAGCACCTCGTGGCCAGCCCTGTCGTCGACGAGGACACCGTCTACTTCTTCGTCGGCCAGCGCATGTACGCCGCCGACCGACTGACAGGTACCCTCAAGTGGCCACAGCCCCTGGAGCTCGGCGGTATCGTGGATTCCACCCCCGTCGTCGCCGACGGCAAGGCGATCTTCGGCTGCCGCGACGGCCGCGTCTACTTCGTGGATGTCGCCACCGGCACCAAGGTCGGCGAGTTCAACACCGCCGCCCACCAGAGGGGAGCCGCCAAGCCGCCTCCGGGGGCCTCCACCACCAACTCCGTGCAGTCGTCGCCTCTGTACCACGATGGCAAGATCTTCATCGGCGCCGACAGCGGCTGGGTCTACGCCCTCGACTTCGAAAAGATCGGAAGAGCACACGTCTGAACTCCAGTCACGAGATTCCATCTC
>CAZXDD010000885.1:0-2129 GCA_964639415.1 uncultured Armatimonadia bacterium
CACGCTGAGGGTATAGTCGCCCACGGCCATCTCGGCGGGCAGGGGGATCTCGATCTGCTGCTGCCGGGCCGCGGCGGCGCTGTGGTCACCCACCACGCCTCCGGCGGCGTCACGCAGCTCCGCCCGCAGCGAAAGCTCGCCCAGCTCGCGCTCCGGCACGCTCAGCACGACGTCCGCCACCACGCCGGGCAGGTTCTCGGTGGCGTAGATGCTGTCGCGGTACCAGGGGCGAAGGATGTCGATGGCAATCGGTGTGTAGGAGATGTCGACGATGAAGCTGCGCAGCGCCAGCAGGTCATCGGGAGCCGTGCGGTCGGCGAGCTGAAGCTGCAGGGTCTGGGGCCCCTGCTGCTGCACGGGGACGGCGAACTCATACTCCCGCCCCTGTCCGGCGTCGAGACCGTCCGGGACCCACTCGCCGCCGGCACCTTCCAGCGTACCCCGCAGTTGGATGAAGCTGAACGCCGAGCCGAAGTTGGTCAGATGGGTCTTGGCGCGATAGGTTAGTCCGCCCTCGGCGGCGGGCTCGACGCGCACCTCGTAGGGTGCCTTGACCTCCCACAGGTACCTGGAGAAGTCGGCGCCGGGCAGCTCCAGGCTTGCGTACAGCGTTGGCTGGTGGAAGCCCCCGGTGATGGGCACGAAGGAGGACAGCTCCTCCCCGTCGGCCTGGCGCTCGCGGGTCACGTTCAGTGCCCAGTTACCCTTCGAGGCGGCCGTCAGGCCCAGCTCGACCACCGGGATCCGCATCTCTACCGTCCAGGAATCCTCGCCGACCGCCGCGGCAACCTGCACCTCGCAGTTCCACTCGTAGCTGCGCACGTGACCGCCCTGCCGCATCTGGGCGTCGTAGATGGTGCCCCGGGGGTTGACGATGAAGTGATAGTACTCCACGCGCTCGCCGGTGGGATCGAGCATCACCTCCAGACAGTCGTCGCTGTAGACGTGACCGTCCCGTTCGGTGACTCCCGCGCGGAGCTGCCCGATGGCCGGCTCGTCCAGGACGGCGCCGATGTACACGGCGGCCCGATCGAAGGCCACCTTGAAGCGGGTCTGGTGCGTGGCGGCCTGCTCGGGCTTGTCCAGCATGGAGAAGCCGGTGTAGAACTCCCCGGCCTGCCACGTGGGATCGGACAGGTCGCCGTCGATCCGCACGGGTCCGTCGGTGGCGACCGCCACAACGGTCGGTGTGTCCTGGCAGTGGCCCCAGACGGCAAGGCCAAGCATAAGCAACGCTGCTGATCTGAGCATGCGTCTACCTCCGGATCGCCCCGGGACGTGGGAGAGGGTAACGCCACCGGGTGTGGACTGCGGGTCTTGTTCGCCACCGCCCCGGCATGATCCTCGGTGGCGGGCGCGGCCTCGGGCCCGGGTTCCGCCGCCCTTCATTGCCCTCCCGCCATCGCGGGCTCCCAGCCCGCGGCCTTCACCACCTTCCAGGTGCCTCCCGTCTTCCTCAGGTGTGCCACGATGCTCAGAGGGAGCCGCCGATCGTCGGCCCCCAGCGCGCCCCAGGAGAACACGGCCTGGAGCCTGGCCTCCGCCTCCCTGCCCGAGACGATCACCTCCGGCGGGCGAACCTCCACCCGGAACTCCTCGGGGGTGCGGAATCCGCCGACGAGAAACTGCGTCAGGTCCTTCCGCTTGTAGAAGCCGTCGTCGTAGTCGTGGTCGATGTACTTCAGTACCCTACCGGCATCCTTGGTCTCCACGGCGCGCTTGATCTCGATGATCGTGTTGGTGATCTGCTCCTCATCGTTGAGGTCGGGGCGGGAGAGCCACCACAGAGCAACACCGACGCCGGCGAGCACCGCGAGCCCGGCGATACCCAGGCGCAGACGCTTCATGGGCCAGACACCTCCGTGCGCGGACTTGGGGCAGACAGTACGCTGCAAACCACGCCGGGAGAGGAATGGTTCCATGCCCGGCCTGTGTCCCGCAGCCCTCAGCTTGACCGCTCCGGACAAAGCGCATACACTTTCGAGCTACACCGCTGACTCACGGGCACAGGTGGTTCGCGATGTTGGCCCGCCGGCGCACCGGGCTGCTGCTTGCCGTGACGGCCTTCGTCCTCTCCCAGGGGGCGTACCGGTCGGGGTGGCTGGACAACGTGGACCACCAGTTGCTGG
>CAZXDD010000886.1:0-2115 GCA_964639415.1 uncultured Armatimonadia bacterium
GCGACGTGACCCTGGCCGTCGTGGACTCGGTGCTCGGAGTGACCGACAGCGAGACACTGGCCCAGATCACCGACGCCATCGTGGCCGGCGATGTGGCGGCCTCCTTCGACCTGGTCGACCAGATCATGGGCGCCGGCAAGGATGTCGGTCAGCTCCTGTCTGACCTCACCATCTACCTGCGCGACCTGATGCGCATCGTCCTGGGCAGCCGACCCTCCGCCTGGCGCCTACCGGGCCCCGAGGGGCAGGCCCGCTCGCAGGCACAGGCCCAGGCTCTGGGGGTGGACCGCCTCCTGGACGCCGTCAATGCACTGGCCGAAGCCCAAAGCAGCCTCCGCTCCAGCTCGCAGCACTCCCTGGTCCTGGAGCTGACGCTGGCCAAGCTGTGCTCGGCGCCGGAGCCCGCGACGAAGGGCAAGAAGGCCCCCGCCCGGCCCGCGGCCGCCCCCTCCGTACCCGCCGCCGCCCAGACTCCGGAACCACAACCCGACCGCCCCGGCGCCGCCGCGGAGCCCTCTGCGCCGGCGGCGACTGCCGCGCCCCCCGCGCCCCCCGCGGCCGAAGCGCCGCCGACACCGGCGCCCGCCGAGCAGCGGCCGGCGACTACCCCGGAGCAACCCGCTGAGGCCGCCGCCACGGCTCAGCCCGCGGCGCCCGAGATGCCCCCTGCCCAGCCGGTCACCACCGGCGAGGTGGATATCACCGTCGTGCAGCAGCACTGGCACGAGCTGCCTGCCGAGCTCAGGCGCATGGGCAAAATGGCCGTGGGAGCCTTCGTGACAGAGGCCTGGCCCGAGGCCCTGGCCGGAGACGCCCTGAGCCTGGTCTTCAAGCCCGACTTCGCCTTCCACCACAGCCAGGTGACCGGCGGGTACAAGGACGTTGTGCAGCAGGCGCTGGAGCGCCTGTACGGTCGGCCGATGACCGTCCGTGCCCGGCTCGCGGCTCCCGGAGAGGACCTGCCCCTGCAGGCCCCGCCTGCCGTGGCGCCCGCACCTCCGGCCGAGACCGCCCCGCCGACGGCTCCGGCTCCTGAGCCTGAGCCGAGCGCGGACGCCGAACCGGAAGCAAGCGCCGTGCCGGCGGACACGGCGCCTTCAGAGCCACACACAGAGAGTTCAGAAGAGCAGACACCGACTGCTGCTGACAAGGCGCCCGACACGCCCGCGGCCGAAGACGACAAGTCCCCCGTCGACCGCGTCGTGGCCCAGGCGCTCAACCTGTTCGAAGGCAGTCGATTGCTTGGTGATGATGAATAGATGAGAAATCCCCTGCAGGCGATGCTGGAAGGCCAGTTCTCCAAGGTCTCTGAGAACATACAAAAGGCGCTGGAAGAGCTGGAGGCCACTGAGGTCGAGGGCTCGGCGGGAGGCGGTGCCGTCAAGGTCGTCGCCACCGGCTCCGGGCAGGTCCTGAGCGTGACCATCGCCCCAGAGGTGGTCAGCCCCGAGGACATCGAGCTGCTCCAGGACCTGATCTGCGCCGCCATGCGTGATGTGATGGCCAAGTCCATCGCACTGCGCCAGCAGAAGCTCTCCGAGGCCACGCCCCTGGCGGCTCTGGGCATCGACCTACCGAATATGTTCTGAAGAGGCGGCGAGTCGCGGGTCAACGGCGACGGCGGCGACGGTCCCGCTGGGCGGGAGCGATGGCGAACGGCTCGGCGACGCCGGGCCACGAGGCCGGCCGCAACACCTCGGAGGGTGAGCAGTTCTCGTATGCTACGCTACGCCGCACCACTGGAACTGGTGATCCAGGAACTCGAGCGCCTGCCGGGCGTCGGGCCAAAGAGCGCCCAGCGCCTCGCGCTGCACATGATGCGCATGGATCCGGCGGACGTCCAGAGCCTGGGCACCGCCATCGCCGGTCTGCGCCCGTCCATGCGCGAGTGCGCCCAGTGCTACAACTACTCGGCCGGCGAACTGTGCCCGATCTGCGACGATCCCCGGCGCGACCGCGGCGTGCTGTGCGTGGTGGAACAGCCCAGTGACGTGATGGCCCTGGAGAGAGCCGGCGAGTTCACCGGACTTTACCACGTGCTGGGCGGCGTTCTGTCCCCGCTCGCCGGAGTGGGACACGAGGACCTGCGCATCGACGAGCTGCTGGCCCGCATAG
>CAZXDD010000887.1:0-2111 GCA_964639415.1 uncultured Armatimonadia bacterium
CGCCGCCGCGGCCTTCGACGAGACCGTCGCCGGGATCCGCCATTGCCTGCAGGCCGACCTGCACACCATTACCAACACGACGCTGACCCGGGAGAACTCCGATCACGCCCTGGAAATCGTGGAGTTCCTGGACGATCTGGGGCTTCAGACCTTCGCCATGAACGGCATGATCTGCGCCGGTGGCGGCAGGCACAGCCCCCAATCGCTGTCCGAGCGCGAGCTGATCCCGGTTCTGACTGCCGTGCGGGACCGGGCCGTGGAGCTGGGGATGAGGTTTCTGTGGTACACGCCCACCGAATACTGCCGGCTCTCGCCGGTGGAGCTGGGCCTCGGCGTCAAGTCGTGCAACGCCGCGGAATATTCCATCTGTGTCGAGCCCAACGGTGACGTCCTGCCGTGCCAGTCCTTCTACAGCCCGGTGGGGAACCTGCTGAAAGACGACTGGTCGTCGATATGGAATAGTGAGCTGTTCGTCAAGCTGCGCACACGCCGGGAGTGCCCCGCAGAGGCCGGCCTGCCGGAGAGCTGCCGGGATTGTCCGGACCTGCAGGTCTGCGGAGGTGGCTGCCCTCTGCAGCGTGCCGAGCGATACCAGGAGGTACTGGTCCATGAGTCCTGAACCGGGCGGTGTCAAACCGGGGATTGCGGTGGATCCCGGGGTGTACCATTTCATCAAGACTGCCGGTGAAGCCGCTACCCGGTTTCACCTCCGGGTGGAGCCCGACGGCAGTGGGCTCTTGCTGGCCAATGCCGCCGAGGCCGCCCATCTGTCGCCGGTGGGGGCGCTGATGGCCCACGGCATCTTGCAGGGCCTGGCCGATGAGGCGGTGATCGCCGAGGTCAAGGCCAACTTCCACGGCGGAACGGAGGCCGAGATCGCCGACGATCTGTTCCGCGTCCATCAGCTTCTGGCCGACCTGTCCTCACCGGATGACAACTATCCGATCACCAACTTCGGCGGGGTGGATGAGACGGCTCACAGCCGACGTCTCGGTGCACCCTTCGCCGCCGATGTCGTCCAGGGGACCCCGGAGCAGATGGAGAACATCGTCGGCTCCCTGTGGGAGGCGGGCATCCCGCACGTCACCTTCCTGGTGCAGCCCGACCGCGACCCGCAGGAGCTGGTGAGAGCCGTGGAGGCCGCCGAGGACCTGGGCATGGTCACCGGCATCCGCACCGTGGCGAGCTGGATATCCGAAGACATCCTCCGTCAGATCGCCCGGGCGGGCCTGGACCACTGCACCCTCGTGTTCGCCTCCTGCGATCCGCCCGAGCACAACGCAATGGTCGAGCGGGACGGCGACTTCAGCGTCCTCATGGCCGCCATCGACACCTGCAATGACCTGGAGCTTTGCGTGGTGGCCCAGATTCCACTCACGGACGAGACGGCCGGGGAGCTGGAGGACATGGTCGAGCTCCTCGCGGAACAGGGAGTGCGCAACTTCGCCTTCTATGCGATAGCCTGTCTGGATGGGGAGGAGAAGTCCGACGCCGCCGGGGCATTGCCGGCCCGGACGCTACCCCAGTTCGCCACGGTGGTCAGCGAGGCCGCCGAGACCGCGGGGGCGCGGCTCATCTGGGAGCCGCCGGTGAAGTTCGATCTGCAGAAGTCCTTGTCCCGGCACGTCATCGCCGGCCCGCGGGCCTGCGGGGATGTGGCCGTCCGGGTGGAGGCCGATGGCACGGTGTTCCCGGCCAGAGGGCCGCGCTCGTGTGCGGGCAATGTCCTTACCCAGAGCTGGGCGGAGATCTGGGGCAACGAGTGTTTCACCGCCTATCGCGAGGCGGTGGAGAAGCCCAAGCGCTGCCCCGACTGCCCGGACCTGGCGCTCTGCGCCGCCGCCTGCCCCAAGGACCCAACCGGCTGGAGCGACGACACACAGGACGGTGAGGCATCATGAGAGGACAGGTGCGCACAGGTTTCATGCAGGCCTCAGTCGTCGGTGGCCGTTGTGCCGTCGGTGGCCGTAGCGCCGTCGGTGGCGCGGGCTTTCCAGCCCGCGAGTCGTCGCCGGTAACAATCGCCAGACCAGGGCACGGCCCGGCGGGCTGGAAAGCCCGCCCCACCAACGACAGGCTGTGGTGTGCCGTCGGTGGCGCGGGCTTTCCAG
>CAZXDD010000888.1:0-2083 GCA_964639415.1 uncultured Armatimonadia bacterium
GATGGAATCTCGTGACTGGAGTTCAGACGTGTGCTCTTCCGATCTCCTCCTCGGCCAATGAGGCCGCCAGAACCGCGGCGTACTCAATGCTGGCGCCGTCGCCCTCGCCGGCATGCCACCTGGCCGACAGGTCCAGCAGGATCACGGCGTCCGTGGTCTCGGTGTGCTCCGACTCGATGACGGAAAGCTTGCCCCTCTTGGCCGAGGTCTTCCAGGCGACCCGGCGCATGTCGTCTCCGGGCGCATAGTCGCGCAGGCCGAAGAACTCACTGCTTTGGCCCAGCATGCGCAGTCTGGACTTGTGCGGCGCCCGGCCTCGCAGCGACTTGGGCCACAGGTCCGGGATGGGGATCGCCCGCGGGTACACCAGGAGCTCGGCGGTGTCGCCGATCCTGCGCCTGAACTGCGCCAGGCCCAGATAGTCGGAGGTCACCAGGGTGGGCGGCCCCACCTGGTAGGCCCCGCGACGCCGGGCCAGCAGCCCATACTGCAGCGGCACCTCACCACCCGGCGGCAGATCCGCCGCCATCACCTCCCCGCCTTCGGGACTCTCGAGGCCGTCGGGAAGCCGGTCGCGGACCAGGACGAAGGTCTGGCGCAGGTCGCCGTCGTTGCGCACCGTCAAAGTCACCGCCCCGCGCTCCCCGGCGATCATCACCGACTTGCCGTGGCGCGACACGTCGATCCCCGCCAGCTTCCGGCGCCCCAGTGCATAGGAGACCGGAGCCAGCAGCCCCAGAGCGGCGAACATGACGAACATCTGGTTGACGTGGAGCACGAATGCAACCAGGAAGATGAAGAACGGCCCCCAGATCAGCGCATGGCGCTTGCCGATCCTCATGGCCCGCCTCCTCTGCAGTGGTCTTGCGGCCCGCCGGCCTTCTCCGCGGAGTTCACACATTGGGCGCCGGCGTCCTCAGGGGGACCTCCACGCTCTGCAGCAGGTCGGCCACCACGTCGTGGCTGGACACCCCCTGGATCCGGCGGTCCGGCTTGACGATGATGCGGTGCGCCAGCGCCGGCACCGCGACGACCTTGACGTCATCGGGGATCACGTAGTCGCGGCCCTTCACCGCGGCGATGGCCTGGGCCACCCGGATCAGCGCGATGGAGCCGCGGGGGCTGGCCCCCAGCTCCACATCCGGATGGGTGCGACTTTGGCCCACCAGGTGCACGATGTAGTCCTTGATGGACTCCTCGACGAAGACCTCTCTCACCGCCGCCTGCAGCGCCACCACCTCCTCGGGGCTCACCACCGGTGCCACGGCATCGATGGGATGGCTGCGCATCTGCCGACTGAGCACATCCACCTCTTCGGAATGGGTGGGATAGCCCAGGGACAGGCGGGTCATGAACCGGTCGAGCTGCGCCTCCGGCAGTGAGTAGGTGCCCTCGTATTCGATGGGATTCTCCGTGGCGACGACGAAGAACGGCTGCTTCAGATAGCGGGTCTCGCCATCCACGGTAACCTGCGACTCCTCCATGGCCTCCAGCAACGCTGCCTGCGACTTGGGGGTGGCGCGGTTGATCTCGTCGGCCAGGACCACGTTGGCGAATACCGGCCCCGAACGGAACTCGAACTGGCGGGTGTCCTGATTGTAGATGGAGACCCCCGTCACATCGGAGGGCAGCAGGTCCGGGGTGAACTGGATCCGCTTGAAGGTGCCGCCCACAGACTTGGCCAGCGCCCGGGCCAGCATGGTCTTGCCCACCCCGGGGATATCCTCGATGAGCATATGCCCGGCCGAGAGCAAAGTGGCCACCGCCAGCTCGATGGCCCCACGCTTCCCGATGATGACGGTCTCCACATTCTGGATCAGACGCGACGCCAGCGAGGTCAGCTCCTGCGGCGACATGAGCACTTCCTTCCCGTGAGCCGGCCGTTGCGGCCCACGCAGGCCTTTGCCATACCTATGGGAATAACTAACGCCGAAGGCCCGCGGATAGTTCGACGGATATCGGCGGCACGCCCGGTGAGCGGCGGCCGACGGGCCCCTTGCGACGAGCCGGGGAGGAAGCCGCCGCCAGGCGGCGAAGTCTCTTTCTCCAGCGAGGTACCGCGATGTCATACCACTGGGGTCTC
>CAZXDD010000889.1:0-2070 GCA_964639415.1 uncultured Armatimonadia bacterium
GACGGCGGGAACGGCTGACGGCGGGAACGGCTGACGGCGGGAACGGCTGACGGCGGGAACGGCTGACGGCGTCGCCCCCAGCCTTCCCGAGCCTTTCCCCAGTCGTTCTCTGCGTCTCTGTGGTCGCTGTTCTCCGTGGAACTCCGTGCTCTCCGTGTCTCCGTGGTGAGACGTCCTCCGTCCTCCGTCTCTCGCCCTCTGCCCGTTCCCACGGAGGAGAACCTCTGCCGCGGGCGAAGTCAGGTGCTCAGGACCGCCGCATTACCGGGAGGTCGTCATGAGCCCCTGCACCGTCCGCTATCTCTCCGACCCGCTGCTGCATCAGACCGCCAATGCCCGCGGCGAGAACTACTGGTACGCCTACATTGTGGATGTCCTGGAGCAAGTCGGAGTCACCGCCGCCCCCATCGGGCGCCGCGACCTGTCCGCCCGTGGGCTGGAGGGCGTCAGAGTGCTGATCCTGCCGGATCTCGCGGCGGGGTATCTCGCGGCGGAGTCCGTGGCCGCTCTGAGCCGCTGGGTGGCGGAGGGAGGCCTTCTGATCGGGCTGGCGACACAGGGTCTCGACGAGCTGTTCGGTCTCGAGGACATGGGCCGCATCGAGCAGCCCGGAGACCCGTGGACCTGCTCGGCCACCTGCGTCCTGACCGACCCGGAGCTGGCGCGGCCGCTGTACAACGCCGAGACTGCGGACGCGCCCTTGCTCTGCATCTCCCCGGTGCGGCTGGTTCAGGGCATGGGACGCGAGTTGGCGCGGCTGCTGTCGGTCGATGGCGACGACCTCGGCAGCCCCGCGGTATCGCTGCGGCCGGTGGAAGAGGGCTTCGCCTGCTACTTCGCCTTCGACCTGTGCCGGACCGTCTGGGCCCTGCACCAGGGGCGCCCGATCGATGCCGACCACGACGGTGACGGGTACTTCCGCATGTCCGACGCCATCGTGATCCGCCCCTTCCGCATCGATGTGCCGTACGCAGACCTGCTGGTCCTGCTGCTGCGCAATGTGATCTCGCTCTCGGGACTGAGCTTCATCCACTGGCTGCCACCCACCGAGGACGGGAGGGTCCCCGACGCATTGTTCTACTATGGCGGCGACGATGAGGCCGCCGAGGGCACGCAGGTGCCCGCCTCGGACTTCATGCGACAGCAGGGCCTGCCGTACCACTTCAACATCATGCCCCACCCCGACGGCACCTTCGGCCTGACGAAGGCCGAGCACGAGCTGATCCGGGCCAATGGACACGAGACCTCGCTGCACTTCAACTACATCGAGGGCCACGAGCATCCCTACGCCTTCACCGAGAGCGACATCCGAAAGCAGGTGCAGTGGTACCGCCGCACCTTCACCGAGACCCCGGTGTGCTCGGTGTTCCACTGGACGCTGTGGCACGGGTGGTCCGAGCCGGCGGAGTGGATGGCGACGCTCGGCCTGCAGGCGGACAACTCCCGTATCCACGCGGGCTCGCCGCCGGTGAACCCGGTGGACCTGTGCGGCTACAGTTTCGGCACCGCCCTGCCCTTCTGGTACCGCAGCGACACCCGCCGGGGGAACCGCAGGGTGGACTTCCTGAGCGAGCAGATCGTGGCCTATGAGTGTGGCTACAAGGCCGGCGAGGGCGCGAGCTTCGATCAGCTCCACCGCGCCATACGCGATGCCGCCTACTGGCATCTGTCCTGCGACATGTTCTGGCACCCGGTGAACGTCGCCGGGCGGCCGGAATGCCGCGAGGCCATCGTCGAGCATCTGCGATACATCGGCGAGCTGGGGATCTTGGCGGTGCACATGGGCAATGATGAGCTGAACAACTGGTGGCGGGCCCGCAGTGCGGCGATCGTTGAGGAGACCGTGGAGGGCGTGAAGGTCACCTGCGACTGGCCGGCGGGCTGCATCCTTGTGCGGCGCAGCGAGGAGGGCAAACAGGAGCTGGGCGGCAGGTGGGAGTACCGAGTAGTCAAGAGCCAGGGGTAAAGCCCCGTGCCCGCGGGTCTGCAGGCCCGGAAGGTGAGGCAGCGGCCCCTCGCCAGAACCCACAACCCCGACAGAACACCTCCGTGCCTGCGGTCTTCCAAGAC
>CAZXDD010000890.1:0-2070 GCA_964639415.1 uncultured Armatimonadia bacterium
CCCCGAGATCAAGCCGATGGTCTGGGAAGAGCCGGGAGTCTGACCCGCGGCGACAAGCTCCCGGGGCGTCCGCCCGCGGCCGCTGCGGCGTGCCGGGCTCTGGTGGGCAGCAGGGCCGCCTTGCAGGCGCGCGACACCGGATCACTGCGTCGCCCGAGGGACGCGGCGATCCGGTGTCTGTTGCCCGCTGTGGGGGGCCGTCGGGGAAAGCTGCGCCCTCGGGGGGGGGCGCTCAGGTGCGCGGGCATAGGCGGCGGTCGCCTGTCTTGGTTCAGCGATTCTGTCAGTAGAGTGGTTGGTCGCGGGACGGCTAGACGGCACGCTTGCTGCATATGGCTGTGGGCAGGTGGTGGTGTGATGCGGGGGGCTTGGTGTCGCCCCGCCCTTGCGGCAGAGCAGTGCCTGGCGCCGGCGTTAGGGCCGGTGTGGGCGTGGTGGGGGACGGCAACCGACTCGATCTCGGTGTCGAGGATCAGGCTGTATTGCCGTGCTTGACAATGCACGGGCGGAGACGTCCGCAGACCTTTGCGCGAGGTGGTGGGGCCGGTGCAGCCGGCACTTGCGATGGGGACGTTCCTGCGTGTGTGGCGTACACAGTGGGCCTGCCTGAGCCGGGCGCAACTGGCGAACGCGATCCAGTCGCACCTGACGGGCCGCAAGCGGGTGACGGCGGGCGTGATCCGCTGGTGGGAAGCGGGGCAGCCGCCGGAGAACGCGGAGGAACTGGAGGCCCTGTGCCTGGTGATGCGGGCGCATGACCTGACCGCGCCGGAGGTGGAGCAGTTCCGGGTCACGGTCTTCGCCGCCTGCGCGAACCGGCAGTATCCGGCGCTCTTTGAGGACGATGGCTTCCCGTACTCCCCGCAGGTCGCCGAACATGCCGCCGCGATGCTCCGCAGCGCCGAACGCCTTGGGGTCTGCGAGACGAACACCGTCACAGTCACCGCCTGCTACGAGGAGCTGCGGGCCGCACTGCGCGATGACACCCGGCCGCAGGAGAAGGCGCAGCGCCGGAAGCAGCAGATGGCGCTCGCATGCCTGCGAGCGCTGTGCTCGGGCCTGCACTTCCTCCACGGGCGCAGTCTGCCTGCGGCCACGGAGGCGAGGGCCGCCGCGGCCGATCTGCGAACCCGCTTCGGACCGGCAGCCGAGTGTGCGGCGCGTTTCGCCGAACGCGGGCTATGGCTGGACGCCGATCGCATGGAGATATGGGACGCCCTGAACTCATTCAAGACCGACGGGTCTCCGGCGCACATCGAGCGTCTGGTGTCGGTTGCACAGACCGCGAGAACCCCCAAAGCCGCCCACGCCTCCCTGTGCGAGGCCATTACCTACGCCGCGCACATCGGGCGGCTTGACCTGCTTGAGCCCGTGCACGACATGGTCTGCGACACTCTGCCCGCCGTCCACGACGCCGGAGACCCCCGTTGCATTGCGAGCGCTCACCGGACGAACTTCTGGATGGCCCTCGCGGGCGGCCGGATCGCGGAGGCTGAACAGCAAGCGGCCCAGATGGAATGGCTCAACCAGCCGGATCTCGTGTCGCAGGCCCAGTGGAACTTCTGCATGGGGAGGTTGGAGTTCGCCCGGAAGCGCTACGAGGCGGCGAGGGACCGCTTCCTGGCGGGGCTGCGCCCCGCACGCCTGGCCGGGATCAGTTCGTACGAGTCGCAGATGGCGCTGGACGTGAAGACGTGCGAGCGGCGCCTGCTGGGCGCGGGAGGAGGGCCGGTCCCCCCCTTTCATCTCAAACCCGCACGCCGCAGTGCCGGCGATACCATACGTAGCCACTGAAGCAGCGGGTTTTGGGCTGCTGTTTCTCCCAATGCACCGCCTCGCGGGCGTCCCTGTCACCGGCTGTCGCCGCCACATCACCCGGCGTGGCAGGCGCCGCCGTCGGCCGTTCCTCCTCTGCGACGGTCATCACGAGGGCTACCTCGGCCCGCGAAGGTGGAGACGCTACTGCGGCCGGAGCCGCAGTGGAGAGGCACTCCTGACCAGGGGGCTGCCCAGGACGCGGCCGGAGTGAGGCGTCCGAGGCTGAGCTGGGGCGACCGGCAGGGCGCAGAC
>CAZXDD010000891.1:0-2070 GCA_964639415.1 uncultured Armatimonadia bacterium
CCACCCTATCCTACACTCTTTCCCTACACGACGCTCTTCCGATCTCCAGCCCAATCCACAGGTCGCCGCGGATGAGGTAGCCGTTCATGGCGTAGAACTGTGTCTCGCCCTCGTCGATGCCGTCCACCGGGGTCAGCACGTACCAGGGCCTGGACCAGTTGAGCAGGTCGGTGCTCTCGCTGTGCATCGTCACCCGGCGCTCTTTGGACCACGTCGGGCCCGTGGTGTAGACGGACGCCGTGGCCACATAGCGCCCGCGCAGGGTGTCCCGGGTGATGTTGACGATGTCGTGGTTGTGCCTGAGCACAACATGGGGGACAAGTGGGGTCCACTGCAGGCCATCCGGCGAGGTGGCCAGTTTCATCCCCCCGTCGTGCCACCAGGCCACGGTGTACCGCCTCGCCTTGTCCGGCCATTCAGGGCCGTGGTCGATGACGCTGTCGCCGAACTGGATCGGCCCGGGGTCGTCGAGCTGCCGGGCCGGACGCCGCCAATGGATGCCGTCCTCAGACTCCATGTACCCCAGATGCGACTGGGCCACATCGTGCTGCAGCGTGTACATCCCGTACCAGATCCGGAAGCGCCCGGCGGCCTCGTCGCGCAGGACGGTGAGGAAGGGCTGGAAGCAGCGGTCCTCCTTGCCCGTCACGATGGGGTTGGGGATGGCCGGATCGCGCCGCGGGCAGTTGACGCGACGCGACAGGCCCTCCTGGCTTGCGATGAGACCGTCATCGATGAACAGGTGCGGTCCCGGGCCGAGCGACAGCGGTCCCTGGAGGGAGGTGACACCCTCCTGGTAGGTACTGCTGCAGAAGGCTTCGTCCCCGGCGGGTGCCTGCACGACAGGACCGTGGGGTCCCACATTGCCCGGTGCCACTTCCCTCTCCCCCTTCGCGATCTGCTCGATCACTGCAGCGTCCGCGGCCGTATGCCACAGCGCCGCGGCGGGCACGAGCTGCTCCGGCTGCCCCGGCCAGGACCAGTAGAGCCGCAGATAGGCCTCTGCACCGAGGTGGTAGTACTCCACCCGCAGAGCGACTGCTCGTCCCGCCTGTAGAGCCATTGGCCCCGACCGCTCCCCCTCCGGCGACCAGCCGTCGATCACAGGCCTGCCGTCCACGTACAGGCGCACTCCCTGCTGGGCCTCGGCGCGAAAGGTGACATCAGCCGTCCGCGGTGCGCGCAGGCGACCTATCCACAGCTTGGAGCAGTCGTTGGTGCCGCTGAGCTGCATGTCGATCCGGCTGTCGGTGTGTCGCTCGGCGGGACGAGAGAATGAGGTATCGTGGAACAGGACCGCCGGCAGGCCGGGCAGCAAGTCGTCGGCAGCGGCCGGCAGGCACAGGCGCGTGGCGACGGCGGACAGTGCGACCAGCGCCCTCGGATAGAGGCCAGGCATGGGAGACCTCCATTGGGCAAGAACGGCGTCTGTGGTGGTGTTCAGTGAGGAGGGCCCAAGGACCTCCCACAGGGGGGCGGGCAGAACGGCTGAACACAGAGACGCAGAGATTCGGAGAACACAGAGAACGGGCAAAGACTGGGGACGGCAGAGCACCACCCGCCACGGCCGCTCGCCGTTCCCGCCGTTGCCGCCTTCCCTGTCACCCGTTTCCCGCCGTCCCTGTCACCTGTTCCCTGTCACCCGTTTCCTGCCGTACACGCGGCCCACCGACCTGCAGGAAGCCCGCCCTGGGGCGACGAAGCATGCCTGCATCGCGCCGCACTCAGTGGGAGGGGATACCATGCGAGCTTCATCGCTGCTGCTGGCAATGCTTTGTTCCGGCTGCTGCCATTCGGCGGAGCTGCAGGTCATCGATGACTTCGAGCTGGGCGTGGGAAGCTGGTACCGTGTGGAGGGCAGTAAGCCCGCGGGGGCAGGGCCGCTGTGCGTGATGACGCCCGGCGCGGAGGCCAAGGTGGGTCAGGGAGCCGCGCGGCTGCAGTTCTCACCCTGTCCCGACACCTGGACCCACATGCAGATGGGCATCAGGACAGTTGACTGGCTCTCGAACCACTGCGAGATCGGAAGAGCGTCGTGTAGGGAAAGAGTGTAGGAGAGGGTGTAGATCT
>CAZXDD010000892.1:0-2068 GCA_964639415.1 uncultured Armatimonadia bacterium
ACCAGTCCCCTGGACCCCGCAATTGGGCGTCCCCGGCGCGGGGCGGTCCCCCGGCCGTCCGAGCCGTACGCACCAGCCCGGACGGCCGGGGTCGCTTCGCCTTGCTGCGTTGCGGCCATTGCCTCGGTCCCGAACGCCCCGCCACTGGGAGCGCCCCTATGCTGACCCGTCGTCACTCCGCGGCTCCATTGGGTCGCCCAGCTGGAGCGACCACAGATGCGCCATCAGCGGCACCAGTTCGCCGAAGCGAGATGGCGTGTGCTTGGGCAGGCCAGCCTCCGAGGGCCGGAGGCGGGTGAGAGCGCCGCCTGCGACATCCTCGATCTCGAACCCCCAGACCATGCACAACTCAGCCGCTGCGTCACCACTCCGTGCTCCGTCTGCGGGCCGCAGGTAGCCTGCTGGCAAGCGGAGCGCGCGGCCCAGCGCGTTGAGCACTAGGCTGGCTCTCGCCAGCGAGCTAGACGGGCAGAGGGCGAAGGCGGCCGCCAGGCAGTCGTCAGACAGCTCCCCCCGACGAGCAAGGGACGACAGGACGTCACGTGGGCGCCCGCACCCGTCTGACCACCAGGGCACGCCCATGATGAGCCCGGCATCGCCGGGAGGCGCGGGGAGCAGATGCAGGTTGCACAGCGCGGACAGGTCTGTCAGTGTCGTAGATCCTGTAAGAGCCACGCCGGCAACTCGCATGCAGTCACGCGTGTACCGCATCAGGTCCAGTTGATGGGGGGCAAGGCGTCGTCGGACGGCCCATGGCATTCGCCTGCCGGGCTGCCTGAGCCACTCCGCAAGCTCGTCCATGTCGTGTGCGCACAGAAGGCCACTCACCGAGGCGTCTGGCTTCAGCTCGGCACGACCGAACCCAAACACGATCCGGAAACACTCAGCCATCACGACCTGCAGCACCTCCTGCCCCCTGGCGAGACCAGGTCTGGCCCCGAGACGCCCGACCTACATATATGTGACGAATGACCCCTTCCTGCCTGCGCAGCGGCCAATGCAGCTCCCGACCGAACCGAGTGAGTAGGTCGCCGCTATGACAAGGTAGGGCCACATCTTGCGCAGGAACTCCACCCCTCGTAGCGGGTCAAGCTGCCGTCCGGGAGGCCGCCGCCTGTTGAGCACCCGGATGAGGTGGCGGTACCAGAGGCGCGGAAGATGCGCTGGGTCCTTGAGGAAGGCCTTGCCGCTGGGCCACGTCTGCGGGGGGCGCAGAGCGTCCGCCACCGGCTTGGGCACAGGGATGACGGGGAGCCCTGCCCACGGCGACGCATAGTGCTCTCTCATGCAGCACCTGAAGCAGTCGCTGAAGCTGTAGTTGGGGTCCATCTGCATTCCGAGCGGCTCCCCAACGTAGTAGTCGTAGCCCACGTCCCAGAAGTAGTCAGTCCAGGAGGTGCCGTCTGATGACAGCCCGCTCGGGTCCGCGTCACCAACCGGATCGGTCCCCGCGTCCGGATAGGCGTACAGCCCCGGTCCGCCGTCTTCCTCCGCATCCTTCCCCACAAACCGCCCCACCGTCGGGTCGTACCACCGGTGCCACAGGAGCAGCATGTCCTCGAACTCCTCTGGCATGTACTGGTAAGCGCCGACGTACTTGAAGAGAGCGCTCCTGGGGACGTTCTCTTCGGCCAGGACGGTCCCGAAGGCGTCGTATTGCAGCTTGCCGGAGAGGTCGCCGTTCGCGTCGACCAGGCCCATGGTGCTGCCCAGGGCGTCGAACAGGTACCAGTATTGGGCGTCGGCGGCTTCGTCGTGCACCGACACCAGCGGCGAGTAGATGCTCTGGCCTTCCTGGACGTAGAAGTCGCGGGTGCCGGCCTCGGGCTGCTCAACCCGCGCGATCTTCTCGCCGTCGAAGACGTAGTAGGTGGCCGTGCGGTCCGGCGGCCGATCCCCCCAGACCGCACCAGAGAAGGTGCCGTTTCCAGGCCGTCGGCCCGAAGGGCCATTGGCACCGCGCAGCGGTGCCCCTCAGCGACGAGGCTTCAGCCCGTCGAGGTCGCCCAGCCATCGGCGTCGTGCTTGGTCTCCAGCGCGCCGTCGGCCTGGTAGGTGTAGTAGGTCA
>CAZXDD010000893.1:0-2040 GCA_964639415.1 uncultured Armatimonadia bacterium
GCCACCGCCGTCACCCCCGCCGTTGCCACCGCCGTTGCCACCGCCGTCCTCCCCGTGCCGTCTACGCTTCTCCGCACTTCTTCAGGAGCTGCTCCCACTTGCGGTCGGTGTTCTCCTGGATGCGCTGGCGCATCTGAGCGCCCTCGTCGCCCTTGAACAGGTGCTTGAAGCGGCCCTGGGGCTGGAGGTACTCGTCGACCGGCTTCTTCTCCTTGGGCTTGTAGGTGAGCTTGTACTCGCCCTCGACCACCTCGTACAGCGGCCAGATGCAGGTATCGGCGGCGAGCATCGCGATGTCCACCGTATCGGCGGGGTCGCAGATCCAGCCCAGCGGACAGGGGGCCAGGACGTTGATGAAGGACGGGCCCTCGGTGGCAAAGGCCTTCTCTGCCTTGCCGACCAGGTCGCGCCAGCGGCCGGGGATGCTCTGGGCCACATAGGGCATCTCGTGGGCGACCATGCACTCGGTGAGGTCTTTTTGTACCATCTGCTTGCCCACGGATGTGCGGCCGGAGGGGCTGGTGGTGGTGTGGGCACCCAGAGGCGAGGCGCTGGAGCGCTGGACGCCGGTGTTCATATAGGCCTGGTTGTTGAGACAGACGTACAGGAAGCTGTGTCGGCGCTCGACGGCTCCGGACAGAGCCTGGAAGCCGATGTCGTAGGTTCCGCCGTCACCGGCGAAGGCGACGAACTTGTAGTTGGCATCGGCGTCGATCTTGCCCTGGGCCTTGAGCGACTCATACATGGCCTCGAGGCCGGAGGCGGCCGCGGCGGCGTTCTCGAAGGCGATGTGCATCCACGGCACATTCCACGCGGTGTACGGGAAGATGGTGGTGGATACTTCGAGACAGCCGGTGGCATTGGCGACGATGACGGGGTCGTCGGTACCCATGAGCACTTGGCGGACCGTGATGGGCTCGCCGCACCCGGGGCACAGCCGGTGACCGGCCGTGAGGCGGACAGGGCTGTCCACCAGTTGCTTGAGGTTCTTAGGCACGGTGATGCCCTCCTTAACCGCGAACGCCCACATAGCTCACCGGCTGTGCGGGCTGTCCGCTGGACTTGACGTCATTTAGAGAGTCGAACACGTCGGCGATCTGCTCGGGCCGGATCTCGCGGCCGCCGAGACCGTAGATGACGTTGGTGCACGGGACGCTCAGGCCGCTGGTGTACAGGGCGGAGGTGATCTCCGCGTACAGGGGGCCACAGGCGGCGCCGTAGGAGGCGGCGCGGTCGAACACGGCCACGGCCTTGCAGTTCTTGAGCGCCGCCGCGATCTCCTCGGCGGGGAAGGGCCGGTAGACCCGCAGCTTCAGCAGCCCGGCCTTGACGCCCTTGTCGCGCAGATCGGCCACGACGTCCTTGCACATCCCGGCGGTGGAGCCCAGGGCCACCACGGCGACTTCGGCATCGTCCAGGTCGACGCACTCCATCAGGCCGTACTCGCGGCCGAAGGCCTCGCCGAAGCGCTTGCCCTCTTCGATGATCGCGGCCTTCGCGGGGCCGTAGGCCTCGATCTGGCTGCGCTTGTGCTCGAAGTAGTAGTCCCACAGGTCCAGGGGCCCCACGGTATAGGGGCTCTGGATGTCCAGGAGCGGCATGACCGGCTTATAGGGGCCGACCCAGTCGGCGACGGCCTGGTCCTCCTCGACCTCCACCATCTCGTAGGCGTGGCTGACGAGGAAGCCGTCGAGGCAATTCATGACCGGGAGGCGGACGTCGAGCCTCTCGGCGATGGCCACGGCCTGGATGCAGTTGTCGTAGGCTTCCTGAGCGTTCTCGCCGTAGATCTGCAGCCAGCCGGCATCCCTGGCACCCATGGCGTCGGAGTGGTCGCAGTGGATGTTGATATTGCCGGACAGGGCGCGGTTGACGACGGTGAGCACGACCGGCTGGCGCAGGGATGAGGTGATGTAGAGGATCTCCCACATCAGGGCCAGACCGTTGGCGCTGGTGGCGTTCATGACGCGGCCACCGGCGGCGGCGGCCGCGGTGCAGGCGCTCATGGCTGAGTGCTCGCTCTCGACCGCGACGAAGTTG
>CAZXDD010000894.1:0-2032 GCA_964639415.1 uncultured Armatimonadia bacterium
ACGGGCGCTCCGCTCGCGCGGGTCCACAGGCCCACCGTCTCCCGCTGGTTGGTGATCCCGATGGCCGCGATGCGCCCCCATTCACCGGGCACCTGGGCCACGGCCCGGGCCACGGCCTGGAGAACGCTGTGCCAGATCTCCAGCAGGTCGTGCTCCACCCATCCCGGCCGCGGGAAGTGCTGGGGGAACTCCACCTTGTGCTCACCCACCACGGAGCCGTCGGCGGCCAGGACGAGGCCGCGCGAGGAGGTGGTGCCCTGATCGATGGCGAGGACGCAGTCTGCGGTCATGGCGCGCTCGGTCTCCCGGGTGATGGCGCTGTAGCCGACGGATTCGACGGCGGGCGGGGCGACCACCCGCACCTGCCGCGGTGGCCGCAGGTGCGGCCGAAGACCCATTTCGGCGGGTCACAGACCCGCCCACTCGAGCCGGAAACCCCACTTTCGCCGGGAATGTCATTCTGAGAGCGTCCGCTCCCGGAGGGAGCAGTTCGAAGAATCCCCCGGCATTCCGCGAGATCCTTCGCTATCTCGCTGCGCGAGATGGACGCTCAGGATGACATCTTGACGGCGGAACCGGCTTCTCGGCCGCGGCTTCTAGATCGGCAGGCCCGGGGTCGGACCCCTGGCCGGCAACTGCCCCCTGAGCCTCTCGCAAAGCCTGGTATGGCGGTCCCGCTCCGTCACGTTGCGGATCGCGCGCCAGATGCCCCGTTGGTTCCCGACGATGCAGGCCATCTGCTTGGCCCGGGTCAGGGCCGTGTACAGCAAGTTGCGCTGCAGCATGATGTAATGTGTGGCATGGACAACGATCACCACCGCCGGATACTCGCTGCCTTGAGACTTGTGCACGGTGAGCGCATACGCCAGCTCCAGCTCATCGAGGTCGGTGAAGGGGTAGTCCACCGTGGCCAGGTCGAACTCCACCCTCATCACGCGCTCGGGGCCGTCGATCTCCACCACGAACCCCACATCGCCGTTGAACACGCCCTTGTCGTAGTCGTTCACCACCTGCAGGATGCGGTCGGCCTGACGGAACACGGTATCGCCGCGGCGGACCTCGGTCTTGCCCTGCGCGGCCGGGTTGATGGCCTCCTGCAGGCGACGATTGAGCTCCGTCACACCGATGGGCCCGCGATGGACGGGAGTGATCACCTGCACGTCGCGGGGGGAGAAGCCCAGCTTGGCCAGACTGTCCGTGGCGGTGCGCACTACTCTGTCGGCGGCGGCGTCCACGTCCTCCTCTTCCAGCAGCACACAGTCGCCGCGCTCGCGAACCCATTTCTCCCGGGGCACGAACCGGGGCGCCTCCCCGTGGTTCAGCAGATGGGCGCTGCGGATGATATCGCTCTCCGCGGCCTGGCGGAAGATCTCGGTCAGCCGATAGGTGGGCACGGCGCCGGAGTTCACCATGTCGCGCAGGATGCTGCCGGGCCCCACGCTGGGGAGCTGGTCGGCATCGCCGATGAGGACAAGCTGGCCCTGGGCGGGCATGGCTCTCAGGACATCCCGGGCCAGGAGCGCGTCGAGCATACTGGCCTCATCGATGATCAGCATCCCCACCGGCAGCGGCTCGCCGACTCCGTGGCGGAAGCCGCCCTCGATGGGGTCGTAGGCCAGGAGGCGGTGGATGGTGCTGGCGTCGTGTCCGGCCAGTTGCTGGAGGCGCTTGGCGGCGCGCCCGGTGGGGCTGGCCAGGGCCACCGGCCGGCCCATGGCCCGGCAGCCGTCCACGATGGCCCGAGTGACGGTGGTCTTCCCCGTGCCCGGCCCGCCGGTGATGATGGACAGCCCGTGGCGCAGGGCCCCGGCCACGGCGGCCACCTGATCCGCGGAGAGTGAGAGCTCCCCCATGGCCTCCCGACGCTTGAGGAAGGCGGCGATGTCCTCGGCTCCGGGCACCCCGAGCGGGTTGTTCTGCGAGTAGTAGCAGAGCCGGGAGGCGACCTCCATTTCCGTCTCGTACAGGCGGGCGGTATACACCGCCATCTCGCCCCCGAAGTCCTCCCTAGACACCTCATTGGCCTGCGCCA
>CAZXDD010000895.1:0-2007 GCA_964639415.1 uncultured Armatimonadia bacterium
AGGCGGCGATGGCTCTGATGGAGCATATTCGCGTCACGGGCGCATAGCACCCCAACCGTAGATGAGTCGCGGCGACGCCAGGGCCGTGAGTGGGGCGGACGGGCCGGCCCGCACAGGCGGTGCCGGCCGGCCATCACGACCCGGCCCCCGCATGGGAAGCCCGCAACACCACGATAGCAGGAGTGGAACGCGGCGATGGCGAAAGGTCACGTGGCGTGTCGTCCCCGGCACGACACGCCCGGACGCCGTTCATAGCCCGCAGCAAGGAGAGGTGGTCACAGTGAGGCGCGCGTTCACGCTCATCGAGTTGCTGGTGGTGATCGCGATCATCGCGATCCTGGCCGCGATTTTGTTCCCCGTTTTCGCCCGCGCTCGTGAGAAGGCGCGGCAGACAAGCTGCCTGAGCAACCTCAAGCAGATTGCACTGGCGGAGAACATGTACCAGCAGGACTACGACGGGAGGGGCACCGTCAACCACCTGGGCGTGCAGGTGGACGGCCGCTGGCTGGAGTGGTGGACCGTCCTTAACCCGTATGTGAAGAACTGGCAGGTCTTCCGCTGCCCGAGCAGCAGCATCAACATCTACAACGGCGTGAACTACGGGAAGCGCGGTTGCGGCGACAACCTCCTCAGCGGGGAGAACAGCAGCCTGTTTTGGAACGGCGATATCGTCGGCCTGCAGGAGCCGGCCCAGACCATCCAGTTCGCCGACTGGGGTACCGGCAACGGCCATCGTCTCTGCCCCCACTGGCACGCCGGGAGCACATATGCGGGCTACCCGCACGCCGAGCTGCACAACGGTGGCTGCAACTACGCGTTCTACGATGGCCACGTCAAGTGGCTCAAGTACAGCGCCACCTTCTCCAGCAGCATGAATATGTGGCTGTACACCAAGACCGGCGCGGTGCCGTCCACAGGTGTGCCTGCATGGCCGTGGCCGTTGTAGTCTCCGGAAGCGGCCGGCTCCTGCTCGACGGCGTCGCCCGTCGCCGCACAGCGATGCGGGGCCAGCCCGGCGAAGCCTGTTGACCCTTGCGAAGTCACGCCCCGGCGCCCTCTCACCTGGGGTGCCGGGGTATCGTGCTGCCTGCTTCCTCGCCGTCCCCTGTCCCTGTACGACCCCTGGAGTGGTACGTTGGCACCGACTCTCACGCCTCGACCGGAGGCCCCAATGCCCGCAGATCGGCACAGCCCCTTTACCATCAACGGCGCCCGCAGTATCACCGCCGAGGAGCACTTCGGCATCAAGGGCGCCATGCTCACCACCAACGTCACCTACCGCGATGTGCTATCTGTTCGCGGTCTGTGGGCGCCGCCGTATGCCGCCACGAACTTCCGCATCCAGGTGCGCCTGAATGGGGAGGTTGTCCCGACGGCGGAGTACCGCTGGGACGGCAACCTGTGCGAGCGCTCCGGGGAGGTCTGTGGGCTGGAGGTGAGCAGCACCACTTCTGTGCCGATGCAGGGGCGCGCGGCCACGCTCAGGTTCACCGTCCGCAATGGTCGGGAGGAGAAGATGCGCGTTTCGGTGCAGATCGACCTCCGGGGCGGCGCCGAGTATGTGCGCTTCTGGGAGTTCTCCGGGCCGGGCAGCTCCGACGAGCCGCTGCCGTGGGCGGAGAAGACTCTGGCCTGGGTACACGGGAACTCCGAGGGCAACCTGCTGCTCAAGCCCGGTCCGGGGGCGGCATTGGCCGTGGCCACGGACCTCCCCGGGCCTACGTGGCGCCCGCTGGAAGGACACTGGGAGGCGGAGGTGGAGCTCGCTGCGGGAGAGAGCCGGAGCTTCTCGCTCTCGGCCGCAGTCGGCGCACAGGAGAACGCCGCGGCGCAGGAGGCCCTGGAGGCCGTGGCCGGCGGCGAGGCGACCGCTGACGCAGCGCGATGCGACTGGCAGGGTGCTGTCGCGGACGTCTTCGCGAAGCTCCCGCGCCTGCAGGCCTCCGACCCGCGCCTGGAGCGGTTCTACAACCGCTCCCTGGTCCACTGCCTGCTCAATCAGTGAGA
>CAZXDD010000896.1:0-1994 GCA_964639415.1 uncultured Armatimonadia bacterium
GCGATGGAATCTCGTGACTGGAGTTCAGACGTGTGCTCTTCCGATCTTGTCCCGGCACAGATAACAACAGGCCGGCCCCTCCGAGGGCCGGCCTGTTTGGTCTCGGGCCGGCCCGAACCGACGGAACTTTCGGCGCTGTACGTTGTCCTGTACATAGTGCTGTCCCGGCTGCACCGACACCACCCTGAGAAGGCTGTCAAGGCGTTCTGGCACACCGCCGCGAAGGAGGGCAATGCCCGTATGTACAAGGCGAGGCGAAAGGGTTTCACTCTGATCGAATTGCTGGTCGTGATCGCGATCATCGCAATCCTGGCCGCGATCCTCTTCCCCGTGTTCGCCAGGGCGCGAGCCAAGGCCCGGCAGGCCAAGTGCCAATCGAATCTCAAGCAGCTCGGCCTGGCGTTCTTGATGTACACAACGGACAACGACGAGATGCTCCCGGCCTGGGGCTATGGCGACACCGGGAGCCCGAACAACGGGGTCGCGGAAGGCTTCTACTCCTGGGACAGCGTGATCATGCCCTACATGCGCAACCAGGACATCCTCATCTGCCCCAACAACCCTTTCCCTGAGGGACGGACGGCCCGCGGGTATGCCATGACGCGCTATACCGGCGATGCGTACGGCACCGACCTGCCCCTGTGGATGGACTACATGCCCAAACCGGCGGAGACGGTGCTTCTTTTTGACAAGGGTCATCTGCCGCCGGGCTCCAATGGTGACTCGGCCGGCGAGGCGTTCTTCCAGAGCCAGGGGTGCACGGGACAGGGCCTGAAGACCGACATGTTCCACAACAACGGGAAGAATTTCCTGTATGTGGATGGGCACGTGAAGTTCCACGCCAAGGACTCCGGCCCCTTTGCCCATGAGACCGCGGGCCCCTGTCCGCCGAGTGGCTGGTCGGGGCACTCGTTGTATGAGACCCACGGTCCCGGCCACTGCGAGACGGCCGCCGACTGGCCGAGCTAGAACAAGGCCGCGCGGCGACGGCTGAACACAGAGGGGACCCCCAGAGGGGTCCCCTTTTGCCTGTGCACGGTGGACTGGGCACCGGTTCCTGCCAGCGCCCTGCTCCGCTCGGCGCGGGGACGGCGCAGTGCACCCGCCCGCCCTCCGCACCTCCCGGTGTCCGACTGCCGACGGCGATTTGAGCGGGGGCCCGCGGCGGGCCTTCGCCGGAGGTGCCCCCGTTGACCCCACCGCCTGTGGGCAGGATGACTACCGCCAGAGCCACTCGCATGCTATAATGTAACCGTACCGGCCGGCATGCTTCGCATCGTCTTCGCCGCCGCCGGCGGCGCGCCGGCCACTCGTGTTCGCCCTCCCCCCATGGACAGAGGAGAGGTGGGAGGAGGGCGTTTCGATGGGACGATCCACTCATCCATCGCGCGAAGGGAATTGCCTGAAGGTGAGCAGCCAGAAGTTCCGAATCGGCATAGATGTCGGGTCCGTGAGCGTGAACCTGGTGGTACTGGACGGTAGTGGGGGAGTGGTCGAGGAGAGCTACCTGCGGCACAAGGGGCGGCCGATGAAGGTGGCGGCCGAGGCCCTGCAGGATGTGTCTGCCAGGTACGAGCAGGGCACAATCTCGGGGGTCGCGGCCACGGGCACGGGCGGCCGCGTGGTGGCCGCGGTGCTCGGGTGCGCCTTCATCAACGAGGTCGTCGCCCAGGCGGCGGCCACCGCCGCCCTGCACCCCGAAGTCCGGACCATCGTCGAGATCGGTGGCGAGGACTCCAAGCTGATCTTCATGAAGGCCTCGGAGATCACCGGGAGCCCGGAGACCGCCGACTTCGCCATGAACACCATGTGCGCGGCCGGTACCGGCTCCTTTCTGGACCAGCAGGCCAGCCGCCTGGGGCTCTCCATCGAGCAGTTCGGCCAAGAAGCCCTCAAGTCCGTCTCCCCGCCGCGCGTGGCCGGGCGCTGCAGTGTGTTCGCCAAGAGCGACAAGATCGGAAGAGCACACGTCTGAACTCCAGTCACCGCTCATT
>CAZXDD010000897.1:0-1994 GCA_964639415.1 uncultured Armatimonadia bacterium
GGCCTTCACCGTCGGCAGGCCCATCGCCTCGGCCACGGTGCACCTCAGCGGCCTGGGCTACTACGAGCTTCGCCTCAACGGCGAGAAAGTGGGAGACCGGGTGCTGGACCCGGTCTTCACCCGCTACGACAGGCGCGTGCCGTATGTCACCTACGACGTGACCGACCGGCTCGTGCAGGGCCCCAACGCCTTCGGCGTCCTGCTGGGCAACGGCTTCTTCAACCAGCACGCGAGGGACGCCTGGGACTTCGAGCGGGCGCCGTGGCGCGCCCGGCCCCGTCTGCTCCTGCAACTGCGGGTCCTCTACGCCGACGGCACCGAGGGCCTCCTGGGGACAGACGACACCTGGCGGGGCACCACGGGCCCCCTCGTGCGCGACGGCGTGCGCAATGGCGAGCTGTACGACGCCCGCCTGGAGATGCCGGGCTGGGACCGACCGGGCTTCGACGCCTCCGCCTGGCACCGCGCCGAGGTCACCCAGGGCCCGGCCGGTGAGCTGCGGGCGCAGATGATGCCGCCCGTCCGGGTGCACCAGACGCTCACTCCGGTGTCGGTCTCCGAGCCCGCCCCGGGCGTGTTTGTCTATGATGTGGGCCAGAACATCGCCGGCTGGGCGCAGCTAACCGTCTCGGGGCCCGCGGGGACCCAGGTGCAATTGCGCTACGGCGAGCGCCTCAAGCCCGACGGGAACCTGGAGCAGGCCCAGATCGCCTCCCTGGTGTACGAGGGGCCGTTCCAGACCGACACCTACATCCTCAAGGGTGAGGGGACCGAGGTCTGGGAGCCCCGGTTCACCTACCACGGCTTCCGCTATGTGGAGGTCACGGGCTTTCCGGGCACGCCCACGGTGGACGATCTGCGGGCCAAGGTGGCGCATACGTCCTTCACCCCGGCCGGGAGCTTCGCCTGCTCCAATGGGCTCCTGAACCGGATCCAGGAGTTGACGCTGTGGTCCTATCGGGGCAACTATCTGGGCTTCCCCACCGACTGCCCGCACCGGGAGAAGAACGGCTGGACCGGAGATGCCCACCTCGCGGCGGAGCAGGGCCTGCTCAACTGGGACAATGCCGCGGGGTACGAGAAGTGGATGAACGACTTTGCCGACGAGCAGCGGGACAACGGGGAGCTGCCGGGTATCGTGCCCACCTCCGGCTGGGGCTACGGTACCGGCCCGGCGTGGGACAGCGCCTACATCCTGATCCCCTGGTACCTGTACGTCTACCGCGGCGACACGCGGGTGCTGGCCGACCACTACGAGGGCATGAAGCGCTATGTGGACTATCTGACCACCCGCCAGAAGGACTTCATCGTGGACTACGGCCTGGGCGACTGGTGTCCGGCCAAGACCGCGACACCGTCGGCGGTGACCTCCACGGGGTACTACTATGTGGACGCCCTCACGGTCTCGAGGGCCGCGGCGGCCCTGGGCCATGACGGGGACGCCCGCAAGTACGCCGCGCTGGCCACTGAGATCCGCGAGGGGTTCAACCGCGCCTTCTACAGGGGCGGCGGCATCTACGCCGAGGGGAGCCAGACTGCTCTGAGTTGCGCCCTCTATCAGGGCCTGGCGCCTGAGACAGAGAGGGAAGCCGTGCTGGAGGCTCTGGTCGCCAACATCGAGGCCCAGGACGGCCACCTCGATACGGGCATCCTGGGGGCCAAGTACCTCTTCCGCTGCCTGACGGCCGGCGGCCGGACGGATGTGGCCTATCGCATCGCCACCCGGACCACCTATCCCAGTTACGGCGACTGGATTGAGAAGGGCGCCACCACGCTGTGGGAGGACTGGGGCGGCGGCGCTTCGCTGAACCACATCATGTTCGGCGACATCAGCGCCTGGTTCTACGAGGTCTTGGCGGGGATTGTCCCGGACTCGGAGCATCCGGGCTTTGCGCACTTCACCATCGCCCCGCATCCGGTGGGAGACCTGACGTGGGTGAGGGCCGAGCACGAGTGCCCCTACGGGACGATCCGCAGCGCCTGGCGCATCGAGG
>CAZXDD010000898.1:0-1980 GCA_964639415.1 uncultured Armatimonadia bacterium
GCCTACGCCTCCTCTTTGGATCAGGTGGGGCCCTTCACCAAGGACGTGCGCGACTGCGCCCTGCTGCTGCAGGTCATCGCCGGGCCCGACCCGATGGATTCCACCTGCGCCGATCGACAGCCCCCGGACTACGTGGCCTGTCTGGGACAGGGCGCCGAGGGCATGAAAGCCGGTGTCATCAAGGAGCTGCTCTACGGCGAGGGGATTCACGCCTCGGTCAAGAGCGCCATTTTGGCCGCAGTGGAGCAACTGACGAAGCTGGGGGTACAGTGCGAGGAAGTCAGTCTGCCCAATATCGACTACTCGCTGCCGGTGTACTACATCATCGCCCCGGCGGAGTGCTCTTCGAACCTGGCCCGCTATGACGGCGTGCGCTATGGCCACCGCACCTCCGAGCCTGTGGAGGACATCTACGACCTGTTCGCCCGGAGCCGGGCCGAGGGTTTCGGGTCCGAGGTGCGGCTGCGCATCATGCTGGGGACGTACGCGCTCAGCGCGGGGTACTATGACGCCTACTACAAGAAGGCGCTGCAGGTGCGGACCTTGATCAAGTCCGATTTCGACCGGGCCTTTGAGAAGTACGACGTCCTGGTGGCGCCCACATCGCCCTGCGTGGCCTGGGGGTTTGGGGAGTTCGATCAGATGGCCATGAAACTGGCGGACATCTGCACGATACCGGTGAACATCGCCGGCATCGGGGCGATGAACGTTCCCTGCGGCTTCGAGGGCCATCTGCCCATCGGGATGCAGCTTATGTGCGCCCCGTTTTGCGAGGACAAGATCCTCCGCGTGGGTTACGCCTACGAGCAGGCGGGCAAGTAGGGCTCGCGGGCTGTCCTGTCACGAGGTATGAGGGCGCGGCCGCCATTGGCCGCGCCCTGTCTTTCTGGCGTCGGGAGCCTACTGGGCGGCCTTTTCGGCCTCGGCCCGGGCCTTGGCCTGCTGCTGCATCTGCTCTTCGGCGATGGTCATGGCGAGCTTCATCTTGACGCTGAACTGGGCCGGGGTGAACTCCAGGCCCCGGCCCTCATAGGTGTCCCGGAGCTCCTGGTCGAGGATCTGGCCAATCTGCGCGAGAGGGTCTGTGGCGGCGGCCTGCGGCTCGGGTTCGGGGGCTTCCTCGGCGCCCTCGGTGGAGGCGTCGGACTCGGCGTGGGGTCCTCCCAGTGCGTGGTCGGCGGTGAGGTACACCACACGCGGCTTGCCCTTGCCGCCGGGGTCTCTGAGCTCGAACTTGACCTTGCCGTTCACGGCCATGCCCTGTTCGCAGCCGACCTTGGCCTCCTGGAACCTCTTCATCCCCTCCTCGGTGGCGGTGTCGCGGAACACCACGCGCACTCGGTCGCCGTCCAGGACCTCCCCCAGCGCCGCTCCCTTGACGGCCGTCGGGAAGTGACAGCCGTCACCGCTACGGAGAAAGAGCTCGATGGTCACCTTGGCGTCCTCTGCCCCGGTGTCGGGAGGGATCTCGAATCCTGCCATGTCATCGAACTTGTTGGCTCCGAACCCCAAAAGGACGCCTTTGAGGGAGCGTTCGCCCCGCGCGACCTGCGCGATCGTGGCGAAGTTGACCGCGACGGCGACGGCCAAAAGCACCGGTACCGCCAGCAGTAGCGTGCGGAGAGTTCGCTTGCTTGTGCCGGCCTGCGCAGCCATTGTGGGCCACTTCCTTTCGACCGTCTTGAGGCCATAAGCGCATCGGGAGCGGGTGGGGTTCCCAGGCAATAGCATATTACTTCAATGTGGTGATTGGCAAGAAAGAGGCGACACGCGACGGGCGCGACCGATGGTGGTCGCGCCCGTTCTGATTGTCGGTAGTCGTCAGGCGCCGGTGGGACTAGATGCCTGTATGCACCGACTTCTGCACAGATGAATCAAGTTCTGGGGTCGCGATCAGGCCGTTCGTGAACGCGTAGGTCGGGCTTTCCACTCAGATTATGCAGGTTCTGGGCGGGCGCCGACTCACGTCACCTCACCCCC
>CAZXDD010000899.1:0-1966 GCA_964639415.1 uncultured Armatimonadia bacterium
GGCCGTGAAGGTGAGGTCCTCGCTGTGCCATCCCTCACTGGGGCCGTCGAGGGTAACCGACACCGACGGACCGGAAGCGTACGCCCACGCGGTGAGGAGCAGGGCGATGAGCACCGGCTGCCACACAGGCCTCTGGCCACAGAGCATCATCCACCATCATCCTCTCTGTCTGGGGTGCCGGGCAAAGCAAAGCGCCCGGGAGAGCAAGCTCCCGGGCGCACAGACGCTGCAGCCGTGGCGCGGTCAGTCAGGACCGCGATGGCGTGTGTTGTAACTTCCACCCCTCGAACCGGTGGCTGCATCTGTCGCTCCCCCCACATCGCGCGTAATGGCGGTACGCTGCGAGCGCAGAGCGGCGAACAACCGGTGTAGAGACACAATTCTAGTGAAGAATCACCTCAGTATCAAGTGTCACAGGGAGAATCTGAGTCTGATCTTTTTTCAGTCAATGGTACCCACCGGGTGGGCTTCCAGCGCGGTGTCGGCCATGGGTACTGGGGCGGTGGCAAAGCAGGGCCCGCAACGGTTCCACAGGTTCCACCCGTGGCTATCATGCATCGCCCCTATCTTCGGGGCAGACGGCAGCGGCACGGCCTGACGGCGCGGGCCAACGGCACGAAGGAGGAGGGAGGGCCTCTCGCGTTCGATGGGCTTTCGCCCATCGCTAGGGGCGCCCTTCGGGCGCCGGTGGCCCTTTGGGCCTACGGCCAAGGCGAACCCCTCTCGGCGTCGCCCGGCGCTGACGGCATGCGGGCGGGACGCCCCAGCACGGCCAACGGCACCCCGCCGTTCTCTGTGCATCTCAGTGCACTCCGTGTCTCCGTGGTCTGACGATCGCCTTTCTCCTGGGCTCGCTCTGCTCTCCCCTACTCGCCCACCTTCAGCAGCGCCTTGTCGCTGCCGTCCGCGGCCAGCCTCCTGACCTCCCAGTTCCCCGCGGTGTAGCGGATGATATCCTTCGCCCCGTCCGCGAAGGCTAGCTCGGCGGTGAGGTTGCCGTTGTCGCCGCCGGTCTGCTGCAGCTTGGGTGCCGGCGTGCTGTCGCCCGGCTTTGTCGGGTACAGCACGTACAGCAGCTTCGTCTCTCCCGTAGCGTTCCAGGTGAAGCGCGCTACCGGGATGGGACGCTTTCCATCGACACCGTGCTTGCCGATCCAGCCCAGATAGTACGGCTCCTCCTGGCCCTTGACGATCTCGGCCTGCGCGGGTGCTCCGGTGGTGAGGATCTGCAAGTTGGCCTCCTCCCCCACCGTCCACGCCCTGCCGCCCTCCGCAACGGCATCTTCGGTGCCCAGATGCAGCAGCGATTCGTACAGGTGCTGCTCGTCGTCCTGCGGCATCAGCGTGTCCATCACCAGCCAGTAATCGGGCTTGACGAACAGCACCTCGCGGCGATGCGTCACCTGCAGGTCGTTCTTGGCGCCGAAGCCGTTGTCGTAGACCCCTGCGCAGTAGTCCAGAGCGTCATTGCTCAGCCACGGGGTGTCCTGGGGTTCCTCGTTGACGTAGGTCTCCCGTCGTCCGCCGCGATGCTGGGCCTGCTCGTCGACGAAGACGATGTTGTGGGCATGGGGCCCCACCACGTACCGGCGCATCTTGGAGACGTCGTAGGCGTAGCTGCCCACATCGAGCACCAGGTTCTTGCCGTAGGCGTGCAGGACGAAGGCCAGCTTGTCCTCGTGCTGGTGCCCCAGGCCGAAGGGGCCGACGTCGAGGAACAGGTACCGAGCGTCATCGGTCCAGTCGCTGCGCATCACGGCCCAGCCGGCCCAAGGGAAGAAGTGCGAGGTGTGGTCGGGCGGCGCGCCCTCTTTGCCGTCGGTGGCTATCCAGCGGAAGTCCTCGCGACCGGGGAAGTAATCCAGCGCCTGCCGCAGTTGCCCGCGCACGTTGACGTCCCACGAGTCATTGACATGCGGCAGGTTGCGGTCCGGAGTGGCGGCCCACAGGCCCATGGCCCACATGC
>CAZXDD010000900.1:0-1958 GCA_964639415.1 uncultured Armatimonadia bacterium
GATAATGAGCGGTGACTGGAGTTCAGACGTGTGCTCTTCCGATCTCCACCCCCTCCTTGAACGCCCCCGCCTCTTGGGGTACTCTATGACTGTTCCCTTCACCGCTGAATATCCCAGGGAGTTGCATGATCCTATGGCAGACCGCGCTTTCCCCCTAGAGCCGCAGGATGTCCCCGCTGTAGAGACCAGGTACCGGAAGATCTGCACGCAGATTCCGGTTCCCCAGAGCCTTCCCATCCTCGAGCGGCTCCGGCAGTTCGAGCCCCGCTCCATGTCCGGGCAGCCGCCGATCATCTGGGACCGCGCCGAAGGCGTCCAGGTGTTCGACCAGTGGGGCAACAAGTGGCTGGACTTCTCCTCCGGCGTGCTGGTCACCAATGCCGGTCACAGCCATCCGAAGGTGGTTGAGGCCATCGCCTCCGAGGCCCGGCATAGTCTGCTGCACAGCTACTGCTTCCCCAATGAGGCTAGGTCGCTGTTGGCCGAGAAGCTCGTGACCATGTCACCGGACCCGCTGGCCAAGGCCTTCCTGGTCACCACCGGCGCCGAGAGCACCGAGTGTGCCATCAAGCTCATGCGCACCCACGGGGTGAGCAAGGGCGGGGAGCCCAAGCACGTCATCGTCACCTATGATAACGCCTTCCACGGCCGCACCATGGGGGCGCAAATGGCCGGAGGCATGCCGGCGGGCAAGAGCTGGATCATCAACCTGGATGCGGGCATGGTGCAGGTGCCGTTCCCCGAGGGTTTCCGCTGCCCGGACACGTCCTTCGACTACTTCCTGGCCTGCCTGGACAAGATGGGCCTGACGCCGGATCGCATCGCCGGCGTCATGGCCGAGACGTACCAGGGCGTGAACGCCGCACTCGCTCCGCCCGAGTACTTCCAGGCCATGCGGCGGTGGGCGGATGACAACGACATCCTCATCACGATGGATGAGGTCCAGGCCGGCTTCGGACGCACCGGCAAGCTCTTTGGCTACATGCACTACGGCATGGTTCCGGACATCGTCTGCTGCGGCAAGGGCCTGGGCGACGGGATGCCCATCAGCGCGGTGATCGGCAGAGAGGACGTGATGGACCAGTACGCACCGGGCTCGATGACCAGCACCCACACGGGCAACCCCATCTGCTGCGCGGCGGCCCTGGCCAGCATCGAGGCCATACAGAGCGAGGGGATGGTGGACAACGCCGCGGCGATGGGCAAGATCCTGATGGACGGCATCCTGCCTTTGAAGGACAAGTACGCCCCGGCCATCGGGATCATCCAGGGCGCAGGACTGGTGGCGGCGATCCAGTTCACCAAACCGGGCACCACGGAGCCCAACCCGGACCTGGCTTTCGATGTCACCCGGCGGTGCGTGGAGTCCGGGCTGATGCTGTTTGCGCCGGTGGGCGTGGGCGGCTGCGCGATCAAGCTCAACCCGCCGCTGTGCATCGAGGAAGACGCGGTGCTGGAGGCGGTCGGCGTGGTGGACGAGGCGATCGGGGCGTGCGTCTAGCGCGACATGAGGGAGGGCTCTGGAGTGAGACCGGCCGGGTCCAGGACACCGAAGGTCGTTGTGCGCGTTCGGGTAGCCCGCGACGTGCTCGCCGCGATGGATGCCTGTTCCGAGGAGGCGGGGTGCTCGAGGTCGGTGATCGTGCAAGACGCGGTGTGCCTATGGCTCGATACCCAGGAGGACGAACTGGCGGTCGACTGCGGTCTGGCGGCGGTGACCGAGGCGCGTCTGGCCGACGGCGACGAGTGGCTCGCGCACGAGGCGGTCAGAGACCGCGCCGGCCTCTAGAGACCGGCAGCACTCGCCGCTCCGTAGCTGGGGGCGGGCGCGGGATCCCAGAGCCCGATGTGCGTAGGCCGTGCTCACCTGCCCTTGCACGTAGTGCTGCGCCGTTCGGATTGCCACGCGGCCGGACGGGGTCTCCCCCCGCCCGGCCGCTTCGTTTCACACAGTGCCG
>CAZXDD010000901.1:0-1956 GCA_964639415.1 uncultured Armatimonadia bacterium
CAGATTATGCAGGTTACTGACAGGCGCCGATTCACGTCGCCTCACCCCCCAGCCCGCCTCTCGGCGTCTCTTCGAGCCGCTTGTACTCCGCCAAACGGCCGGCGGAGACGGGAGGAGGGGGGAGAACGGCAGTACTTCGACCGTTCCGGACGCGGGAATGGAGAAATGTGGCCCCAGTGCGTTCATGCATAGTCTGAGTTGGAAGCCCGCGGGCACGGGGACTCTCGGTCGGGGTATCGGGTACCGACGAGATGATCGTGGCGCACCCACGCCTGGGGCGCGCCGCCCCCCTACCTAGCCGCTTCCACCATCGCCCGCACATTCCCCAGCGGGGCGTGCGGCGGCACCTCGCACCCCGAGGCGAGTACGAAGCCGCCGCGCTTCGCCATGGCACCCATACACCGCCGACAGTGGACCGTCACATCCTCCGGCGTGCCGCGCATCAGCACCTCGACGGGGTTCACATTGCCCCACAGGGCCGCACCCTCGTGCAGGTGCTGCGCCGCATATGGCAGCTCCACCGGCGCGTCCACGCTCAGACCGTACTCTGCCAGCGGCCCCAACAGGGACAAGACGCCCTTGGCGTCGCCGCAGATGTGCAGGACGGGGAGGGGGCCGCACCGGCGAGACTGAGACAGCATCTCATCCAGCGCAGGTCGCACGAGAACCGTGAAGTCTGTCGGAGACATGATCCCTCCGGCCACGCAGGGCTCCAGCACCATGACGAGGTCGGCACCGGCGGAGGACGAGTCGGCGGCGAGTGCCGCGCCGAACCGGGCCGCCGCCTCGATCAGACGCGCCGCCGTCTCCCGATCCCGGCGCAGCAGGCGGGCCGCCGGCCCCAGGCCCAGAGCCGTGGCCACCAAAGTCCACGGGCCGGAGACATAGGCGCCCACGGCACACTCGCGTCCGACACGCGCCGATAGCAGACGCACCGTCTCAGTGAACACCGGTAGCCGACCGGCGGAAGTGTCCCTCTGACCAAGCGCACCCAGGAGCGCATCCGACTCGACGGGCCGGGAGATCTCCGGAGCCCCCTCCCCCGGCCGGCGCACCTGCGCCCCAAGAGCCTCGGCCTCGGCCGACAGGTCCATGAAGGGGAAGATCGCGTCCGGGGCCAGTGCCTCCACCGCAGCGACCTGGGCTTCCGCCTGCAGCCCTGGGTCGGCCAGACAGCGCCCCACCGGATGCCCGACGAGCTTGGCCGAAAACGCCCCCAAGAGTGGCACCACGGGCACGCCCTGCGCCGCCTCGCCCCGCATCACTCTGAGCAGGTCCGTTCTCCTACTCATCGGCCGCCCTCCGTCATCCAGGCGGTCGCCACCCGCACACCCTCCACGGCATCGGCGCCGTAGCCATCGGCACCGATGGATCGCGCGAAGTCAGCACTCACCGGCGCACCACCCACAAGTACCTTCACCTGCCCGCGAAGATTGGCCTCCTCCAGCGCTTCCACCACCTGCGCCATCACCCCCATGGTCGTACTCATCAGGGATGACATGGCGACGATGTCGGCCTCTCTCGCGGCCTGTACGAACTGCTCGGGCGACACGTCCCGCCCCAGGTCCTTGACCTCGAACCCCGCGGCCTCAAGCAGGATCCTGACGATGTCCTTGCCGATGTCGTGGATGTCGCCGGCGACCACACCGAGCGCTACGCGCCCCAGACGCCGGTCGCCTCCCCCCTCGGCACGCAGCGCCGGCTCCAGCCGCGACATCGCCTGCGTGAAGGCGTCGGCGGCCACCACGATGTCGGGCAGGAACAACTCATAGGCCTGGAACAGGTCGCCCACCGCACCCATCGCCCGGCCCATGATCGCGGTGATCTCACTCGCGGACACTCCATCGCCCAGGAGACCCTCGGCGGCCGCGATAGCCGCCTGCTCGTCCCCCTCGACGATCGCCTGATAAGATCGGAAGAGCGTCGTGTAGGGAAAGAGTGTAGGATAGGGTGGTG
>CAZXDD010000902.1:0-1956 GCA_964639415.1 uncultured Armatimonadia bacterium
CCGCCGTTCTCCGCCGTTGACCGTGTCTCTGTGTCCCGCCGTTCTCCGTGGAACTCTGTGCTCTCCGTGTCTCCGTGGTGAGCCGTTGCCGTTGCCGTTGCCGTCTCCGTTGCCTTTCTCAGCCGTTCTCCTCACCCCAGGCGCCCTGCTGCTGGCAGGCTTTCAGGCAACCCTCGAGGATGCAGGTGAAGTGTTTCTGGATCGGGTCCTTCTCCGAGAAGGCCTCGGCGATCTGCTCGGCGGTGATCTGTCCCCCAGGCGGCCTCACATCCGTGCTTTGCCCGCCCCACCTGGGTCCCTCGGAGCCGACGAGGGCGTACTTCTTGGCCCACTCGCAGCGGAGCCGGTCCCATCTGCCGACGCAGGCCTCGAACTCGCCGCAGCCCAGGACCAGGCAGTCGTCGCCGTCCAGGGCCGCCACGGGACAGGCCTCGACGCAGGGGGCCTCGCACTCGGCGCAGGGATGTGGCTCGCTGAGGGGCTCGTCGGCGGGGAGATCGGCGTCGGTGACAACGGCGATATAGCGCACGGTCACCCCGTACTCCGGGTGGATCGGCGCGCCGTGCAGCCCGATGTGGCACAGGCCGGCTGCGGCGGCCGGGAACCGGTTGCACAGGGCGTCGGGCTGGCGCCCGCGGGGATTGGCCACGGTACTACCGGAGCCCGAGATATCCGTGCAGACCACGGCCCGGTAGCCCATCTCCTCCAGGCGCCTGACTGCCTTGACCGCCATGTAGCGCAGCCAACGGTTCACCTGATAGCAGGCATACGAGTACGGCCCGACCGCCTCGGCCGGCGCCTCCGCGGCCCGCTCCAGGTTCAGATCAGGGAAGCGGTAACCGATCACCAGAACGCTACGGGCGCCCGCGAGATAATCGCGCACGTTCTTGATCCGCGCTGCGGGATCGGTGGTGATCTTGGCCACCACCGGACCGTGGTAGTTGCCGGTATCGACCACATCCACGCCCAGCTCCGTCTCGTCCACGAAGTCGCGGTACTGATCGATCAGGGCATCGGTGCACCCCGGGTCTGCCACGCCCACGAGGTCCGCGCCCTCCTCCATGAGCAGGGCCATCAGATCGAGCTTGGCGTCCTCGAGGTCGGCGGGCCTCCGGGCGCTCACCGCGTGCACCCGCCTGCCGGGCTCGAGAGTGGCGCTGGTGGCAAGGCAGCCGAAGATCACGCGGGTCCCGAAGGCCTCGGTCTCAGCGCGGTTCTGCTCGTTGAGCTTCCCAAGTCCCGCGGCCTCCACCGCTTGGCCCAGATCGATCTCATGACCGGGCAGCGCGGAGTATCCCAGGCTCTCGAGGTAGCGGCAGATGTCGAGCTGGGCGAAGGCCACCCAGTCACTCAGGGCGGCCCCGGTCGCCTCGTCGGGCCGGGCGGCGTCTTCCGGGCTGCCGGCGAGCTGAGCGATCTGCGGGTAGCGACAGCCGAACACCACCAGGCTGTTGCCATCCGGCAGGTGCTTGCGGATGTCCAGCCCTGTCTTGTCGCAGTCCTCCTGCACGGCGATGCCCAGCAGGTCCATCTCCATGTCGAAGGCGAGCTTGGCCACGTGCTCGGTGGCGGGGCGATCCGGAAGGACAGGGCGCGCGTCGCCGTCTCGGTCTTTCATCAGCCGCTCATCCATGCCGCGCCTCTTGCGGCGGAACGGCCGGCAATAGTCCGGGTCCTCGATCCGCAGGTGTGGTGGCAGGCAAAACCTCAGACAGGAGCCCATCTCGCCCCCGTAGCGGCCGTGAGCGGCGAGCTGCTCCAGGATCACCGCCTCATCGATCACATCCGGCTTGGGGAGCTCCAGATTGAGACCGAAGTGCTCCGCCCACGAGCAGCGCCACTTGTTCTTCTTGCAGTAGGTGAACGTCTTACCACCGATCTCAAGCTCCACCTCACCATCGGTCTCCTTGTTGAAGGCCTCGGTCGGGCACCATCTGAGGCACTCCATGCACTTGT
>CAZXDD010000903.1:0-1948 GCA_964639415.1 uncultured Armatimonadia bacterium
GCGGCGGCCGTAAGCCCGCCGATTCCTCGCACCACAATGCCCCCGGCTCAGCCGTATGCCGTATGCCGTCCGGTCCGCAGGACCGCTGGCGCCCAAAGGGCGCCTCTAGCGGCGGCCGTAAGCCCGCCGATTCCTCGCACCACAATGCCCCCGGCTCAGCCGTTGCCCTTCCGCCGTTGCCTTTGCTGTTCGGAAGCCGCCGCCCCTACTCCCACCCGAGCGGCTCGATGCCGTCCTCCTTCAGCCTGAACCGCAGGGCGCGGATGGCACTGCCGCCGCCCTCCTCGTAGTAGATGGCCAGGACCGTGCCGTCCACAAGCTCCACGGTCGCGGGGTACGCGCCACCTACCGTGTCCAGCACGTACGGGCCCTGCCAGGTCTTGCACTCATCCCGGCTGACGTGCAGCGCCGTGGCGGGCACGCGGTGGGTCATGAGGATCTCGCCCGTGCTCAGACGAGTGAAGTGCGGGGCGTGGCCCACGAACCCGATGTCCTGCACCGGCGTCCACGTCAGGCCCAGGTCCGGGCTGGTGGAGGTGTGCATGTTCACCTTGCTGCTGCGCAGCGCCGCGTACAGCGTGCCGTCCTCAAGCAGGATTACGTCGGTCTCGGCATCCAGGCACAGATTGGCCTCGCGGCCGATGTCGATGGGTTTGCTCCAGGTCTTGCCGTTATCGGTAGAGCGGATGACCCCACCCCACTGGATCCCGCCCGAGCCGGCGTAGACGCCCTGGATCAGCGTGCCGTCCGGCATCTGACGCACCGGAGCCGAACAGGCGTAGCCCTCGGCCACCATGCGCGCCTCGGTCTCCCACGTCTTGCCGCCATCGGTGGAGAAGACCATCTGTGTCCCCAGCAGGTCCCAGTTGGCGCCCTCCCTCTTGCTGGGCCGCAGGGAGAAGAAGCTGCAGATCATGGTCCCATCCTGGAGCTGGGCGATGTGGGGGTCACGGTTGTCGTCGTCATCGTCGAACAGGATCGCGGGCTCGCTCCATGTGCGGCCCTCGTCCGTCGACCGGACATAGCAGATGCGGCCGCCCCTGGGCCATTCCTCGTTGGGCATCGACACGTGCCCGTAGCCGGCGTAGAAGACAACGAAGATGTCACCGTTGTCCAGGCGGCAGGCGTCGGGGAAGGCCTGGTACGGCCCCGCGGCCTCGCCACGCGAGATCCGGCGATGCAGCGGTTCCTGCTCTGCAAGTGGCTGCTCCATCGGTACCGTCTCTCCCTGAACCGTGATGTTGCGGAAGGTCACGCGGCCCTGGCTGCTGCCCAGGCCGATGCGCCCGGCGCGTATCGTGGCGTCCGTGACCCCGAGCACGTCCCGTCCGTCCAGCGCGATGTCAATCTGTGGCCCCGTGCAGCGAATGGTCGCCGTGTGCCAGGCGTTATCCGACAGGCCGCAGGCGCTGCGTCCCAGTTCGTTCCAGGTGTTCCGCGGCTCCGAGCGCACCAGGATCACCTGGCGGTTCTTGGTGTCCAGGTGGACCCAGTAGTACGTCATGGTCCCTGTGGCCTTGAACACGATGGCCGCGGCGCGCACCCCATCGCCCTCCGGGGCCACGAAGAACTCGACGTTCAGGGTCATGTCGGCGAAGGCTGCCTCCCTGAGGATAGCGCAGCTTCCGCCGTCGGTGCTGCTCTGCTCGATGGTCCCGTCGCCCAGCTTCCACTCCCCCCGGGCAAGACGCCATAGGTCCTCGGCGTCCGGCGACAGCGGCGCGCTGAACTCCTGTGCGCAGGATAGGCCGGCGAGCATGACCAAGAGTGTGGCGATGCAGACGGGCTTCATCACATGGCCTCCGTGATCGGGCAGTCGTGTGTCGGCAGATACGGCGCCGGGGTCTGCGGGCGGGCCGCCGGCCTCGCCCCCGGCGCGGCCTACTCGATCCTGTCATAGCTGCGGAGCGCGAGCAGCCTGCGCAGAGTCAAGATGCCCTGCCACTCG
>CAZXDD010000904.1:0-1929 GCA_964639415.1 uncultured Armatimonadia bacterium
GGAATCTCGTGACTGGAGTTCAGACGTGTGCTCTTCCGATCTAGCCACGAGCATCCCGGGCGTCTACGCCGGAGGAGACATCGTGACCGGCTCAGCCACGGTGATCCTGGCCATGGGAGCGGGAAGGACGGCTGCCACGGCGATTGATGATTACTTGAAGGGGTAAGGGGCGAGGTGCGCGAGGCCTGAGGCAAACACAGCGGCCCGGCCATGCTCAGGGGGATACGACCGTGTACATCATGTACGTGGACGAGAGCGGCGACTCAGGGCTGCAGGGCTCACCGACTCAGTACTTCGTTCTGTGCGGCCTCGTCGTCCACGAGCTGCGGTGGCAGAGCACACTGGACCGTATGGTTGCCTTCCGGCGCGAGATGAAGGACAGGTTCGGGCTTCGTCTCCGCGACGAACTGCACGCGGCCCACTTCATATCGCGACCCGGCGAGTTGGTGCGCATACCGAGGAACGACCGCCTGACGATCGTGCGGCATTTCGCGGACTGCCTCGGGTCCATGGCCGACCTGAACCTGCTTGCCGTCATAGTGGACAAGACGACGGCCTCCGCGGCCTCGGGGGGCGCCGATGCGCCGGACGTCTTCGGCCGCGCCTGGAGCGCCCTGTTACAGCGCTTCGAGAACACGCTGGCCCACCGCAACTTCTCCGGCCCGGCCAATCCGGATGACCGGGGCATGCTCTTCCCGGATCACACAGACGACCTCAAGCTCACTTCGCTACTCCGGCGTATGCGCCGCTATAACCCGATCCCAAACGATGGCCGCTTCGGTGGAGGCTTCCGCGATTTGCCCGTCGGGCACATCATCGAGGACCCACACCTCAAGGATTCGGCGACGTCCTACTTCATCCAGGCCGCCGACCTGGCCGCCTATCTCGTCTACCAGAGCTTGGCCCCCAACGCCTACATGAAGCGCAAGACGGGGCACACCTACTACCGCCGGCTGGAGCCAATCTGCTGCAAGGTGGCGTCCAGGAGTGATCCCATGGGGTTCGTACGACTGAGGGCATGAAAAAGGGAAGCTTTCGCTTCCCGGAGGGATCCTACTATCCGGTCGAGCCGGGATTCAGATCCGCGCATAGTATACCACATGTGGGCGCCGCCCAAACGACATTTGCTGACAGCATCTGTTGCGGCGGCTGGGGGGCCCAAGCTCCCCCTTCAGCCTCGGAGGGGGCGAGATGCACCAAGAACCCCGGCCACTGCCGCAGCGGCCCGTAGTGATCCCCTCTGCCGGAGTATCTCGGCGGTCAGCCCAAGACCCAAAGTCTGGCGGTGCATCGGCACAACGGTTCGCTTCATTGTCTCCGGGTGGAGCAGTGTGAGATGGCTGCCCTTCTGCCTGTCGGCGGCGAAGCCGGCCCTCTGCAGTGCTCGCACCATCTCGGTCGGGGTGACGCGAGGCAGCCTAGCCACAGGCCGCCACTGCGTCTGGCACCGACGCCCTCACCCTGAAGATGAACCCCTCTGTCAACCCCTCGCGGGCAAAGCTCAGGACCGGGCCATCCTCCGGCACAGGCTCGCCGTGTTGCACCAGGCTTTCCAGATAGCACTCGATGGCCTCCCTGGCCGAGACCAGGGAGTCTCCCACCGTGTCACCCTCAGTCAAGCAACCTGGAAGCGCCGGCACGAGGACGGTGTAGCTCCCCTCGGGCTCACGCCGCAAGACGACGGTGTAGGTGCGTTCCATGTGCCTCACCTCCGGTGCGGCCTGCCGGCCGTATCCACATTGTACCCCCCCCGGACCCCAGCGGCCAAGTCTCCTCGATAGGCCATCGCGATGCCCCTACCCCCACAGCGCCTCCATGGGCACCGCGTGGAGCCTCCCGCCGAAAGGCACGACGCAAGGCGCGCATGACATCCCCCCGCGACAGGGCGTGACCCACTCACTGGCTGAAAATCAACCACCAAGTGGCTGA
>CAZXDD010000905.1:0-1924 GCA_964639415.1 uncultured Armatimonadia bacterium
ACCGCTCTGGCGGCCACAGCGCAAGAGGTTCGCTGGTACGCGGCGCGGACCGCGCCGTGCTGACGGTCCGTGACGAGAACGAGCATTTCCGGTACGAAAAGACCGTCACGATTGGCCCCGGGGACGCGCTCTCGCTGGATTACGCCTACGAGATACTGGAGCCGCAGAGTGCGGAGATCCAGGTGCTGTACGGCCTCGGCAGGCTGTGGCTGGAGGGGGCGGACTACCGCATCGTGACGGCCGGCGGCGAGAGGACCGGGAAGATCGAAGTGCCCGCCACGGGACGCATCGACCCGTGGGGCAATGCGACACAGCAACAGCTCGTCAGTCCGTACGGCAGCCTGGCCATCTCGGCGGACCGCCCGCTGAACCTGTTGTGTGTCCCCAGGGGCGGCGACCAGTGGTGGACGGACACCATGGAGAGGGGTACCGTGCGCCGGGTGAGGATCGATGTCAAGATCGAGCCGGGCCCCGAGGCCCAGCGCGGAGTGGTGCTCCACGACCTGCGGTGGCCCGACAAGGTGCGCACAGGTGAGTGCAGCTTCCACGTCGCTCTGTCGCGGGCGGAGGCGGGACCCCAGGACGTTGAGATCCGCGTGGAGCGCGCCGGCGGCGGGCCCGAGGCCGTCTCGAGGGTCATGGCTGTGAAGCTGGCCGAGGCCCCGGTGGAAGTGGAGTGCCCGGTACCCTTACCCGGCCGGGGAACCGAGGCCCTGGCCCTGGTCATCGCGCACCCCGGCGGGGAGGAGATCCTGCGGCTGGCGCCCCTGATGGTGGAGACGGACCCCTACCTGGAGCTGTTTCCCCGGCTGTCGCTTTACACCACCGAGACGGAAGCCGACATCGTCGCCCGAGTTGCTGGGGATCTCGCGGCCGAGGGCCTGACTTTGCAGCTCGTGGGGGACGGCGCCGCCGGAGACGCCGCCGCCGTGCCCGTCACCGGCCCGCAAGTGCTGCTGCCCGTGCCCCTTGCCGGGCTGGCCGAGGGCGAGCATCGCCTGACCGGGACCCTCCGTCGTGGCGACCAGGTGCTGGCCCGGGTCGAGACCGGCTACCGGAAGCTGCCGCCACGGGACAACGAGGTCAAGATCGACCATGCCTCGGGCGGCCTGGTCGCCGACGGACTGCCCTTCATCCCCTTCGGCTACTACACCTACTGGCCCCTGGCCGACAACGTCATCGACGGTGAGGTGGTCCGCGGCTTCAGCCTCTTCTCGCCCTATCACGGCGGGCCGCAGGATGACGAGAAGCTACAGCAGATCCGCGCCTACCTCGACCGCTGTGCGCAGGTGGGGATGCGGGTCAACTACCACCTGATCTGGACCAATCAGCCGGAGCTTTCGGAGGAGCAATGGGCTTCGCTCCGCCGCGAGGTGGAGGCCTTCCGCGACCACCCGGCGCTGCTGTCGTGGTATATCGCCGACGAGCCCTCCGAGGACCGTGCCGCGCCACTGACCCGGGTGTACCAGGCGGTCAGGGAACTGGACCCCTACCATCCGGTGAGCATCGTCTTCTACCAGGGCATCGACCACGCGCGCCTCTTCTCCGACGCCATGGACATCGTGATGGGCGACCCCTATCCCATTCCCGCCGGCCCGGTCACGCGGGTCAGCGAGATGACCGCCAATCTGCGGAACGCCTTTGGGCCCGAGAAGGCGATCTGGATCGTGCCCCAGTGCTTCGGCGGTGGCGAGGGCTGGAAGCGCGAGCCCACCGCCCGGGAGCAACGGGTCATGACCTACCTGGCCATAGCCCACGGCGCTCGGGGCATCCAGTATTTCATCCGCAAGCCGCCGTCCAGCTTCCCCAAGTCACCGGAGATGTGGGCCGAGTGCAGTACACTGGCTCTCGAGACGGCGGAGCTCACACCGGCGCTTTGCTCCTCCGAGCCGGCGCCCGAGGTCTCCTGCGATCTAGATCGGAA
>CAZXDD010000906.1:0-1904 GCA_964639415.1 uncultured Armatimonadia bacterium
ACACCCTATCCTACACTCTTTCCCTACACGACGCTCTTCCGATCTGCAGCTCCGCAAGGCTGTAGCCGTAGGCCTCGGCGGCGGCGTCATTGGCGTCGACGATCCCGCCGTCCTCGTGCAGCAGGAGCATGATGTCGGGGGCGTCGCGGAAGAGGCGTTCGCGGTCTCCGGCCGCGTCGGCGGCCGGAGGCGCGGCCACGGGCGGCAGGCTTTCCAGGAGCAGGCAGGTGAGCGGCCGGCCCTGCTCGGCGACGGCAAGCAGACGCACCGTCAGCTCCGTGGCCTGGTCGGAGTCGGGGAGCCTGAGGCGGTACTCGCGGACGCCGGCAGCCGGGGACTGCACGGCCGGCGAGGCGAGCGCGTCCAGGTGAGGGTGGTTGGCGGCGACAATGTCGGGCCACCGTCCGCCGACGACGCAGCCCGACAGCGGGCGCAGAAGGCGCTCGGCGTGCGGGCTCAGGTAGACGATGACTTCCTCGGCGTCCAGCACGCAGAGGCCGAACCCCGCGGCATCGATGGCTTCCCGAGAGATTGCCGCCGGATCCATGCGCATGACCTCGAGAGGGGATGAGCTGTTGTTCGTGGCCCCGTTGACCCGCGCGGCGGGACGGCCCCCGCACGAGGTGGGGCCGTGACGGGTAACGAGGCTGTTGTTGGCCGACAAGGGCACGGACTCCTTCCCTCCGTGTCGTGGCGCCCGGACCTCGGCTCTCCGCGGGTTGCGGCGAGAATCGGGCCTTGTCCACGGGCAAGATGTGCTATACTGTATTCATGTATGCGTACCGCGCTCCCCGCCGCTACAGCGGTCGGCTGTCGGCGGGCAAGTTCTCCGCGCAGCAAGCCCAGAGAAGGTAGGTGTGGCTGTCTCATGTCAGACACGCTGAAGGCCGCCGTTATCGGCCTCGGGAATATCTCGGCCCAACACATCACTAACTACCGCAAGCTACAGGGCGTAGAGCTCATTGCCGGAGCCGACGTGAACCCCCAGTTCGTGCAGGCGGCCAAGGACAAGTACGCCTTCGAGGGCTATGCGGACTGGCGGCAGATGCTGGAAGAGCAGAAGCCCGACGTGGTGAGTGTCTGCACCCCGCCGTTTCTGCACCGGGAGATGTCCGTCGAGGCTCTGGAGCGCGGGATCAGCGTGATGTGCGAAAAGCCCATCGCCGCGACGACCGAGGATGCGGAGGCCATGGCCGCGGCGGCCGCCCGGCACGATGCCAAGCTCATGATCGCGTACTGCCATCGCTGGCACCCGCCGATCAAGAAGATCAAGCAGCTCATCGATGCCGGCGCCCTGGGCAGGCCCTTGCTGTACCGCTGTGCCTTCGCCGGCTGGGTGGAGTTCGCCACCAACCACCGGGCCAGCAAGAGTCAGGCGGGCGGCGGCGCCCTGATGGACAACGGCTCCCATGCCGTGGACATCTACCAGTTCCTCCTGGGCAAGGTGGCCAACGTCTCATGCCGCGCGGGCACGATGGTACAGGAGATGGAGACCGACGACGTGGCCTCGCTCCTGTTCGAGGGTGAGAACGGCTGCGTAGGCGAGGTACTAGTGGGGTATTCCTTACCCGGGGATCACACGGAGTTTAAGGTTGTGGGCGAGAAGGGCGTTATAAGGCTTGACAACTACTTCTCCGGCCCGGTGCGGTTCCAGCCCAAGGGCTCTGGTGAATGGCTGGAGCACGAGGTTCCGGCCGGTGACCGCTTCGAGGGGGAGTTCGCCAACTTCATCGCCGCCGTGCGGGGCGAGGAGGAGTTGCTGAGCAACGCCGAGACCGCCCTACACGTACATAAGGTGATCTCCTCGGCGTATGCCGAAGCCGAGAGCAAGGGCACGGTCATCGCGTGAGAGGCCGGGCCCCTGTGACGGCTGCATGTGAACGGTCGCGGAGGGCAGACGGTGC
>CAZXDD010000907.1:0-1903 GCA_964639415.1 uncultured Armatimonadia bacterium
TCGGACTCCAGAGGCTCTGCCTGCCCACGGCGCTTGGCCCACTTGATGTGATCCAGGATGCGCCAGCGGGCACGCTTGAGCAGATACTGCTCGGGCTGACCGATGGTGACGTCCGTGACCTCCAGGGCCTCCAGCGCCGCCAGCCAGGCCTCGCCCAGCAGGTCGTCGTAGTCCTCATTGGAGCAGCGTGCGTAGTACCGCGCCATGCCGGAGAGCTTGGCACGGAGCCTGGCCAGCAGTTCCTCCTTGGCGCGCTTGTCACCGGACTGAGCCAGACGGATAAGGCGCTTCACTTTCGCTCCCTCCTGGGGTAACGACACACGCAACAAAAACGGCCACGGGCTTATTAGCTCGTGGCCGTTTACTAGACGGAGAGGACTAGCCTCCTCGGGTGCCGCCTCCGCCGGGGGGGCGCACCCGCCACGAGTGTAAGCAAAGTGGCAGACTCACGATTACTTCCCTCGTCTCTACGGACAAGATCGAGAGAGCCACGAGTGTTGTCATGGGAGTGTCACCCCTTCCCTGACCGATCTTCCGCCGGTGGTCCTGCTGATTGCTGCGACAACGGCAGTTTACACTGCTATTATAGGAAATGCAAGCGAAATCGCTAGAAGGATATCCAAAAAATCCGCTTCAGATCTAGTTGATTCCCCTCAATGACGCTGCGGGCCGGGGACTTGCTCAAGGTGGCTCAGGGAACCACCGTGACCGCCCCCGGTGCCCCGTCGTCTCCGCTCCGGATCAGCCCCGCCCTCGAGGTGGCCGACACCCCGGAGAACTGCACCGGAGACGGGCCCTCGCCGCAGTACACCGTGTCGGTGCCCCATGGACCTGTGACCTGCACGGCCACGAAGTCCGCTGCGCCGGGCACCGGTACCTCCCGGGCCGCGATTGCGGGCGCCTCCGCCCCCGGGTAGGGCAGTAGCAGTGTGACGAAGGTCGCCGGCAGGGGCCCCTGGAGGCGGTAGCGCACCGCCGGACGCGGCTCCCTCTCCGTGTACACGAAGGATACCCAGGAGTCGACCTGCTCCATGCCGAGGCCCTCGGTCCGCAGTGCGCGCACCAGCAGATTGGGGCCTTCGGGCAGGGCCGTCTTCGCCACGAGCAACTCCTGGTCCAATTCCAGCGCCGCGGGGAGGAGATGGAAGTACTGATCCAGGGCATGGGAGCCCTCGCCGGTGAGCCGGTCGATGATGATGAAGTACGGCGGGGCCTGGCCGTCGGGACGCGGGAACAGCACCTGTCGGCGGTGCGTTACCCCCGGATAGCCGTCGTGGCTGCCGTCTACGAAGCTCAGCGTCTCCGAGGTGAACCAGCAGTTGAGTCTGGCGGCCGAGGTGTTCTGGTTGCCGTCGTCTACGGTGACGGTGCTGTGGGCGGCGGTGCGGGCGAAGGCCGCTCGCTCCGGGCCGTAGTACAGGTAACTGCCTGAGTCGGGCAGCAAGGTCTTGCCGTAGGCGTAGAGATTGACCTGGAGGGCGTCGGGCTGTTGATGGCCGCCGCCCCAGGAGTGGGCGATGTCGGTGAGCAGGTACACCGCCTGGGGGTCGAGCCAGTCCGTGCGCATCACGTAGTAGCCCGCCCTGGGCAGGGCCGTGTCCAGGTACTCCGGTGCGGTGCCCTCTTTCCCGCGGGTGCCCACATAGAGCATGTCCGGACGAGAGAAGCGTCGGCCGCCGGCCGCCACGGTGCCCGACGTGTCTCCGGGCCACGAGTCGCCCAGCATCGGCTGGGTGCCGTCCGGTTTCTGCAGGAACATGGTGTACTCGTACATCCGCTCCAGCCGCTGCCAGTAGGCCTCTGTGGGCTGAACGCCGCCGAGGGCCGCGATCTCGGCCGCGCGCACGAATCCTGAGAGCACGCCCTGATGGTAGCTGGTGGTCAGCTCCACCTGAGCGCCGTC
>CAZXDD010000908.1:0-1901 GCA_964639415.1 uncultured Armatimonadia bacterium
TGTTGGCTTCACACCGCCCTGCTACCCTCGGGTGCGCGTCGTAGTCCTGCCCGCACCGTCGCCGGCTTCATCCACTCTATGGTCACCTGCGCGAATGGCAGGCGGCCTGTTACCCTCACTTCTGGCACCTACTCCCCATTTCACAGAAGGAGGTCCGATGCCTGTCAGCTCAAAGGAAATCTCCGCGTCTGAAGTCCATGTCCGTTCAACAGCCCCCAACGACGCCCGTTTCAAGCACGTCGAGGAGCTCCAATCCGCCCTAGAGGAGTACGCCGCGTTCCACGACGGCACGATCGTCCGCAACTACGGCCCCCCGTCCCCGGCCACAGCTGGTGCACGCAGGGGCGACGAGATGGCAGCGAGTCAAGAGCGCATCATGCGCCAGAACAAAGCAATCGATCGTGCCATGCGCCGGCTGGCTGTCATGGCGCCACTCAGCTACCGACTCGTGCATGGTTACTATCGCCGGCCGGGGCCCTCGGGAACGCCCGCAGCCTGCCAGGAAGCCAGAGGCTGGGAGACGGCTGCACGCTACGCCGGGCTCATGCCAACCAAAAGCGATCGGCTCTGCCGGGCAACGTTTGACGTCTTCCTGGAAGAGGCCATCGGCCTCTTGTTTGTCGCGCACCGCGCCAAGCACGTTTTCAGGCCTTGACTATGCCAGTGATGGCATAGTAAGATGACGGCACCATGTGATGATGCCCGAGGTGCACTCGTAATCCGCCGTCTGGTATAGCCTCGGCGGGAGGGTGCGCTCCCTCTGATCCGTTCGCACCCTTCCCGCCCCCGGATCGGGCGCGGACCCCCTTTGTCAGCCGGGGCTTCGTGATTCACCGTCACCGCCGTCCCTCTGGGCGGCTTTCTGCGTTCGGGGGAGGTGGTCGTGGACCAGAGCTTCTCCGGACGCGGGCGGTGCCTGGTCTGCGGATCCCGCTACGGCCTTGAGGACGCGCACTTCCCCTATGGCATCGGCATGGGCCGCCGGAGGAGGAACGTCCATCTCCCCACGGTGACCCTCTGCATCTACTGCCATCGCCTCGAGCACCTGAACGACCCCATCACCATCGACACCCTCCTTCGGCGCGCCCCGGACTACTGGCGGGAGCGGGAGGAATGGGAGTTCGCCCGGCCCTACCTGGAGCGATACCTCGCGCGCCGCAAATACCTGGAGGCAGTGATTGGCTGAGAAGACAAGGGCCTGGGAGTCGCGCGTCGTGGGCTGGGATCTGGTATCGCCTGAGTCCCTGCTTGCGCACCCCGGTAACTTCCGCCGCCATCCGGCTGCGCAGAGGGAAGCCCTCCGAGGCTCGCTGAACGAGCTGGACATCATCGCCCCCTGCTTGGTCAACAAGGTCACTGGTCATCTGCTCGACGGACACGCCCGGGTGGAGGAGTACCTGTCGGCCGGCGTCGAGGGTGTACCAGTCGCCTACGTGGAGATTCCCGAGGACAAGGAAGCCCTCGCGCTTCTGTCGTTGGACCCGATCGCCGCTCTGGCCGAGGCCGACACCGAAGCGCTCGACGCGCTGCTGCGGGAGGTCGTGACCAACGACGCCGGGCTACAGGCCATGCTCGAGGACCTGGCGAAGAAGGCCGGGCTCTACCTGGAGCCCAAGCCGCTCATCGAGGACCCGGGCGCGGAGATGGACCGGGCCGACCAGCTGCAGGAGAAGTGGGGCTGCAAGCCGGGGCAGGTCTGGACTCTGGGGCCGCACCGCATAGCCTGCGGGGATTGCCAGGAGCCGCGGCTGGTGGAGTTGCTGCTGGCCGGAGAGAGGTGCCACGTCTGCTGGACCGACCCGCCGTACAACGTGGCCCTGGGGGACAGCCGACCCCAGGGTAAGAAGTCGCGGGCCATCGTCAATGACAACCTGGGGGACGAGTTCCCCGACTTCGCGGCG
>CAZXDD010000909.1:0-1863 GCA_964639415.1 uncultured Armatimonadia bacterium
GGCCGTTGGGCCCGAAGGGCCCGTGGCGCCGAAGGCGCCCCCTAGCGACGGGGTTTACCCCGTCGCTGCATCCCGGCGCTGCATCCCTGTGGCGGCGACGGCGGAGGGACTCAGTCGAACCGCGGCTTCTCATTCATGGCGAACCACTTGAGCACCGCCAGCTTGCGGTCCGTCGGCTCCACCGTTGGATTGCGGTCGTCCCGGTCCGGGCCGTGCTCCAGGCTCCAGCCGTCCCACTCGCGATAGGCGTGGTACGTCCAGTCCCAGCCGTACTCCTCGAAAAGCTCGATGCAGTCGGTGAGGTACTGCGCCGCTCCGGGGGCCCAGCGGATCGCGCTGAACTCGCCCACAAAGATATGCACATTGTAGGCGAGCTGGAACTCCCGCACCGGGGCCAGCACACCCCGCAGGCGCTCCTTGTTCCACTCGACCCCTCCCAGCATCCCCGGATAGACCTTGCCCACGGCACTGCCGTGCACGCCCTGATGGGTGAACTCGCCGGGCACGTACATGTGCACCTGGTAGATCACATTGGGCACAACCACCGGCTGCAGCTCGCGGAACCCGGCGGCCGAGTCCCAGTCATTGGCCTCGATGAAGATCGGCATGTCCGGATCGATCTCTCGAATTGCCCTGGCCACGCGCACCTGGCCCTGCAGGTAGTCCTCCACCCCCTCCGCTGACGGCAGGTTCTGCACCGGCTCGTTGATGAGATCGTAGCCCCAGATGACCTCATTGCCCTTGTAGCGCCGGGCTATGTCCTGCCACAGCTTCACCCAGTGGTCGGCGTAGAGCTTCTCGTGGAAGATGGCAAGCTCACTGCCCTCGAGCCTGCCGCCGGGGGGCGAGTGCATGTCCACCACCACACGGATGCCGTAGCGCCGGCAGGCCTCCAGGGCCTGGTCCAGCTCGTCAAGCCTGCCGTAGAGCCACTTGTCGTATTCCTCCAGGCTGCGGTCGGTGCCCGTCTGCCCCCAGTTGCGGGTGATCTGCCAGCGGATGACGTTGGCGTTCCACTCCCGGCCCAGCACCCGCATGTCCTCGTCTGAGAACCGATTGGGGGACATGACACCGCGCAGGCGAGGCAGGTCGTGGCCGCGGAAGGCCGGGGGCGGGTCCACCGGCGGCTCGGGCCGCGGCGGAAAGGGCAGGCGGGTCACGGTGACCTTGATGTCATCGAAATACGCCGTGCCTGAGCTGTCCTGCAGGCCCAGGCTGATCTGGACGGCCGTCACGTCCGCAGGAAGCGGGACTCCGAAACGCAGGGGCTTCCAGTCGAAGGTGCCGTAGACGTCGCTTTGGTTGCGCCAGAAGGGGCCCTCCGTCGGAGAAACGTAGTGGCACATGAACTTCACACCGAGATAGGAGGCCGAGGGCTTGGTGACATCGTCGGCCTTGGCGAGGCACTCGAAGGCCAACTGACATCCGGCGCAGGCGCTGAGGTCCAGCGGGAGCTGGATCATGTTGCCGCCCCCGGCGTTGTCTGCGGGCACCTGGACGCGAAGGCAGGTGCCCCTGCCCTCCTCCTCGACCCAGGAGGCGGCGGGGTTACTCGACCAGCTCTCCCGGCCCTCCTCGTCCTCGAAGTCGGTCCGGAACACGACATCCCCGACCTCGGGGGCGTCGGCGGCGTGGGCGGCGAGGGCCAGAAGGCAGACGGCCGCGGTGAGCCCGATGCGCAGCATGAAGGCATCCATAGAGTGTCCCTCCAGATCGGGCCGGCGCATGGTGGCCGGCGGCCTCTGCGGTCAACGGCCGTGGTGACCCGTCAGTACACGATTCCCCGGGTCCGCTGTGGGCACCTGCTCGGTCACCCCTGTAGGGCGCGGGCCTGTACCGCGCCGAGGGGGCCCTCCAACGCCG
>CAZXDD010000910.1:0-1862 GCA_964639415.1 uncultured Armatimonadia bacterium
GCTGGGACCCGGCCTGCTGGTGGCGCCCGTGTGCCGGCCCGGGACCCAGCGGCGCGTCTACCTGCCCCGGGGCAACTGGGTGGACATCATGGACGGCAGCCACTACAAGGGGCCGGGGTGGATCGAGGCCCAGGCCCCCGTGAGCCACCTGCCGGTCTACGTGGCCGAGGGGGCCATCATCCCCATGAAGCTGGACGCCGCGCTGAACGCGGCGACACCCATCGGCGACCGCTTCGTCCGGGCGATCCAGGCCATGCCCCCTCCGGACAGGGGCTCCTGCGGCTTCGACTGGCGGCGCAAGGGGGCCAGGACGGCCCTGCGCTGCGGCCGGAGCGGGGATGAGATCACCCTGCGCCGCTCGGGCTCGCCGCTGCCTCCGGGGACTGTGGTCCGCATCGAATGCGGGCCGCCCGACAGCGTGAGGGTGGACGGAGCCAGGCTCAAGGAGCTCACGGAGACCGAGCTGGCCGCCGCCGAGACCTCGGGCTACTGGTACCGTCCCTCGGAGCAGGTGCTCTTCGTCTGCCGCCCGGAGCAGTGGGCAAAGCTCCAGGTGCGGGAGAAGCACGGCCAGCTCAGGTTCGAGGAATGGTCCGCACCGGCGACGATCGCCTCCAATGCGGGGCCGGCGCGGATCGAGGTCGGCCTGCCCCTGGCCGATCCCGAGACCGTCCCCGTTCTGCGCTACGCCTATCAGGGCGCCCGGGGCACCGTCCTGGGCGAGCCGCTGCCCGAGGGCCGCTGGCGCTTCGAGGTCCCTGTGGAACCCGCCGCCGCCGACAGCGACCTGCTGTGGACGGTGGTGACCACGGCCAGGACCGGCGCGGCCATCCACTCCCGCGAGCGCGTGACCGTGGTGCAGACCCCGATAGCCACCGGGGTACCCGCTACGCTGCGGCTCCTGGAGAAGGGAGAATTCGCTCTAGAGCTCACCAGCCGCTCGGCGGTGCAGACCACCGGCGAGATTGCGCTGACAGGGCCGGAGAGCCTCGTGCTGACACCCGCGAAGACCGATTGCAGTCTCGCCCCCGGAGCCACCGAGAAGGTCATGGTGCGCTATGCCGCCGCCGGGGAAGGGGGCAAGGCGCTGGGAATGGGAGAGCATGAGATAACGGTGCGAAACACCGTGCAGGGCGTGGTCCTCAAGCCACAGACGATCCTGGCCTGCAGGCCCTTTGCCTGGTCCGTCGTGGGTCCCTTCCCCGCGGAGAAGGATGCCCAATGGCGACAGGCCTTCGCCGAGGTTCTTTCGCCGGAGCAGGGCGAGGTCTCCCTGGAGGCCGAGTACCCCGGCCCCGACGGCCCCCTGACCTGGCGGCCCTATCCGGCGGAATGGATCGGCGACGACGGCATGATCGACATCGAGCGGCTCTGCGGCAAGGTGGACATGGCCACCGCCTACGCCTACACCGAGTTCACCTCGCCCCGCGAGCGGGAGGTGCTGCTCAAGGTGGGGAGTGATGATGCCCTGATGCTGTGGCTCAATGGGGAAAGAGTGTTCGAGTACCCCGACGGCCGCGCGGCCAAGAGGGACCAAGACGAGGTGAAGGCGACCCTGAAGGCCGGAAGGAACGTGGTGTTGGCGAAGGTGTTCGACATCGTGGACGCCTGGCGCCTGTACTTCCGGATCACGGATACCGAAGGCAGGCCGATCGGCGACCTGGGGGGGCAGTAGCGGACATCGGCGAAGCACAGGTGTCCATGTAGGGCGCGGGCCTGTACCGCGCCGGGGGGGCGTCCAACACCAACGACAAACGGCGGCGGCGCACAGGTCGCCGCCCTACAACCGCGCCGAACGCCGCCGTCTTGTAGGGCGCGGGCCTGTACCGCGCCGGGGGGGCGTCCAACACCAACGACAAACG
>CAZXDD010000911.1:0-1842 GCA_964639415.1 uncultured Armatimonadia bacterium
ACAACGATAGGACAACGATAGGACAACGATAGGACAACGATAGGACAACGATAGGGCCTTGTCGTCGGGCAATACGTGCTATACTCATGCTATCTATGCGCGCCGCGCTCCCTGCCGGTGCAGGGGCTGGCTGTCAGCGGGCAGGTCCATGGCGCAGCCATGCCAGAGAAGGTAGGTGTGGCTGTCGCATGTCAGACACGCTGAAGGCCGCCGTCATTGGCCTTGGGAGTATCTCGGCCCAACACATCACCAACTAGCGCAAGCTGCAGGGCGTGGAGCTCGTTGCCGGGGCCGACGTACACCCCGTGCGCATTTCGCGCGGCTTCTGGCTGGCGCGGTGTCCGGTCACCAGGGAGCAGTACCTGCGGTTCCGCCTGGACGCCGGGCTCACTCACCTGGACGACGAGCCCGCACACGGTGACCATCCGGCTCGCGGGATATCATGGGGCGAGGCCGCCGACTACTGCAAGTTCCGCGGCCTCCGCCTGCCCACGGAGGCCGAGTGGGAGTACGCCGCGCGCCGCCCCGAGAGCCATCGCTACCCCTGGGGCAACGAGTGGCAGGCGCGGCGCTGCTGCAACGCGCAGAACCCCGGGCCGGAGGGAAACGCCTTCCCGGCCGACAGCTCCCCGCACAGCGCCAGTTGGTGCGGCGCCGTGGGCATGGCGGGGAATGTGGCCGAGTGGTGCGCCGATTGGTACTCCGAACGTGCCTACGCCCACGGGGCCGCGGTGGACCCCACCGGCCCCCGCCGGGGCCTGACTCACGTCTACCAGGGCGGGTCATGGTCCAGCGACGCGGATGAGTGCCGCTCGGCCTTCCGCAATGGGGATGAGCCCGGCGTCCTCGGGAACATCGGCCTGCGGTGCGTGATGCCGGGGGATGGGCCGTGAAAGGAGGCGTCGCGCTAGTGCCGTTGCGATGTGCGCAGACTGATCTACAGGGGGTAGCCATGGCTTCTGAGCGCAGACCCAGGCGCCGGCTCCTACGGTGGGTCCTGTTGGTGAGCTTGGCGGCCCCGGTCCTGGCGGTCCTTGGGCCGAGACTCGCGCGCCCCCGGCCGGCGCTGCTGCCCGCGGGGGTGTGTCGGGGAGTGTTCGTCTTCCATCCGTGCTTCGACGGGCAGATGGGCAGAGACAGTGACCTGGCGGTACTGGACCTGAGCAAGCTATCGTTGACCAACCTGCGGGCCAAGGTACGCCTAGTCGACCCCGCCGGGCACTGGGCGATCGTCGAGCAGGACTACGTCAAGGGGCGCCCGGTGTACGCTCTGGCCCAGGAGGATGGCACGAAGCCTATAGACCTACCCCGCGACATCGGCACCCGGCGGCTGACCCCGGACGCAGTTGGCCTGCTGGGCCCCGTCGGGCCCCAGCCCACTGTGGATGGCGCCATCCGCACGTTGTTCGCGCCGTTGATATCGCCCCAAGGGACGGCGCGGGTGGCTCCGAACAGGAAGGACATCATCATCGGGCCCGACGCGCAGGAGGGCAAGCGCCTGCGCGGCACCGGCGTACGGATCGACGCCATTCAGTGGTCGCCCGATGGGCGCTTTGTTCTCTACCACTATCGAGTGGGTCGCTTTGCCACCGGCCTGATGATGACCCACGGCCTGGGCATCGTCGACGCCACGACAGGGCAGCACTACCGCCTGACGCCGCGCGTGTACTCGGGGAGGAATGTCACGGGAGCCCTGCGCACCTGGGGCCAGTGGGTGGCGAAGCTCCCGCCAACCCCTGAACCGGCCGAGGCCGCAAGGGGCTGATCCGCACAGGGCCCCGCCGATGCCGGCGGGGCCCTGTGGCGTTCCGCAGCAGACTTGCGCGAGCTACGCGCCCTTGT
>CAZXDD010000912.1:0-1809 GCA_964639415.1 uncultured Armatimonadia bacterium
TAGCTGTCCCTGCCGTTGCTGTCCCTGCCGTTGCTGCCCCCTGCCGTTGCTGTCCCTGTCACCTGTCACCTGTCACCTGCCGTTCCCGCCGTTCCTGCCGTTTTGCCACTTGACTTCTCCCCTCGGGCCACGTAGACTGAGTGCAAGCATGGGGGAGAATGGTTGATGACCCAGCTCCAAAGGAACAATCGAACCTGGGCTTGGCGGCGCGACGACTAGCGCACCCTCAGGCCTGCCTCGTTGCTACCGACATCGAACCATGGCCGTGGGCGCGCATAGCAGCCCCACGGCTTATCTGTCAGTGCCCTTCGCGGGCCGTGGGCTTTCCAAGCCACGGCCCGCTTTGCATAACAGGACCGTCGCGGCCCAGACCCTCAGAGCGTATTGACCGGCGAACCAGGCAAAGGGAGGATGCACCGTGAGTGAACGCAGGATAGACCTACCCATCAGCGAGCTGCCCGACAAGTGGTACAACGTCGCCGCCGATCTGCCCCGCCCGTTGGACCCACCATTGCACCCCGCAACCGGCCAGCCCATCGGCCCCGAGGACATGGCTCCCCTTTTCCCCATGTCTCTGCTGGCACAGGAGATGAGCACCGAGCGGTGGCACGAGATACCCGATGAGGTGCGGGAGATCTACAAGCTCTGGCGGCCCAGCCCCATCTACCGGGCGACCAAGCTCGAGCAGGCCCTGGACACCCCGGCCCACATCTACTACAAGAACGAGGGTGTCAGCCCCGCCGGAAGCCACAAGCCGAATACCGCGGTGGCCCAGGCCTTCTACAACAAGGAGGCCGGGATCAAGCGCATCACCACCGAGACCGGCGCCGGACAGTGGGGCTGCGCGCTGTCCATGTCCTGCCAGATGTTCGACATCGAGTGCATCGTGTACATGGTGCGCATCAGCTACCAGCAGAAGCCCTATCGCCGCCTGATGATGAATACCTGGGGCGCCACCTGCTATCCCAGCCCCAGCGACACCACGGAGTTCGGCCGCAAGATCCTCGCCGAATCCCCGGACTCCCCGGGCTCGCTGGGCATGGCGATCAGCGAGGCGGTGGAGGAGGCCGTCAAGCGCGATGATACCCATTACTCGCTGGGCAGCGTGCTCAACCACGTCATGCTGCACCAGACGGTGATCGGTCTCGAGGCCAGAAAGCAGATGGAGCTGGCGGGAGAGTACCCGGACGTCGTCATCGGTTGCCACGGCGGCGGCTCGAACTTCGCGGGCATCAGCTTCCCCTTCGTCCATGACAAGCTCAGGGAGGGCAAGAAGGTGCGGATCATCGCCGCCGAGCCCGCGGCCTCGCCCACGCTCACCCGCGGACCGTACACCTACGACTTCGGCGACACCGCAGGCATGACCCCGCTGCTGCGCATGTACTCCCTGGGGCACGGCTTTGTCCCGGCTCCGATCCACGCCGGCGGCCTGCGCTACCACGGAGCCTCACCGCTGGTCTCGCAGCTCGTCAATGAGGGCGTCATCGAGGCCACGGCGCTGCACCAGCTCGAGTGCTACGAGGCCGCCGTGATGTTCGCGCGAACCGAGGGGTGGATCCCGGCCCCGGAGACCTCTCACGCCATCCGCGCCGCCATCGTCGAGGCGCTGAAGGCCAAGGAGGCCGGGGAGAAGCGAGTCATCCTCCTCAACTGGAGCGGCCACGGCCTGCTGGACCTGGCCGGGTACGACGCCTACTTCGCCGGCAAGCTCACCGACTACGAGCTGCCGCAAGAGGACATCGACAAGAACACGGCCGACCTGCGGAAGATGGACCACTAGAGGTCCGGCCGAAAAGTCCGGCCGGTCCG
>CAZXDD010000913.1:0-1800 GCA_964639415.1 uncultured Armatimonadia bacterium
ACCGGACTAAACACGTTCAAGGGGGTCGTCGGTTGTACGATCACGGTTTGCGGGCAACGACGTCTTTTGCCTGGTACCCGCTACGACGGGGAGGGCAGGGGCGGGAAGGGACACCGCCGCCCCCGGGCGAACCCTGCGCTGCCGGCGACCATCGGTACGCCCGCCGGCCGGAGGGCATGCTACATGCGCGCGACCGCACTCTCCCCACTGCTGCCCTGGCTGCACATCATCGCCCTGTCCCTCGCCACAATGGCCGGGGCACAGGAAGCCCGCGAAGGGGGCCCACAGTTGACCACCTCACCCGGTGCCACACGGCCGCCGGACATCGGCTCGCGCCTGGAGCTGTTTGTCGATGACTACCTGATCGACAAGATGACCGGCGGCGCGGCCCTCCGGCTTCACCACCCCACGCCCCGCGAGATCGTCCTGGTGCACGACCAGCCCTGGGAAGGCACGGGCTCGTGCTTCTACGACGTCTTCCGCGATGGCGACGTGTTCAAGCTCTACTACATCGGCTACCAGCTCACCACCGAGGACGGCTCGGCCCTCACCAGCCACGGCATCTACGCCTGCTACGCCGAGAGCGAGGACGGCATCCACTGGACCAAGCCCGACCTGGGAATCGTGGAATACGACGGCAATACGCACAATAACATCGTCTGGACCCGGGAAAACGCCGACAATTTCGTGGTCTACAAGGACGCCAACCCCGATTGCCGCCCGGGCGAGGAGTACAAGGCCACCGCCTCGGGCCCCGGCGGGCTGTGGGCCTACAAGTCCTCCGACGGCCTCCACTGGTCCCCCCTCAAGGACGGGCCGATCATCACCAAAGGCGCCTTCGACAGCCAGAATCTGACCTTCTGGGATGCTGAGCGCGGCCACTACTGGGCCTACTTCCGCGACTTCCACGACGGCCTGCGCGACATCCGTGTGGCGACCTCCGAGGACTACCTCACCTGGTCCGAGCCCGAGCTGCTGCAGTACGTCGACTCCCCCGAGGAACAACTCTACACCAACCAGGTCATGCCCTATCCCCGGGCGCCCCACATCTTCATCGGCTTCCCCACCCGCTACGTGGAGCGCCAATGGTCACCGTCCTTCGAAACCCTCCCCGACCGGGCCCACCGCGAAAACCGCGTGAAGATCTCGCCCCGCTACGGCACCGCCATCACCGACGGGCTGTTCATGACCAGCCGCGACGGGCGCCTGTTCAACCGCTGGGGCGAGGCCTTCCTCCGCCCCGGCCCGGAGCGCAAGGACAACTGGCTCTATGGCGACTGCTACCAGGGCCTCGGCCTCATCGAGACGCAGCCGGAAGACCCCACGGCCCCGCCGGAGCTCTCTCTCTACTGCCCGGAGAACACCTGGAAAACCAATGTGCGCATGCGCCGTTACACCATGCGGATCGATGGCTTCGTCTCGATCAGCGCCCCGCTCAAGGGCGGGCAGATGCTCACCAAGCCGCTGCTGTTCAGCGGGAACCGGCTTGTGCTGAACTTCGCCACCTCCGCCGCCGGCAGCGTGCGAGTGGAGCTGCAGGACGCCGCCGGTAAGGCGCTGGAGGGATTCTCCCTGGCGGACTGCGACGAGGTGTTCGGGGACAGCCTGGAGCGCACCGTGACATGGCAGGGCAAGGGCGACCTGAGCGGCCTGGCGGGCAAGCCGGTGCGGGTGAGGATCGCGCTGAGCGATGCGGACGTGTACTCGCTGAGGTTCGGACAGTGAGCACCCATGTGCAATGACAACGACAACGGCGGACAGGATGGACAGGATAGCGGCGGATGGACAGGATGACGGCAA
>CAZXDD010000914.1:0-1796 GCA_964639415.1 uncultured Armatimonadia bacterium
TTGCCGTTCTCCGTGAGACTCCGTGCTCTCCGTGTCTCCGTGGTGAGACGTTGCCGTCCTCCGCCGTTCTCGGTGTCTCTTTGGTCAGCCTCTATCTTTCCCCCTCTTGCGCCCCCTCCTCATACACGTAGGCAGACCTCCCGTTCGGCGCGCAGTCGCCATCGAGCCAGAACTCCTCCGGATCGTCAGCCTGCGTGTTGTCCGCCCATTTGAAGTGCAGCTTCAGCGGCTTTTCCGTGTCGGCGAGGCCTATGGCAGTGCGTGGGATGGCGAGCATGAGTTCATTGCCGCTGACGCAGTAGCGCAACTCGGCCCTCGCCTGCCAGGTGTCGCCCTCCCGGGCCTCCAGCACGGTGGTCGTGGCATCGCGCACCGTGCGGTTCACCACGTAGTCGAAGCCCAGCCAACCCGTGCTCGGATCGGCATCTGTGTCGAGGTACAGCATCATCCAGCGCGGGTCCGTGTACGGGGTGATGGGGTCCTTCGTCTGGGCGTAGAAGTACAACAAGTTGCGGTCGCGCGAGACCTTGAGGGCTGAAAAGTCATTGCGTCCGGTGGTGTTGACGTAGCGGGTGTGGTTGTTGTACCCGGGGTGATCGCGCCGGGCTTCGTCGCCGATGTCATCGAGGAACTCCGGCGTTACGTCTGCCCACTGGGCGAAGTCGCCTTCGAGAGCGATGGTCTTCTGTGGCCCGGCGAGGGGAGCCGGTCGCACGCCCTTGTAGCGCCGGATGTACGAGACGAGTTGATAGTAGTAGTTGTCGCCGTGGCCGCCTGCCATGGGCTCGATATCGCGGCTGTGCTCCTGGTCGAACTGGTCGACGAACACCACCGGCGCCCTCACCCCGGCGAACTCGTCGAAGCGCATGGCGATCCACTCGTTCCAGCCGGTGACGAATACGAAGCGCGGGTCCTCCTCAATGGCGCGCTCCCATTGCTCGGCGAAGTTCAGGCCGTGAAGGACGGCGTCCGGGGCGGTGTCCGTCGCCCCATTGTGGAAGCTGCGGCCCTGGGAGTCGGGCTCGCTGAGAGAGCCGATTCGGCCGCCCACCGCGTTTTGCGCCACGCCTACCGACATCTGCTCCTTGTCGCCCTTCGAGTTGCGGAACACATGCTGCGGGTACACTTCCAGCCAGCTCCACATATCGGGGCCGGTGGGGCCCTGGAAGTAGCTGGCCTGGGGCCTGCGGAAGGTGAAGAAGTCGCTGATTCCGCCGGCGCCGTCGGCCAAGACGGCCTGGATGGTGCGGTCGCCGGGCACCGGCGTCCCGTCGGCATAGGCCTCGCCGTTGGCGAAGACGTCATTGCTGTGGCTCCACCAGCCGATGGTGCCCTGTGGTTCCGCGATCTGCAGGTAGTAGGTCCCCGGCTGCAAGGGTGGATCGAACTCCAGCCTCAGCCAGGCGTTGTCGGCCACGTCTTCGAACCGCCGGCGCCCGAGCGTCTCGCCCCCCGGGCCGTCGCGGTGCAAGGACAGCGTCAGCGCCGAACCCTTCTCCTTCCAGGTGGGGAAGGAGCCGCCGACGCTCCCCACCGGCCTGTCGGTGGTGATGCTCTGTCCGAGACTATGGCCCGGCTCCAGGCGCACGGCGGTATCGTGGGCGGTGCCACCGATAGCTTCGCTGAGCATTCCGGGGTCGGCGAGGATCAGCGGCCTGCCCTCCCAGCGGTACCACAGGTCCGGGTACAGGCCGGGCTCGTACAGGTCGGCGTAGAGTTCCCGGACGACGCCGGCCGGGCTGCCGAAGGGGCACAGGAAGGCTATCTGCGGGGTGCTGCCGCCGTCTGCGCGCACC
>CAZXDD010000915.1:0-1779 GCA_964639415.1 uncultured Armatimonadia bacterium
CCTCCGGGTGGCGCCGGCACACCGGCGTTGCGATGAGCGGCGGGTTTGTCCGGCCTAGACCTGCGCCCGATCCGGCGAGGGATGGGCGGTTGGCGTAGCGAACCTTCGCCCACACCGGCGCGTCCCGAAAGCTCCGCAGGGAGGCCCTGCCATGTGTGTGTTGCTCCTCTTCGCCACCACTCTGCTACCCGCCTCTGCCGCCGCCGATACCGAAGCCGTCACCTTCACCATCACCAACCCCTCCGCCCTCCCCGTGCAGACCGTTGCCCGGATGTCGTTGCCGATCCCCCCGGGCCTGATCGCCGAGGCGCCTCCCGCGGCGGTGCGCATCGGCGCCGACACCGTAGCGGCCCAGGCGCGGCGGGTCACCTCCCATCCGGACGGCTCCGCCCGGCGGGTGATACTCAGCGTCCCCGTGTCGCTTCAGGCGGGGGAGACTTGCCGGGGTGTCTACGCTCCGAACCTCACCGCCCCACCGGCCGGACCTTCCATGCTCGCACCGGGCGAGCCTTTGCGGATCGACACGGACCCCTTCAGCCTGACGGTGCGCGGCGACCGGGTGGAACTCACCTCCGCTACGGGTGCCCCCTTGGGGACGCTGCAGCCCTATGGCCCCGAACTGGGCGAGACGGGGCCGGTTACCGGCGAGATCATCGAGGACGGGCCACAGATGGTCTGGCTGCGGCTCCGCACACCGGGCGAGCGGTGGCGCCGCGAGGTCGAGGTGAAGGTGACGCGCGGCGGCGAGCTTTGGCTCGTGCACCGATTGCAGCATGCCGGTGAGGGCGACCGCTGGACGCCGGACTTCGGCTGGGAGCTCACCCTGCCCGGTGCCACGCTCCGGGAGCTCCGGCCCGCCGCTACCCATTTCCTCGCCTTGGACCCCGATAGCACGTACACGGACAACCCGCAATTGCTCCTGCCCGTCACCCTTGCCGGCGATACCCCGGTCACCGTGGCCAATCCCCTGGCCCTGCGTCAGAACCGCGGAGCCTTGGAGTGCGCCGGCGATGGGGGTGCGGTGCGCGTGCGCTCCGGGCGCACCGAGCCTCTCGACCAGCCGGAGGACACGCCCATGGAAGAGGACGGCCGCCTGATGATCCAGGAGGGCCAATACCGGGTGAGCGAGGTCGTGCTTTGTCCGGGCACCGTGGAGCAGTTGGCCGCCTCCCTCGATGCGCCGGTGCACGCCCATGCCTCCTGGGAGGCCTACGACGCCGTGTACAGGACCGGCCCGCCCCTGAGCCTTGAATCTCCGCTGTTGCGAGAGCTGGTGGACAAGCACGTACGGGCACTGGAGGGCATGTCCGTCAGCGGCGACGACTGGGGGAACATGACCTCCTGGGCCCCCCAGCAACGACGCCCCGCCTACAATAGCATGGTGCGCTTCAACCACTCCCAGTACGTGTGGGAGGACTGGTTCCGGTCGGGAGACGCCCGGCTGCGACGCATCGCGCTACAGTGGGCGGAGAACACTAACAATCTGGGCATGTACTGGGGTCCCAAGGAGGAGTTCTACGGGGTCTGCCGGCGGGGCAGGGGCTGGCGCGATCGGCCCGGGAGCCCCCACGGTCCCGGGACCTACATGGTCCGCTACGACCGGGGCGAGACCTACGTGCACAAGGGGTTCAGCAACTTCTACCTCGCCTACGAGGAGACCGGCGACCCGCGTTTCGCCGAGGCCGGCGAGGCCGCCGCTCAGTGGGGCATACAGCACCAGCATGCCGGGCTCTCGTACACCCGGGTCATCGGCTGTGTCACCGACTTCGTCAAGCTCTA
>CAZXDD010000916.1:0-1778 GCA_964639415.1 uncultured Armatimonadia bacterium
GATGGAATCTCGTGACTGGAGTTCAGACGTGTGCTCTTCCGATCTCCGAGATCCTGCGCTTCGACCCCGCCGATCCCAAGGCACCCTACGACACGCTCTTGCCCCAGTGGGACGGCGAGCCGGCCTTCACCGAGCACTCCTACCGCACCTTCGCCGCCGATGGCCCTTCCGGTGACTTCGTCCTGATGCAAAACATCGGCGCCTCCCACAGCGAGTGGGCCTTCTGCGACAAGGCCGGCGAGTGGACAACCGGAAAGCTCCACTGGCCCCCGCGCGAGGACACCAGTATCTCACCGTACGGCGAGACCCTGGCCCGATGCAACTACCCGGATGTGGTGCTCAAGAACCGGGCCCTGCACTTCTGTGGCGCCCCGGCCTACAACAAGTGGAGCCGCGTCTCGACCATGGACAAGGCCGGCCGCCAGTTCGGCAATCGCTGGCGCCGCCTGCTGTACACGCACACGGACGACATCACCGGGCAGCCCTTCGGTGAATGGCTGGAGATTGGCAACAGTTTCGAGGACGGCGGCTGGCTGTTTCCCGGCGACATGTACGTGGATGACGGAAACCGCGTGCATATCCTGTGGCACGAGGGGCCCATCCACCGCGGCCTGCGGGATCGGTTCTTCCCGGACATCAAGCTCCGGGCCTCGTACAGGTACACCCAGGTGGTCGATGGGAAGATCGTGCTGCAAAGGACGCTGCTCGAGGTGGGGGAGGACATCTCCGACACCACCCTCGCCGGCGCCGGAGGCATCCGCCTGCAGGTGACGCCCACCGGGCGAATGGTGATCTGCTACGCCCTCACCGAGACCGACGCCGGCGGCAGACGCGTGCCCCGCATGCGCCTGATGGAGCTATCTGCCGACGGCACCACCGGCGAACCTGTGACGGTGCCCATGCAGTACCCGATGCGCCAGTTTTTCACCGCCACAACGCGAGCGGGCAATGCACCCTCAACGACCCTGGACCTGCTGGGAGTGCGGGCGGGAGATGCCCATATTATCAGCTACGCGAGGGTGAGGCTGTGGTAGGGAGGAGGGCGCAGGGGGCGCGGTCGTCCCCCAACCGCTTCCTATGAGTCCGGCCAAGAAGACGGTTGTGTCGTCCGTATGTCGTTTTGGGCGTCCATCTCCCGCAGTGAGATAGCGAAGCATCGCACTGCATGCCGGGATGTTCTGCGAGCTGCTCTTGCCGGGAGCGGACGCTCTGGCAATGACATTCCCGGCGAAGGCGGGGTACTCGGCCGCACCTCCGGAGGCGTGGGAGATCGCAAAGGACGCTCGCCTGATCTGAGAACGGAAGCGGGGCGGCCCAGAGTGGGCCGCCCCGTCGTGGTCTCGCCTTGTGGCTACTGCGGCGACTATTGCTCCGTGGATCCGTAGGTGATGCTCGTCGGGTTGACCGCATCCAGCGTGTGGGTCAGACCCCAGAAGCCGGTCTTGTACTGCCCGTCAACGAAGGTCCGGACGGACGAGAACGTCGCCGTCTTCGTCACCCCGGCGATGGTGCTGTACAGGTACGCCTGGGACACCTTGCCGCTGCGCACGTACCAGCGCACCTGCAGCGTGTTTTGGATCCCGGCGTCGTTGTACACCGTCACGGTGCGGTTGTTCGTCGAGCCCGTCACGATGACGGTCACGCCGCCAACCAGGAACGTCCCATTGGCCGCTCCGGAGATCAGGCCGGCCGCCCCCGCGCTCTGCGGGTCGGCGGGATTGCCGCACAGGTAGAAGTTCTGGTCGTCCTTGTCCCAGGCCAGGATCAGGCCCGCGCCA
>CAZXDD010000917.1:0-1760 GCA_964639415.1 uncultured Armatimonadia bacterium
CCCCCGGGAGACGTGCGACGTGTCGCAGGAGGCGCACACTTCCTCCGTGTCCACCGCGATCCTGCGCACCGACCAGCCCCGCAGCACCCGGGGAGCCTCCTGCTCCCCCTCCCCAGCGGGCTCCCTGGCCCTGGCCTCCGCGATCAGCCGCAGCACGCCCTCGAGGTCCTTCGCGCTATCGACGGCGGTGGGCGGGGCCGAAGAAGTCTCGGGGGGCGTGGACGAGGCCTCCACGTCCAGCGGGAAAGTGCGCCGGAACGCAAACGCCTTCGATGCCCTGGGGCGGTCGCGGCCCTCGGCCAGCACCTCGACCCAGACGTCCACCACCTCCACAGGGGCGCTGCCGGTGAAGCTCAGAACGATCTGGGCCGTGTGGGTACCGGCCTCCGCGGGCGCGGCAGAAGACCGGAAGTGCTCCTCATCAAACCCGGCGGCCGTCCGTGCCCGCGCCCGCAGCGACAGGCTCCGGTCCCGTGTGGTCTGCAGCTCGTAGTCCACGTCAAGACGGACTGCAGCGGGCCCCAACGGTGTGAACCGGCACTCCGCCTGCAACTGGCGGCGGGGCCGGCTCTCCTCCTGCCCCTGAGCCGGCGAGGACCCATGCAGGACCAGGACGGCCCCTGTCAGCAGACCGATCATCCCGTATCGCCTCATGGACGGCACCTCCGACGACAGCAATGGCGCATGCGGCCAAAGACCCCGGCAACCAGGGCCGGGTGTCCTCTTCGCCAAGTGACAGGCGGGCTCCTGCGGGGCCCCGCCAACACGGGCCAGGCCGCAGGCACCGACGCCGTGCATAGCCCTGCGCGCCACACGGTTCCCCAGGGCATACTCCGCCGACGAGGGCTTGCGCACCGGTGTGTCGAAGTGGACACCCACCGGAGGTGACCACCATAGACCAGGGTTCATCTGCCGATCGCTCCCGCTCTGAGCCTTCCCCAAGGACGCCCGAGGAACGCGTGGCCCGCGTGGTCTCGGCGGTGACCAGCCCCTTTCTCGTCACCGCCGTGGCCGTCTCCTGGGTGGTCTATCTGCTGCACCCCGGCCTGCACGAGCTCCTGCTGTGGGCGGGTATCTGCGTGCTCTCCACCGCCGTCATCCCCTTTCTCTTCGTCTACCTGCTGCTGAGGATAGGGCGCGTCACGGATCTGCATGTGGCCCTGCGGGAGCAACGCGCTCTGCCCTTCGTGGTGACCATCGCCAGCGCCGCCCTGGGGCTGTATGCCCTGCATCGTGTCCACGCGCCGCCGGAGCTGGTCTCGCTGGGAGCGGCCTTCATCGTGGACGGCATCGCCCTCACCGTCATCACGTTGCGGTGGAAGATCAGCGTGCATGCGGCGACCTTCGCCGCCGCGACAGTCGCCGTGGCCGCCGCCGGCTCTCCTATGTACCTGCTCGGCTTCGCGCTGCTGCCGGGAGTCTTCTGGGCGCGCCTGCGCCGCCGGAGGCACACACTCGTCCAGGGCATCGTGGCGGCCTGTCTCATCGCGGCACTGACGCACGCGGTCTTCAGGGCGAGCATGGCGCTGCAGGGGGCGGGATAGCGGGGTGCAGGGGCCTTTGCCGCCGAGCGCCGAGGGATCGGCCACGGCCAACACGCTCAGCGCGATGGAGCGGCGCGTGCAGTTCACCTGATGCCTGCCGTCGATGGGGGAGAGATACGGCACCGATTTTGGCAGCTCCTGAGTCTTTGCACGGACAGCAGGAGGAACTGGTAGGTGTTAGGTGGAATTGTTCATCAAATAAGTGGGTATAGTTCA
>CAZXDD010000918.1:0-1754 GCA_964639415.1 uncultured Armatimonadia bacterium
GAGCACAATTAAACCACAAGATAAAACGGCCCGTTCCCCGGAGGAACGGGCCGTTTGCAGCATGGCGCCGATATTGCGACACCAAAACACCGTCCTGCAATCACAGGCCGAGCAAATCCTGCAGATTCCCCCCCAGGATCGCGCTCTTCTCGGTCGGGGACACGTCAAGGTGCTTGAGTTTGAGAAGAGCCGGATCCACGTACTTCAGCGGCATCCCGCTACCAAACAGGACGCGCTGGGCCCCCAGCGCCGCCACAAGAGCCTGGATCTCCTTGCCGATGAACACCGCCATCCGCGACATCTCCACCCAGTAGTTGTCGGGGAGGCTCTCGCGCTCGGTGGCCAGGGCGCTGTGGGCGATCCCGATGCCCTCGAGGATGACGAACCGGGCCGCCGGATGGGCGCGGATCGTTGCGGCGATATCGGCCAATGACAGGTCGGGCACGTCGAACAGCCAGCCGAGCTGGCGGCCGTCCTGCACCCGCACCGGCAGCAGGATGGGCAGGCTCAGCTCCGTTGCCGCCGCGATGATCTCGCCGCAGCAGGCATCCGTCAGCTTGTAGCCGTGCCAGTGGGGCAGTAGCTTGAGCGCGACCATGCCCAGATTCTCAGCGCAGTGCCGCAGGTCCACCTCCCAGCCGGCGTAGGCCGGATTGAGGACGGCGCAGGGCACCAGACGGTCGCCGTGGGAGCCGATGGCGCGGGACAGCATCTCATTGCCGCTGTGGGCGTCCAGGAGGGTGATGGCCTCGGCCGAGCCGACCAGGGCGCGGTCGATGCGCTTGCGATCCATGAGCGCCAGGAGTCCGTCGGCCGTGTTGTGACGAAGCTGACGGAGGGCGTAGTTCCCCAAAGAGGCATTGCAGTCGAAGGTCATCTAGATCCTCCCCCTGAGCAGCCGGCGCATGTTGCCACTGAAGATCATCTCGCGGTCCGACTCGCTGATGTCGGCGGCCAGGAGCTTGCCCACACCGGCGGTCATGGACATGTCGCAGGCGAAGACGAGGCGCTCGACGCCCACCATCTCCACGGCCTTCTCGATCACGCCCTCATCCACCACGCTCCCGCTGGTGTCGGCGTACAGCCCCGGGGCGTCCCGCAGGGCGCGCAGGGTCCATTCCCAGTCTCCGCCACCGCAGATGTGGCCATATATCAGCTTGAGCTCGGGGTACTGCACCAGGACCCTGCCCATATCCGCGGCGTCGGAGATGTTCGGCTGGCCGGGAAGCGGCCACCAGGTATGGCCGGCGTGGTGCAGGATGGGCACATCCAGCTCGATGCAGATCTCCAGCACGGGCCGGACGGCCGGGTCGGTGACCTTGTACTCGTTGTACAGCTTCACACCGATGAACCCGAAGTCCTCGATGCAGTGCCTGATCTCGGCGACGGCCTCCTTCTGGTAGCCCGGGTTGACGTAGCAGTAGCCCAGGATGCGGTCGCCGAAGTGCTCGATGGTCCGGTGAAGATGCTCGTTGCAGGCCCTGAAGGCTTCCGGCGTGGCGGGGCGGAGGGATGACAGAGACGAGCAGCACAGATAGTCGATCTCCAGCGCGTCGGCGGCCTCGAGAAGGAGCCTGTCCGCCGCCCAGGGGTCATCTCCCCCCGGGGTGCTCACGTGGGCGTGGGCGTCAATTCTCATCGGATCACCCTCTATGCGTGCGGACCATGATGGCCCGCACACCGTGTCGCGATATGGCCGGCTCACTTCGAGATCGGAAGAGCACACGTCTGAACTCCAGTCACCGCTCATTATC
>CAZXDD010000919.1:0-1748 GCA_964639415.1 uncultured Armatimonadia bacterium
ATCTCGCTGCGCGAGATGGCCGCTCAGAATGACATCTTCACGGCAGAACCGGCTTTCCGGCCGGGCTTGCAGGGCCACCGGCGGCGTTTCGCTTTGGCCTCAACGCACCTCAAGTTGCTCCCCCAGGCCGTAGAACCCCGCGCCGGTCACCACCACCGCGCTCAGCTTCCCCGGATCGAGTCTGCCCTGGGCGTCGGCGATCTGAGGCGAGATATGGACGGCCGCCACCTCGCCCTGGAACAGGTCGTGGTCGCCGATGGTCTCGATATCCCGCACCCGGCACTCGATGTGCATGACACACTCGGAGATCAGCGGCGGCCTGACCGCGGTGGCAGGCAATGGCGTCAGGCCGACCTGCGAGAACTTGTCCACATCGCGTCCGGACACCTGGCCGCACTGGAGCACCTTGGGGAGCAGCTCCGCCGGCGGCAGGTTCACCACATACTCGCGGGTCTGCGAGATCAGCTCGTGTGAGTACCGCCGCGGATCGATGGCGATGCCGACGATCACGGGCTGCCGGATACTGAGGTTGAACACCTCGCCCAGGGTGATGATGTTCGGCCTGCCCTCGGTGCTAACCGAGGTGATGAGCCCCGCGGGAGAGGGGAAGATCGGTCGATAGTGTGGGTAGGCGATGCGGTCGGTACTCATGGACGCGGAGCTCCCGTGGCGTACGCTTGTGCGGTTGTGCGGCGGTTCGTCCTGCAGTGCGCCGCCCCCCGGCCGGGTCGGCGGCTCACGAAGCGGCGGTTCTCCCGGCCAGGCGCAAGGGCGCGGCCCTGCTCCGTGCCCGCTTCGGCTACGCCTCGATGCCCAGCTCCTGCAACTTGAGGATCTGCCGGGCGATGATCCAGCGGTACACGTCGAACTCGGCGTCCGGCCACAGATCGTCGTGCTTGTACTTGGGCTGGACCACGATGGCATCCCACACATACCGCAGCTCCGCTGCGGCCTCATCGGCCGCCTCGGTCTTGCCCGCCACCCGGGCCGCCTTGATGAGCGTCTCCAGAGTGTACACATACCGGTAGTCGTCGTAGCCCTCGCGGTAGGCCTCCCACATAGCCACGGGTATCGGCGTCCCGTCGTCCTCGCTGCGGTTGAAGAAGTCCATGTACGGCCCATCAAGGTAGTTGAAGGGATCCCCGGTGCTGGATTGGTAGATCCAGGGGATGAGGACCTTGAACCCCGAGCGCCAGAAGCCGAAGCCGTAGGTCATGCGGGCCCCGGCCACCGGGGTGTGGTCGTTCTCGCCATTGACGTGGTTGGGGTAGCACCAATACTGCACCCCGCGCTCCGCGCTGTCTCTCAGCACCGTCTCCCGGTCGGGGGAAAAGGGCTGCGTGCACCACACGTCAACATAGGGGCGCATGGGGTCGAAAGCGGCGTAGGTGGGGTCGGCCGTGACGTAGGTCTTCACTCCCGCCGCCTGCACCGCCTTCAGAAGCTCGGTCATGAACTGCACGCTCTCGGGTGTCTGGGAGGGCTCATCGACGGGGTAGTACAGGAAGTCCGGCCAGCCGTTCTTGCCTCTTTCGGATTCGATGAAGGCCGTCATCCTCGTGATCTCAGCGAAGAACTCGGCCGGTGGCATCTTCACGCCCCGCAGGTGGCCGCCGAAGCTCTCCTGCATGTACTTGCGGTACACTCCGCCGGTGTTGATGCTCACCACATAAGGCGGTGTGAAACCGTGCCCGGCGGCCATGTCCAGCTTGGCCTGCAGCACCCTCCAATCCGCGGTGAAGTTGCCC
>CAZXDD010000920.1:0-1742 GCA_964639415.1 uncultured Armatimonadia bacterium
GAGTTTCCAGCCCGACTCGGCGAGCCGGAAGGCTCGCCGCCGGGCCGTGTCGCCGTCCCCGGAGCAACCTCCGCGACGTGCTCGTCGGTTTGGGGCGGAGCTTCGCTAGCCCGATACCCAGGCCAGGAACTCGTCGTAGCCCTCGTTGAACTGCTTGAGTGTCTGGACCACGGGCAGATAGGTGTCAAACTCATCCGCGGTCATGCCGTCGGGCTCGAAGCCCTTGCGGAACAGCTCGGACTTGTACAGCTTGTCCAGGTAGCCGGCGGGCAGGGGCGTCCACATGCCGTTGGGGTCGATCTCCATGGGCTCGGCATCGAACTCCTCCTGGCGATTGGGGAACACGGTGAGGAAGAGGGGTACCTCCGGCTCGCTGTGCACGGAGCGCAGGATGTTCCACGGTCCGCGGCCGGAGGCCGGCAGCGGCCGGGACTTGGTGAACCCGAGGCCGCCGCGCTGGGGCGTGAAGTTCAGCAGCCGGTATTCACGCTGGCGGATGGCCGTGGTGCACCACTTCTTCACCTCTTCCCAGTCCTCCATGTGGGCCTTGAGCTCATCGCCCACCGGGTCGTCCACGCGGCCGTCCATCTGAGTGCGGTAGCTCACGGGGGTGGTGCTGTACTTCTCGATGGCGCCGGCGAAGGCGATCTGCTGGGGCAGGGAGTAGTTCACCGTCACATTGACGCCCATGGCGCAGGAGGTGAGCTCGGCGGCCACATCGATGCCGGCCATGGTGCCGGGAACCTTGAACACACAATTGGGCACCCCGCCCAGCTCCTGCTCCAGTTGGCTCCAGACCCACTTGGCCTCCTTCACCATCTGCTCGGCGTCGGTGGCGTTCTTGGGCGAGAGCTGCAGGCTGACATAGCCCATGTCGCCGTCGGTGATCTCCCAGATCGGGCGCAGCAGCCTGGCATTGCCGACCACGACCTGGATTGTCAGGGCGTAGGCCAATCCGACGGCGTCGAAGTCGGGGTGCTTGGCCTGCAGGGCGTCGCGCACGGGGGTCCAGACTTCGGGCTCCTCATTGCGGGCGATGTTGACAAGAACGGGGTTGGTGGTGACCATCGCCGCGCCGCGCCGCATGGCTTCGCGCAGGCCGGTGGCATAGTCATTGCCCCAGTACGTATTGCAGGTGCCGAAGAGACTCATGCGGGTGAGCTTGAGAAGGTTGCTGGCCGCGATAGAGGTGATCTGAGCCTCGGCGCTGTCCGCGAGGTCCGCCCGGCCCCACTCGCGCAGGAGCGCCAGGTTGGTCTTGCTCTCGCCCTCCAGAAGCTCCGAGTTCTTCTCACCGCACTCGCAGCAATGCTGGTGCTTGTCGGTGCAGCGCAGATTCCAGTCGGCCATGCCGGACTGCAGGTCGATGGCGCTTTCGGCGACGGCCTCGGCGATCTCTCCCTGGCGCTCTTCGCCCGCTCCCGGGTATTCCTTCTTCAGCTCGGCCCTCCAGGCATTCAGCTCCGTCGAGAGCTGCTCGCACGGGACGCCGAACATGAGCTTCTGCAAGACATTGAGGGTGTCTTGTGTCATCAGTCTTCTCTCCTCGTGTCAACACGTTAGCCCGGTGACCGAGACAGGCCAGGCCGCTTTGGGTTCGCAGGTAAACCGAGGGGGGAGTATAGCATAAAGGCGACGGCGGGGGAACGGCGGGGGAACGGCGGGGGACCGGCGGGGGCGCGGGCGGGCCGGGCTGACGGCGGGGGGGACGGCCGGCGGGGGGGGAGGCCGGGGGGAGGGGG
>CAZXDD010000921.1:0-1675 GCA_964639415.1 uncultured Armatimonadia bacterium
GGGGGGCGGCAAGGGCGGGGGCGTCAACGGCGGGTCACGGCAGCGGCGGAACAGCCGTGGCGGGTAACGGCGGGGACGCCGACGAGCACCGGCAGCAGTCTGGCGCTCTGCGATGGACGCGGAGCCGCCAACGCCGCCGGGCTCGCCTTCGGCGGTGCGTTGGTGGGCCTTCGCGGTGTGTGAGGCCCGCGCGGTAGGGCGCCCCTGCCGTCACCCCCGCCGTCAGACACTCTTCTGCATCCAGACCACGTCGAACAGTTCGCCTCGTTTCCTGCCGATGTCACGGAGTCTGCCCGCCTCGACGAAGCCCTGCTTGCGGTGGAACGCAAGGCTGGGCTCATTGCGCGACGAGATCCCTGCCAGAACTGAGGTCAGGCCCTGTGCTCTCGCCTGCTTGACGAGGTAGCCAAGCATCGCCGTGCCGACGCCGTGCCCGCAGTGGTCGGGATGCACGAAGTAGCTGACCTCCGCCGTGTGGGCGAAGGCCGGGATCGGGCTGTAAGGTCGCAGCATGCCGAATCCCAGGAGCGCGCCGTGCTCGTCCCTGGCGGCGACCGTGGGGTAGCCGCGCGACAGCTCCAGCAGCTTGTCGAAGGCCTCGTAGGGGAGGTGGGTCTCGGGGTACGCGGCGAAGCTGTGATCCACGTAGTGGTTGAAGATGTCGACGACCGCCCCGCGGTCGTCGGTACTGATTGGCGTGAGTGTGATTCCCATCTTGAGTTGCTCCCTTCCTCAGGCTGCGCGAATGGGGGCGGCAGGACGTCGCCGCCCCACGGCCTATCGCCTGGAGGGGGAGAAGCGGCAAGGGGCGCCGCCCATGGCCGACACCAACGACCGCCTGGTTGTGTTCGATATCATGCGCCTCAGCGTCTGCAGCCGCTGCGGCGACGAGCTGGGCAAAGGCAGTCTCATCAAGCTCGAGAACGATGAAGCCGTCTGCGCTGAGTGCGCGGAGCTGGACCACCTGTGGTTCCTGCCCAGCGGCAACACCGCCCTCACCCGGCGCGCCACGAAGCACTCGCGGATCACGGCCGTCGTGGTGCGCTGCAGCCGGGCCCGCAAGCGCTATGAGCGTCGGGGAATCCTCGCCGAGCGCGAGGCCATCGAGCAGGCCGAGGCCGAGTGTCTGCAGGATGAGGACCTCAGGCAGAGGCGCCGCGAGCGCGAGGCGATGCGACGGATTCGGATCGACCAGGAGTACCTCAAGGTTTTCGCGGCCCGCATCCGGGAGCTGTGGCCCGGGTGCCCCGAGGAGGAGGCACAGAAGATCGCCGAGCACGCCTGCCTCAAGCACAGCGGCCGCGTGGGCCGCTCGGCGGCGGCCAAGGAACTGGACGCCACCGCGGTGGACCTGGCCGTCCGGGCCCACATCCGCCACCGCCACACTCGCTACGACGAGCTGATGTCCGCCGACTGGGACCGGCAATCGGCCCGGGAGGAGGTCCGGGGCGAGATGTGGGAGGTCGAGGAGACGTGGCGCCCCACCGCCTGACAGCCCGATGTCTCACACTGTGCATCAACGCACTGGAGCCGTATTTCGCCATTCCCGCGTCCGAAACGGTGTAGGGACTGCCGTGTTTCCGCCTCCGGCTGCCGTTTGGCGGAGGACAAGCGGTTCGAAGAGACGCCGAGATGGGGGCGGGTGGGTGGGGCGACGCGAGTGGGCGCCTGCCAC
>CAZXDD010000922.1:0-1737 GCA_964639415.1 uncultured Armatimonadia bacterium
CAGGGCGGGCCCGAGGACGGGCTCTCGCGAATCCTGGCGCTGGACCTCATCACGGGCGAGACTATCTGGGAGACGCCGCGGCCGGTGGCCGCCTCCTGGACCACGCCGATCGTGATCGACACAGGGCAGCGGCCGGAGCTTATCACCAGCGCCAAGCCGTGGGTGATCGCCTACGACCCGGACACGGGCAGAGAGCTGTGGCGCGTGCGCTGCGTCGAGGGTGACTCGGCCCCCTCGCCCATCTACGCTGCGGGCCTCATCCTGGTGGCCAATATCTACGCGGAGCTCACGGCGATTCGCCCCGGTGGCGCGGGCGATGTGACCGACAGTCACGTGGCCTGGTCGGTGCGTGGACGACTCCCGGACATCTGCAGCCCGCTGAGCGATGGTGAGAGGGTGTACGTACTCACGACCCAGGGCTTTCTGAGCTGCTACTCGTTGGCCGACGGCGCCCTGCTGTGGACCCATGACTTCAGGACCCGGTTCAGTTCGTCGCCCGCTCTGGTGGAGGATCGCGTATACCTGCTTGCCGAGGAGGGCACGACGATCGTGCTTCGTGCCGCCCCGGAGTTCGCCGAGCTGGGCCGCTTTGAGACCGGTGAGTTCTGCCACGCCTCCTTCGCGTTCTCCCCGGGGCGGGTGTACATCCGGGGCCGAGATCATCTGTTCTGCATCGGGGCGCGGTAGAGAGAGGCCGCGCCCGTGAGCCGTCGACAGCGCCGGCCTCGGGCAGGGTGCTCAGAGCCGAGTACGGGGCGGGCACCGGTCGCCGCGCCGGGCAGTGCGTTTGGGTGCGCGTCATGGAAAGAGGGTGGCTTTGGGGGCAAGCGTCCAGGCGGGGCACCGCAATGGCGGAGGCCCGGGGCGGCAGGTCGGGCGGGGGCTCCGAGGAACCTGGCGGGAAAGGACGAGACGGCGGCATCCCTGCTGCGCGCTCGTTCTCAGGTGTTTCTCCGTGTCTCTGTGTTGATCCGTTCGTTCACAGCAGGAGGTCTGCAGATGTCATCTCCCTCGGCTCCCCAGTCCATCGTCGCCGTCGGTGCCCATGCCGCCGACATGGAGTTCAGCGCCGGCGGCGCGATCCTCAAGCACGCGCAGGCCGGCTGGGCCGCCCACATCGTCCATCTCACCCTGGGCGAGAAGGGGAGCGCCACGCTGTCGGCAGAGGAGTATGCCTCTCAGAAGCGCGAGGATGCTCTGGCCGCCGCCGAGGGGCTCATGGCCACCGCCCACTTCCTGCCCTACAAGGACGGCGAGCTGGCGGTGACGGAGGACAGCATCCGGGAGCTCGCGATCCTGCTCCGCAGGCTGCGGCCCCAGGTGGTGATCACCCACTGGAGCGAGAGCATCCACAACGACCACATGGTCTGTCACGAGCTGACGCGGCGGGCGCTGTTTGTGGCCGCCATCCGGCACTTCGACCTCGAGGGCCTGCCCCCTATCGGCTGGACGCGGCTGTACTACGCAGACAACTGGGAGGATGCCACCGGCTTCGCGCCCTACATCCTGATGGACATCACCGAGCAGATGACCGACTGGGAGGCGGCGTTCAAGCGCTACGCGATTGGCCGGGGGGAGGGCGGTTTCCCGTACTGGGACTGGTACCAGGCGCGTACGCGCCTGCACGGCATTGCCATGCGCACCGGTCACGCCGAGGCTTTCGCCATCGAGGAGGACCAGAAGCGGCAGTATAGGGAGATGCTGTAGGGCATCGCCGCCCGTGGGGCGGGCTTTCCA
>CAZXDD010000923.1:0-1728 GCA_964639415.1 uncultured Armatimonadia bacterium
GATAATGAGCGGTGACTGGAGTTCAGACGTGTGCTCTTCCGATCTACACCATCCTGCTGATAGGTGAGTTCCTTCGGGTAGTTGACCTGTGACTTGGCGTCCACATGCAGCCCCTGCAGCCGGCCCTTCACCGCCACCATGTCCATCAGCACGCGCATCACCAGGAACAGGTGGTACGCATCGCGCATCGGCACATTGAGCGCCAGCGTCGGGATGCCGTTGCGCCCGAAGTCCGCCATCGTCCCCCGGCACGAGGCGTCCTGGAGCGTCTGCATGCTCTTTTGCATGAAGATCTCCAGCCCGCCCTTGATGCTCTCGTCGGCGGGGACGTGGAGGTCGGGGCCCAGGTCATCCCAGCGCAGGAAGAGCACCATCTTGTCTCGCGGGCCGCCTATTACCCCATTGAGCAGCGAGTGGTTGCTCGTTGGCCCCCGGGCGGCGAGGACATTCATCCCGCCGCCGCGCTCCTGGATCGACTCCGTGTAGAGCTGTACCAGCCAGTCGCCCAGCATCCGGCAGCCCGAGTAGTCGTACAGGACGAGGGTGCCGATGCCCAGCGCCTCCTCGGCGTATTGCAGCCACCGGCCCAGGCGGAAGGCGAGATTGCCCGGGTTGTCGGGGCCCGAGAGCATCATCTCGTGTCCCTTGCCGTGGCCGGCCAGGGCCTCATCCAGCCGCTCCGCCGGCGACTTGGCCGCCCCGTTCACCGCTACCGCCAGTGGCAGGAGGCCTACGGGGGAGGGCTGCGAGAACCGGCCGCCCACGCCCTCGGGGACGGGGAGGATGCCCAGGAAGTCCTCGCGGCGGTCGGCGGCGAGGTCGAACAGGATGCTGGCCCCGGGGCGCTCGCCGGTGGTGAGCACCACCTGCCGCATCCAGTCGGCACCCAGCTTGTCCTTGATCGCCAGCAGTGTGCACAGTGTCTCGGGGGTCTTGCCGGACTTGCTGACGATGTTGAAGGCCGTGCGACCCAGGTCTCCACGGGCCTCCAGCAGCGAGAGAAGCTCGCCCAGCGGCCGGGGGTCGAAGGTGTCGCCGGTGAAGTACACTCGCGGCGCGCCGCGCCGGTCGTCGGGGAGCTCATTGTGCACGGTGCTGTCGAGGACCTCGTGGGCCACTCGGGGTCCGAGATCAGAGCCGCCGATGCCCACATGGACGTAGGTGGAGAAGGCCCGGCGCACCTTGTCGGCGACTTCGAGGCAGCGGGTGCGCAGCTCATCGCGCGCATGGAGTGTCGTCCAGGCGCGGAGGTTGGCCTCGAGCTCGCTCAGTCCCGCCTCTTGCTCGCGCCGGAACTCGTCGCCAATGGCGCCCAGTTCGGTCTCGATCTCGGCCCTGCGGCCGGAGGATACGTGCGGCGCAACCAGCGTCTCGCAGCCCCGGTCATCCAGGGACAGCACATTGGACATGCTTGTCACCCTTCCCAGACAGCAGTCACTCTTTCGCGTGCGCCGTATGATACCCCAAACGCCATCGGAGCACCAGCATCGCCGCCGTTGCCGTCCCTGGGGCCGCGGGCGTCTCGCCTGCACCGCCGTCTGTCGTCATGCCGTCATGCCGTCATCCTGCCTATCCTGCTCATCCTGTTTGATGGCCGTTGCCGCTGCCCGAAGGCCCCTAGCTGCCCTCCGGCGAACCGTCCTGCATCAATCCAGTCTAGCGAAACTCCGCCTCAAACCGACGAGCACGTCGCGGAGGTTGCTCCGGGGACGGCGACACGGCCCGGCG
>CAZXDD010000924.1:0-1722 GCA_964639415.1 uncultured Armatimonadia bacterium
CCATCGCCGCCCTGTCACTAGCCAATCCTAGCGCCTATGGGCTGGGGGGGTGAGGTGACGTGAGTCGGCGCCTGCCCGGAACCTGCATAATCTGAGTGGAAAGCCCGCGCCACTGACGGCAGAGACCCGCGCCCGCCTCGCCTACCCTCCCACCTTCCTCGCCACCTTCTCCTCTAGTTCGCCCACACGCCTCCGCAGCCCCGTGAGCTCCTCCTCCGAAGGCCATTGCCCGCTCTTCCAGCGCCTGCGGGCGTCGAAGTACGCGGCACTCAGCGCCTTGATGTCCGCAAAGACCACCTGCCACTGCGGGTCTTCCGTCCCATCGACGGCGGCCACCTGCGGGCGGATGAGCTGATGGATCCTCCCGAAGGCGCTCTGTACCTGCTGCAGCGCTTGCCTGGCATTCCAGTACGGCGCGTTGGCGCGCTCGGCATCCAGGATGGAGTGCTCCAGCCCCTCGAACATCGGGGTCATATGGATCGTGTCGGGGTCCTTCGCCTCCGGGGCCAGCTCTGCCAGGCCGGCGACCAGATCTTCCACCGGCAGGCCCGCCTGCGCCATGAGGCCGAGGCGCACGTCCGCCTGCTCCCAGCGCCGCCGGTAGTCGCGGTTCAGATAGCCGCTCTTGACGTCCATGAACTGGCCGTCGGTAGCCACCAGCAGCAGGCATCCGTCTCCCGGCCGCAGCAGGATGTCGCGATCCGGCCGCCCGGTGGTGTCGGCGGTGTTGGGCTCATTCAGCGGCCCGAAGAGGCTTTGCCCTTCCGGCACGTCAACCTCCACCCTCCCACGGTACACCTCAGTCAGCGACTTGTTGACGATCACGATCAGCGTGCCATTGACGCCCTTGAGCTGTCCCACGATGAGCCCCTCATCCGCCCGGATCGTGAGGCCCCCATCATCGGGCTCCTCGGCGTCCAGGAACGAGGGCATGACCGGCACGATCCTCTGTGCTATCCGCGACAGCTCGTCATATACAGGGTGCGGATTGCCCCAGGGGTCCACCAATGTATCATCGAACTCCTCGCCCCGCTGGGTGCCGTCCAGGTAGGTGCAGGTGTCGTTGTAGATGAAGAACAAAAAGCCCCCGGCTCCGGCGGCCAGGGAGTTGTACACATCGAAGCGGATCTCCTCGGGCGTCGGCATCCGCCAGGTGTACCTCCCCCGGCTGCGGCCGCTGAAGCTCTGAGCGATGAACCATACCTTGCCTCCGGCGGTGAGCTTCCGGCCCTCGCGGATGAGGTCCGCGTGGTAGGTCAGGCGCTCCACCTCGGGCGGGCCGGGGACCACGGAGTAGTGGTCCAGCATCACAAGCTCCATGAACGGCCCCAGTACCTTGGCCGCCCACATTTCGTTGAAGGCGCTGGCCACCGGGTGCTCGGGGTCCAGAGCGTTGATGGCGGCCTTGTTCTCCAGGTAGGCCCGGTAGTCCGTGGGCTCGTCGCGACCGTACCAGCACAGCAGTCTCGAGTGCTCGGCGGCCCGGCGCACCGTCCGGCAGAGGGGGTCGTCGGCCGGGCGGCCGGCCACGGTGCTGTTGGCCAGCATGGTCTCCACCAGGTACAGGTGATAGCGGTCCATGAGGTCCAGGCGCCACAGGACCTCGGCGTCATCGCAGAAGTTCGAGAGGGCGTTCATGCCACGCAGCTTCAAGTCACACAGGTCGTCCTCGAACCGCTCCTGCTTCGTCTGGCCGAAGAGCGCCGCGTTGGCGGCATTGCC
>CAZXDD010000925.1:0-1708 GCA_964639415.1 uncultured Armatimonadia bacterium
CCCGGCAGGCAGGCGCATGGCGGCCTGCAGCAGGCCGCGGGTGCCTGCCTCCAGCGTCGACGCGGTCAGTGCGGTCGCCCCGCCGGCGGCGTCCACGGCGCTCACCTTCAGCTCCGCCGCATTCCCCAGCGCCTCACCGAGGGTGAGCACCACCCTCAGGTCCACCGGATCGTCGGTGTAGACCACCGGCCTGCCGGGTAGGACGGCCAGACTCCGCGCCGCGCTGCTCAGCGCGGTCACATAGGCGGAGGGATCCTTCACCTTGCCGATGCCCTCGGTCAGCTCGATGTAGCCCCGGCGGCCGCTGCCGTCGTTGTCGTTCACCAGCACATTGAGGCCCAGCACCGGCCCCCCGGCCCCGACCTCGGCCCCCAGCGCCGACCAGGGCACCGCCGCCTCGTAGACCGTCTCGGCATCCGTGCGCTTCACGGCCACAGCGATGTCCTCGCTGCGGTCGCCCAGGCCCTGCGCCGGCCGCCAGCACTGGACCCGAACCCTCTGGTCGTTGCCCAGAGTGAAGCTGTACTCGCTGTCGTGAGGGCCGTACCCGCCCGGGGTCTTCTCGTGCCGCGGGTCAAACCCCACCTGGACACTGTCACTGGTCCACGCCAGCGCCTCCGGCGGTGCCCAGTGCACGTCGTCTCTCACCGCGATCCCAAGATACAGGGCGTGCCCATCGGCGGCCGTTCGGAGCGATACGCTCAGGTCATCGTCGCTCCTGCGGTCCAGCATCACGACACCGGCGTCCTGCGGCAGACGGGTCACGACCGACTCCCCGGGCCAGTCCGACAGGTCCCCGTCGATCTCCGGCTTCCGTGGCATGGCCGCCAGCAGTAGGATGCCCTGGCGCGCCGCGGCCGCAGCATCCAGAGCCCTCACCCGGGGCCTGTCCCCCAGAGGATCGAGCTCCTGGAACCTCACCTCATCCACCCACAGCGCCTCCGTCTCGCTGTCCACATTGACCCGCAGCTCATAGTCGGTGGGCGTTTCCGGCGCCCACCAGCGCAGCTCGACCTCCGTCCAGTCGAAGTCGCCGCGCGGGAGCTGCTGCCGCGAGAGCCACTGCGGACCCCCGCCGAACCAGCAGATGCCCACGCTCTTGCCCTTCACCCACAGCCGGATCACGTACTCCGAGTCGGGCGTCAGGCCGCGGATGACCTGCGACAGCCCCCCGAAGACGTGGGGCGCGAAGGCCAGCTCGCTGCGTAGCCGAGCGCTGCGCGCCCCTGCACGCGCGACGGTATCATCCAGGCCGACGGTGGCCTTCTGCGGATCGGCCGAGCTCCAGTGCCAACCTTCCGGAGCCGCCTCGCCGGCCTCGAAGCCTCCATTGGCCACCAGGTTGGGGCCCAATGTCTCTGCCCGCGCGGGGGCGACGTCGCTCAGCGTGGCCATTGCAAGCAGCGCGACGCCGCATGCTACGATGGGGCCTGTGCGCATGTGGGTCATCTCCTGTTTTGGTTCCGCGGAACCGAATAAGGGGCTATTCCCCGCCGGGAGCGCGTCGCCCTTGCCAACAGGCCCGCCCGCGCGGCTCCCCGCGGAGAGCTGCGTACCTGTCAGGCGGCGGCCGGCAGCACGAAGGGTGCGATCGGCAGAAGGGGCAGGATGGCCATCCGCTCGACGGCGAAGAGCGCGCAGTAGCCAATGCTCAGCCACAGCACCGAGATCGACGGCACCTTGGCGGCTGCGGTGATGCCGCGCTGCT
>CAZXDD010000926.1:0-1704 GCA_964639415.1 uncultured Armatimonadia bacterium
TCCTCAACCTGTTTGATGGAGCGGGGCGGTGTGGGGCGCCCCGCAAACCCTCGGGCCCCCACCCCCCAACCAGAGCAGACGCAATAGACTCCTATATGAGCGCGATTATCGATCTTTGAGGCAATCTCTGGGGCCGGAGCTTGGTCGTTCGCCACACCGTAGGTCGGGCTTTCCAGCCCGACTCGGCGATCCCGCTCTGTGGGATCGCCGTCTGGCTGTCGCACCGACCCGAGCGGAACCTCCGTGCGGTGCCTGTCCGTTTGGGGCGTAGCCTCGATAGCACTGCAAGTACCACCCCGGTGCCACAGAGCTTGCCGCAGACCAACATGCGTCTCGGGCCGGTGGCGGAAAGGATCGCAGATGCTGAAGCTTCTCAGGCCGCTGTGGGAGGACGACTCCGGACCGACCATGGTGGAGTATGCGCTTCTCCTGGCGATCGTCGCGCTCAGTGGCGTCGCGGTCTGGCAGTCCTTCGGCGGTACCCTGGGGAGGACGGTAGTCGCTGGGGTTGAACAGGTGGCCACCACGATCGGTGGTGAGTAGTGGGACAGGCGGCCCCGGCCGAAGGTGCCGCCCAACGCGAACCGCTCGAGCGAGCCGCACCCGGAGATCACCGGTGGAGACCAGAGGATGACTTTCCCGCAACCTGATGTGCTGACATTGACGGCAACCGCAATCATCTATCTCATGGCCGTTATCGCCACCGTCACGGACGTGCGGAACGGCAAGGTGTACAACTGGCTGACGGTCCCCGGAGCACTGCTGGGGATCGGGCTGAACGTGGCCTTCGCCGGGGTCGATGGGCTCTTGCTCAGCCTGGGAGGCATGGCGGTGGGCCTGGCGGTATGGTTTGTGATGCCGCTCATCGGCCGGCCCCTCGGGGGCGGAGATGTCAAGTTCTTCATGGCCATTGGGGCCCTCCTGGGTCCCCGGTACCTGCTCTACGTAATGCTGCTGAGCTTCCTGTGGGCGGGCCTGCTCGCCGTGATCCTGGCTCTGAGGCACAGGAGGCTGTTGGCGTCGGTGAAGCGGCTGGCGGGCTGGATGCTCCTGCCGCGAGAGGTGCGGCGGGAGACGGAGGGCTGGGGGATGGACACCGCGGCTCCGGGCGTCCGGGTGCCCTTCGCCCTCGCCACCGGCCTGGCCGCGGTAACCGCCACGCTGATGCTGCACTATCCGGCACTGCACTAGAAAGGTGCGGCCGAGAAGCCGGTTCTGCCGTCAATGCGTCATTCAGAGCGTCCATCTCGCGCAGCGAGACAGCGAGGAATCTCGCTGAATGCCAGGAGATTCGTCGAGCTGCTACCTCCGGGAGCGGACGCTCTATGAATGACATTCCCGGCGAAGGTGGGGTTTCCGGCCGGACCTCCAGCCTACCATGCACGCGCGACGAAAGAGAGGAACTCGCATCCTCATGCCACACCGGTACTCCGGCGATACCCGGCCTCCGGTTGGGTGGAAAGCCCCTACCGCCCCGGGTGGCCGCAGGTCCCAGATCAGTTCACGGCGCGGGACGAGCACCGTGGAGATGGCGATCATCGCCCCGCTGCTGTTCTTCATGCTCTTTGGCATTGTCGAAGCCGGTCTGCTCGTCAAAGACCTTCTCGGCGTGAATCAGGCGGCCCGCGAAGGGGTGCGGGCGGCGGTGGTTGGCGCACCCAGCGCGACCATCGAGGCCAGGGTCAAGGCCAACGCGGCCACCCT
>CAZXDD010000927.1:0-1699 GCA_964639415.1 uncultured Armatimonadia bacterium
CCGGCGAGACGGGAGGAGGGGGGAGAACGGCACTATTGCGAGCGATAGAGGCTTTGCTGCGGCGGGATGTGGCATCAATGCGTTCATGCATAATGTGAGTGGAAAGCCCGACCTAGGCGTTCACGAACGGCGTGATCGCGACCCCAGAACCTGATCCATCTGTACACAAGTCGGTGCATACAGGCCTCTAGTCCGCCGTTCGCGACACCCATACCAGCGACTGGGCCTGGCACTGGTCCAGCGGCAGGGCGGCCCACAACTGATACCGCCCGGTCTGCGGCGCCTGCCACAGCGCAAGCCCCATCAGCCCCCTCCGCCGCACCTCTCCCGACAGGGCCTCGGGGTCCGAGGTGTCCACACCCGTGAGCCTGTCCCCCAGTGCCTCGAGCAACGCGGCGGTTGAGCGCTGCTCGAAGCCCGACGGCTGTACCCTCTGCCCCTGCTCATTGAGCAGAATCAGCGCCTCCCCAACTCCGGGCTGGAAATCCTCCGGCACGCGCCGGGAACGCTTCAGATCGGTGAGATAGCCGGTGACCAGATCGCCGGCGCTCAGGTCGATGTCCCGCACGTACCACAGCCACTGCCAGGTGTTGGCCTGGCTTTGCCAGGCCTCGCGGCGCACGTCGTACATCTCCCGACTCACCGATAGCAGCCCGGCCTGGTTCTCTCTGGCCATGTGCATCCCGGCCTCGGGGAGGGGTACCTCGTAAAGCGGCATGATGCCGTCGATGTGGTCGGAGTACAGGAAGAGGTCCTCGGGATTGGGGGCCGGGTCGGGGCCGGCATACAGCGGGAACTGATGCGGAAGCGACGGCGGCCAGAGTCTGCCATCCGGGACCTTCATCACCCAGTACGGCTCGATTCCGGGACGCCGGACGCTATCGTCGGCGGTGACGAGTTCCACACGGTGGAGCTCCACGGCCTGATCCGACAGCTCCAGCGGAGGCAGGTCCTCGGCGATGGCATCGGCCACCAGCGGCCCCTCGAACCGGATCACCTCCGGAAGCGGCAAGTCCTCGGTCACCTGGGCCGGCGGCGCCGCTTCAACGGGTGGCGTGGTCGCCGCCGGGGCCGCGCCGGACGGCTCCTCGCCCGTCGCTTCACCGCGGCCTTCGGCGTCCTGTCCGGCCGCCGTAGTGGGTGTGGGCTGGTCCGCGTTCGCGGGCACAGTGTCCGTCTCGCCGCCCTCCACCGCCGCGGCGGGGCTGGGCAGCTCGTCCGGCGCCGGCATCACGGAGACGCCTGCGCCGGCCCCCGGTTCGTTCTCAGAGGCGCCACCGTCGGAGGTGAGCGGCGGGGCAACGGGTTCGGCAGGTCCCGGCAGGTCCTCTGCCACATCAGGGGCGGCGGTAGGAGGCAGCACCCGGGGAGCCGTGCGCAGGGCCGGCCTGGGGCCGCTCGACTGCTCATCCGGGGCCTCGGAGGCCGGTGGAGCCGACTGCCGCGTGCGCAGCAGAGGGGCGGGTGTCGGCAAGTCGGTGGAGCGCGTCGCCACGGCCGACGGGTCCCCGGCGGCGCCGCTCTGCGACGCCCGCGAGCGGTCCACCAGAGGGCGGGGACCGCCGTCCCTGGCGGTGCGGGGGCCAAGCGGAGTGCTGGCGGGCCCCGCGGGGGCGGCGTCCTGTTCCCCCGCGTCCTCGGTGGCCGGGGGCGAGATCGGAAGAGCACACCGTCTGAACTCCAGTCACCGCTCATTATC
>CAZXDD010000928.1:0-1699 GCA_964639415.1 uncultured Armatimonadia bacterium
TACACCCTATCCTACACTCTTTCCCTACACGACGCTCTTCCGATCTGTGCTAGCCCACCTGCGGCATGCTCACACAGTAGCCCAGATACTTGCTGAGAGCCTCGGCAAGAGGCGCCATCACATGGCCCTTGGTGGTGCTTACGTGATGCCGGAAGCCGTTGAGGCCCACGTGCAGCAGGACGTCCTGCATCTTGTCGATCCTGGCCACCCCGGCGCAGCCGAAGAAGTCGTCGGCGATCGGGTCGGCGGTGAACTCGCCCTGGCCGATGTAGGTGTTCAGGTTGCCGTTCTCGGTCAGACAACTGGCGAACGTGAAGTCGTGGGGAGCGATGCGACCCACATTGCAGCCGAAGGCCCGCCCCTCCCCCACCACATTGCGCAGGATCGCGTGGTCGGTGATCTGGCCCGGCCCGGCCATGAGGTTTTGCGCCACCGGACCGCAGTGGAACAGGATGCACTTGTCGTCGTCATCGCCGTAGTTGTTGTTCCAGTCCAGACAGGCCGCCGATTCGCCGGAGGCAAGCTGCAATGCCCGCATCGCCACGGCATTGCCCGCATCCAGCTCGCAGGCCGCCGGCATGCCGCGGTCATTGAGCTCGCTCAGTAGCACGCATGGGGAGATCCCCACCTGCTCCTGGAACTCGTTCCAGCAGCGCAGCGCCAGGCAGTCCATGCTGTACTCGTCGATGAGCTGGTCCAGGACGACCGCGACCTTGGTGATCTTGTCCAGCGCCTCGTCCGGCACGCCGTTCCAGCAGGTATAGCCCGCCAGGCGCTCCTTCTTGGCCTTGTACTCGTCGCTGCAGGTGCAGATGCCGTTCATCCGCGAGAAGACCTCGGACAGGTCCAGGGCCTCCACGAGGATCCCGTGCCGCTGCAGGGTGAGCTCGTCGAAGCGCACGGTCTTGAAGGCCGTGGTGCGCGCACCGATGGCGCCCAAAACGATGTCCTGCATGCCGTTGACCACGCGGCAGAGGCGGTCGAAGTAGTCGATGTTCTCGGCGAAGCGCGGGCTTTCGAGCCCGACAGTGTGGGGCTTGAGGGCGGTGTACTTGATCTGGTTCTGCCAGAACACGTCCATGATGGAGAACTTGCCGCAAAACGAGTCGCGGCGCAGCTCCGGAGCCATCTTGTCCGCCTCGTCGGGATAGGCCTGGATGAGGATGGGCACGCCGGCATTCTTCAGGGCGACGGTGGCGCCATTCTCGTCACCGAAATTGGGCAGGCAGAGGATCACGCCACCGAACTTGCCCTTGTTCTTGGCCAGAAAGTCGGCATAGATCTGGCCCTCGGCGGGGGTCTCGACGGCCCCGGCCCGGGTGGCATCGGCATCGAGCATGATGCAGTCGTGCCCCATCTTCTTGAGCACCTTGGGCAGCGTCTCACGGGCCTCGGCCATCAACGAAGCGGGGAACATCCCGCGATTTCCGAAGAACAGGGCGAAAGTGGTCTTTGGGCAGGTCATGGTCCGGCTTCCTCCTCTGAGGGGTGTGCAGGCATCTCGCGAGCCGGGGAGAGGCCGGCCCGGGAGTCTGTTCGTGTAGATACACTGGTGCCTATGTGCGACGCGAGCAGGCCTTTCACCTTCTTGGGTTGAGACGTTCGCGCTTGGGTCCGGCGCCGAGGTGCGCAAGCTGTGAGTGCCGCGACAGGGCGCCCGGCCAAGGCCACCGGTCCGCCCGCGGCGCGTCGTGGCCCC
>CAZXDD010000929.1:0-1680 GCA_964639415.1 uncultured Armatimonadia bacterium
ACGCTCTTCCGATCTCGTTGAGGTTGGGGAAGGCGCGTTTGTTGGCGTTGGTGCATCAACGAGACAGCAGGTCAGGATCGGGAGGTGGAGCATCATCGGGGCCGGAGCGTCCGTTGTCCGAGACATCCCGGACTACTGCATAGCGATGGGGGTACCGGCCGTGCCTACCCGTTACTATGAAGGCCGCGAGCAGATGCCTCCCTTCTGAGTATCCTGTGGGCGGCAAGCACCAAGTCGCGTCTAGGAATGGGTTTTCAGCGTGAATATCTGTCTCTCATCGGCCGGTCGCAGGGTTGCGTTGATGGGGGCTTTTCGGGAGGCCCTGAGCACGCTCGCGCTTCCGGGCCGGGTCTCCGCCGTGGACTGCTCTTTGGCCTCGGCCGCCTACCACTCCGCGGATGCAGCATGGACCGTCCCCCTGTGTGGTGACCCGGAGTTCATCCCGCGGATGCTTGAGTTGTGTCGCCACGAGGCGATACAGCTCGTGGTCCCGACCATTGACACCGAACTGCCCATGTACGCGAAGGCTCGGGAGGACTTCAGCGCTCGGGGCGTGGCCGTGGCCGTCTCGCGGCCGGAAGTCATCGAGATCAGCGCCGACAAGACCGGGACGCACGCCTGGCTCGTCTCCCATGGGTTCCCCACGGTGCGCCAGGCATCGCTTGCCGAGGTGTTCGCCGCGCCGGACGAGTGGCAGTTTCCTCTTATCGTCAAGCCCGCCCGCGGCAGCGCCGGGATCGGCGTTCAGAGGGTCGACAGTCGCGAAGCGCTGAGTCTTTGCGCGACGGATTCGCGGGACATGGTGGTGCAGGAGCTCGCGCCCGGTGCGGAGTACACCACCAACTGCTACGTCAACCGTGCCGGCAAGTGCCTCTGCACCGTCCCTCACCGACGCCTGGAGGTCAGGGCCGGGGAGATCAGCAAGGGCGTGACCCGCAAACACCCCGGTCTGATGGACCTGGCCCGGCGCATTGCCGAAACACTCCCCGGCGCCTATGGCGCCATCACCGTTCAGGCCTTCCTCGCCGATGATGACACCATACGCGTCATCGAGATCAACCCCCGCTTCGGCGGCGGCTACCCGCTCTCGCATGCCGCCGGGGCCGACTTCCCCCGCTGGCTCATCTGCGAAGCCCTGGGACAGACCGTGGACACCGTGTGCACCGACTGGCGCGACAACCTCGCCATGCTGCGCTACGACGACGCGGTGTTCGTCGACGGGCGAGAGATCGGGGTCGAGTGGTCTTGACCGGAGCAGGACGCGATGGGGGTGCAAAGACCTCTCAGGTATCCGGTGCGTCGGTCGGCGCGGCAAAGTACCGCTGCGTCGTCTTCGATCTAGATGACACGCTGTATCTGGAGCGCGACTACGTGCGCAGCGGCTTCCGGGCGGTGGCGGAATGGGTGCGACAGCGGTGGGGCGAGGCACGGTTCGCCCAGGTGGCCTGGCGCCACTTCCTCGAGGGCGTCCGCGGCACGATCTTCAACCGCGCCATGGAGGACCTGGGGCTGCCCGCGGACCCGGAGGTGATCTCGGAGACGGTGTGCATCTACCGGGAGCATATGCCCGATATCTCGCTCCTGCCCGATGCTCGCGAGTGCCTCCGGCGGCTGCGCGGCAGGTTCTTCCTCGGCGTCATCACCGACGGCCCGTTTGTGTCACAGCAGCGCAAGACGGAG
>CAZXDD010000930.1:0-1678 GCA_964639415.1 uncultured Armatimonadia bacterium
GGTCTGTCGAACCGACAGTTGAATGGAGCCCTGGTCCTCCGCCTCGATCCTTGGTGGACGCGCTGGACCACGCGCCCCGTCAGGGCCCGCGGCCGGTATGCCTGCACTCCTATCTCAGTCCGACGAGGAGACCTTTTCCCATGTCCGGAACCATGCGCGTAGGCGCCGCAGAGACCGTGATCACTCCCCCGATCGGTACCGCCCTGGCGGGGTACTTCACTCCCCGCATCTCCGAGGGCGTCATCTATGACCTGAAGGCCAAGGCTGTCATCGTCGGCGAGGGAGAGGAGTCTGTGGGCATCATCGCCTGCGACCTGATCTGCCTGCCCAAGGAGATCGTAGCCGCCGCGCGACAGGCGCTCACGGCCGCCACGGGCATCCCCGGTGAACGCGTGCTGATCTGCGCCACCCACACCCACACCGGGCCCGAGACCCGGGGCAGCCGGGGCCTGATCCCGCCCAATGAGGAGTATCTGGCGGAGCTTCCGCAGCTCATCGCCGAGGCGGGCATACTGGCCTCGCAAAACCAGCGCGACGGCACGCTGCGCATCGGCAGAGACCACGAGGAGGGCCTGGCGTTCAACCGGCGCTTCCGGCTGCGTGACGGCACCGAGCAGTTCGGCCCCGGCTCGCCCGAGAGCACCGCCGGAGTGGCCGGCCCCACCGACCCGGAGCTGGGAGTGCTGGCCTTCGCCGAAGAGGGCAAGGACCCGTTCTGCGTCATCGTCAACTACTCGCTGCACATCGACGTCACCAGCGGTAACCTGATCTCCGCCGACTACCCGGCGGTGCTGACGGAGACGGTCCGCGGCGTCTACGGGCCGGAGACGATCGTTGTGTTCGTCAACGGGGCCTGCGGGAACATCAACCACGTTCCGTACCTGATGGAGCGCCCCTGGCCGCTGAAGGGCAACGCCAAGTCCACGCAGATCGGCCGCGCGCTGGGCGGCAAGGCCCTCTGCATCGCCGAGAAGGCGCTGCCGAGTATGGACCAGACCGCCGATGTGGTGCAGGAGATCCTCGCTGTGCCCTTCTTCCCGTGGGACGACGTGCTGGAAAAGCGTCTGGCGGATGCCAAATCCAAGGCGGAGCCCAACTTCTTCGAGGATACTCTCATCAAGTGGGCCGAGGACTGGGACCCGCAGGGCACCGCCCCTGTGGAGACCCAGGTGGTCCGCCTCGGAGACGCTGTCTTCTGCTCGGCTCCGGGCGAGCTGTTCGTCGAGTGGGGGCTGGAGATGAAGAAGTGGTCGCCCTTCCCCTACACTTTCATCGCCGAGCTGGCCAATGACAGCGTGGGGTACATCCCGACCTTCGAGGCCTTCCGCCGTGGGGGCTACGAGGCCACGCCGGTGGTGAGTGTGAAGTACACGGCGGCCCTGGGCCAGCTCGTGTGTGACGCCAACTTCCGCTCGTGCCAGGAGCTGTGGAGGCGGAGAACGGGGGAGTAGGGGAGGGCGACAACGACAACGGCAGACCACGGAGACACGGAGACACGGAGTTCCACGGAGAGCGGCGGAACACAGAGACGCAGAGACACCGAGAACGGCGGAGGACGGCGAAGGCCGGTGTCTCTGGTCGCTGTAGGGCGCGGGCCTGTACCGCGCCGGGCCGTTGCCGTGCCGTCGCCGTCTGCCCCGAAGATAGGGGCATATGGCCTGTAGTTGGGTGGGATGGT
>CAZXDD010000931.1:0-1676 GCA_964639415.1 uncultured Armatimonadia bacterium
GGGGTGAGGTGACGTGAATCGGCGCCTGCCCGGAACCTGCATAATATGAGTTTCCGGACCGCCGCCGACCGCCGTTCGCAGGGGCACCGACGGGCCCTCCTGCCGTCTGTGGGGCGGGCTTTCCCGCCCGCCGCCGGCCGCGTCGGCGTCAGGCCCCGTCCCGCCACAACCCGATCAGGAGACCCTCAATGAACTACTACGCACCGGCCATCTGGAACTACGAAGAGCCTGATGTCGACCTGCTGCACCTGGTGGATGAGTTCGTGTCCTTAGGCTACAACGCCATCTCCTTCACCTCCTGGGAGCTGTTGCGCACCGACTACGGTAGGGTGGCCGAGCACCTGCGCTCCAGCGATCTGAGGGTCGCCATGCACGGGAACTTCGAGACGCCGGTGGAGGATGTCCGCCGGCTGGTCGAGGTACTGGGCGACTGCCTGCTCACCTGCACCTTTGATGCGGCACAGGTCCAGGACACGCGGGGCAAGCTGTATGACGTGACGCGCATGGTGGAGTACCTGTCCCAACTGCTGGCCTCTACCGATGGCACGGACCTGAGAGTGGCCGTGGAGGACTTCCCGCTGGACCAGACAGCCCTGGAATACTACCGGGCCGAGCTGGCACCCGTGTTGTCATCGCCCCGCTACGGCATGCTGGTGGATGTCGGACACCTGAACATGCGGCTGCGGCAGTGGGAATGCTACCGGGAGGCCGGCGTGGGCGAGTACCTGGCGAGGTTGCCGCTGCCGGTGTGGGAGGTGCACCTGCACGACAACAGCGGCGACCGCGACGAGCACGGGCATTTCGGCCTGGGCAATGTGGACTTCGCCGCCGTGGCCGCCGGCCTCAAGGCCATCGGCTTCTCGGGCGTCTCGACCATCGAGATCGCGCCGAGCTTCCACGGCAAGACTCCCGCTGAGTCCAAGCCGCTGTCGGCTGAGAGTCTGGCGCAGTGGAAAGACATGTGGGAGGCCGGATAGGTTGGCGGCGGCCACGGGGGTGCCCCTCATTGTGCGGGCCCTCGCCGGCCTGAGATCGCCAACCTGGCGGCCTGCAAGCCGTTGCGTGCCCGATGGCGTACCCGTCAGGGAGGGGGTAGAGCCTGCGGGGAGGAAGAAGCAGACCCGCCGCGCGGGCCTGCCGTCGGGGCCGGTGTCGTTGGGGACGCACACTCTGCTCCGGCACTCCCGGGGCGAACGCAGGTGGAACCATGCTCCGAACCTTCACCGTCTCCACCAAGCAGGACCGGCTCTGGCAGGGAATCCCGAGCATCGAGCGGGCCGGCAACGGTCGACTCTGGGCGGCCTTCTTCACCGGTGGCCCCAAAGAGCCCGATGTGGACAACTATGTCGTCCTGTGCTCCAGCACCGACGGCGGGCAGACGTGGTCCGACCCCGCAAGTGTCGTGCAGTTCCCGGGCGGCATGCGCGTCTTCGATCCCTGCCTGTGGCACGACCCCTCGGGCAAGCTGTGGCTGATCTACAACCGTGCCTGCCTGGACCCCACCGACCATACGCTCTGGGCGATCGCGACCACCAACTCCGACGCCGCTTCGCCCCCCTGGTCGGAGCCCCGGCAGATTGACGTCGGCGTGCCCTTCGCCTTCAGGCTCAACAAGCCAACCGTCCTGAGCTCCGGCGACTGGCTGCTGCCGGTGACCTGGGCCCGCGAGGCCCCGG
>CAZXDD010000932.1:0-1673 GCA_964639415.1 uncultured Armatimonadia bacterium
GAGATAATGAGCGGTGACTGGAGTTCAGACGTGTGCTCTTCCGATCTGTGTCCCCTGAACCCCTGCGTGTCACAGGAAACAGTCGTCATGGAGCCAAAGCATGATCCAGCCAGGCAGTACCCTTGGTGACTTCGAGCTACTCGACGAGCTGGGGCGTGGCGGCATGGGCGTGGTGTACCGCGCCCGGCAGGTGTCTCTGGGGCGCGAGGTGGCGGTGAAGGTCCTGCCCGCGGAGACCGTCCGGCAGGGCAATGTGGCCGAGCGCTTGAGGCTCGGCATATGAAGCCAACAGCCCTCGCTCTGTTGCTCGCGGCGCTGGTCCTGGCCCTCCTTGCCTGGGTTCTTTGGCCGCGGCCCGAGCAGGCCTCGCCCACAGCCGGGCCCGAGGCGAGTGCGCAGGGGCCGGCCGTCTCGGAACCGCGTAGTCCGGTGCCGGAGTCGGCCGGTAGCGCCCCGAGCGAACACCACGTCGCCGGCCCTCCGACGGAGGCTCTCGGCGACGATGCGGGACGGCGTCTGCCCGCCGGCCCCCTGCGCGTGCTGGTGGTCAACACCGAGCGTGCTGAGAGCGATACCCGGATCGTGGAGAAGCTCGCAGAGAGGCTCAGGGCCGTGGTGGACATCGACATTGAGATCAGGCATTTGAGCCACGTGGGTGCCGACACGGTGGACAAGCTCAACTGCGACGCCGTCGTGCTCTCCGGCCAGCGAACGCCGTGGTGGGAGTACACGGAGAGCGAGTTGGCCGGGGCGTATGCTCTGCTGCGGGGTGCACGGGTGCCGGTGCTGGGCATCTGCGGCGGGCACCAGCTCCTTGCCAAGGCCTTCGGCGGCGAAGTGGGGCTGATCAGACGTCTGCGGCAGGGCGAAGGGTATGACGGCTGCGAGCGGGAGAGGGGGTGGCTCCCGATCCGCCTCGGAGAGGACCCGCTCTTTGCGGACCTCGGCGAGGAGGCGATTCTGTGGGAGAACCACTGCGAGGAGGTGAAGGCGCTGCCAGCGGACTTCGTGCGGATTGCCTCCAACCTCGGCGGCGCGATCCAGGGGATGCGCCACAAGACCAGGCTCATCTACGGTGTGCAGTTCCATCCTGAGGTGAGCGACCGCAGCCACCCGGCGGGTGCCACGATCATCAAGAGCTTCTTCGAGATGGCGGACGAGGCCTGGCGGGCCGGGGGAGACGGCACATAGGCAAGACTGTGGGGGCGTCAGATACTCATATCGAGCGGTCCAGCAGGGAGAGGTGCCCCATGAAGTCAGCGCGTCTGGCTGTTATCCTCTGTCTCACGTTCGTGGCGCTGGTTGGTGCAGGATGCCGCGACCGCTCCGCCGACGCCACCGCGCTGTTCGCGGCGGCGCAGAGCCGGGATTGTGAAGAGCTACGGCGTCTGATCGCGGCAGGCGTGGATGTGAACTATCCCTTCGGTACGAAGGGCAAGACGTGTCTGCACCAGGCGGCGGGGGCGGGCAACGGCGATGTGGTGGAGACGCTCATCGCGGCCGGCGCCGACGTGAACGCCAGGGCCGCTGACGGCCAGACGCCTCTGCAGGCGGCGGTACTGGCCAACGATGCGGAGATGATCGGGCTTCTCATCGCGAAGGGTGCGGACGCGAACCTGCCGGGCTTCGCGAGCATGACCGCGCTGGATCTGGCCACGATACGGGGGAAGACC
>CAZXDD010000933.1:0-1642 GCA_964639415.1 uncultured Armatimonadia bacterium
CCTGGGTGCAGCCGTCCCTCAGGACCCTCTTGTCGATGGCGCCGGCAAGCAGGATGTCCTTGCCGTACAGCTCCCGGTAGCGCAGCGGGTCGCAGCCGGCGGCCACCTCGAGCGGGTAGTGCAGGTTCACTCCCGCCTCCAGCCACAGGGGCAGGAGCTCGTCCACGCGGCCGTCGCTGTCCACCATGATGATGTCGATCCCGGCCTCCTGCAGCCGCGCGGTGACCCGCTTCATCGGCTCGCTCATGAACTCACGGAAGGCGGCGGGAGAGATGAGCGGGCCCGTCTTGTGGCACATGTCCTCCCAAAGCAGCGCATAGTCGAGGTCCGGAATGTCCTGCAGGGCCCGCTCGATCAGGGCCAGGACGTAGTCGGCGATGTACTGGGTCATCTCGTGGATGAGGTCGGGGCAGTCGGCGTACCACAGGGCCAGGTGCTCCATCCCCACCCAGTTGCGAATCCAGCCGTAGTACGAGCCGCCGTGGATGCCCAGCGGATAGTCGCGGCCCTTGTAGCAGCGAACCAGCTCGTCCCAGTACTCCGGATGGCGCACGGGGGCCGCGGCGTCCAGCCGCTGTCTGAGCTTCTCCCACTGCTCGCGGCCGCGCACCGGATACACCAGGCGCTGGGACATCCCGATCTCACGGTCGGTCCAGCTCTTGGTGCGTCCCCCCAGCTCGTCCTCGATGATGCTCCAATGCTCGGTCTGCTCGATGACCTGGGTCTGCAGAGCCGGCCAGATGTCCATGTGGATCGGGACAAGCTCGAACCGGTCGTAGCCGAAGTAGCTGTTGAAGTGCACGTCCGCCGGCATGCCCTCGCGCAGCCAGCGCTGTCTGGTCTCCCCGAAGGCCCACTGGGGCATCATGAACACCCTGTCCGGACTGCCGTAGCGGAACGTCTCGTGGAAGCGCCGGCGAGCGGTCATGGGCTGTGTCACGGGATCACCCCGGAAGTGGTGGATGGCCGTATGGTCTGGGGCGGCAGTTTCGCGGGTGGGGAGCCGTGCACCTTCCCGCGTACCGTTGCCGCCCTCTGGCTAGGCCGGCGGCCCTCAAGAATGCACCGCGATGGCCGAGGTATACATGGCTAGGCTTGCCACCGACGCGTTCGGGCTGCCCTGTGACGCGTGGGGGCTCTGGTTGGGGGGCAACACATTGGATCAGTCGCCGGTGCGACCCACAGAGGACGAGATCGACGACTGCGGCCTTGGCCGCCTGCAGTCGCTGGCACGTCTCGCCCGCGAGGACACGCTTCAACAGCACCACCTCAGTCTCGCCGACCTTGCCTCTGTCGGCGCGCACCGCGTCGGTGCCCCCAGTCTCGAGCACTACAGGGCGCTGCGCTTCCTCTCCTTGCGTGATGTGCTGGGCCGTCGGCTCAGCGCCGCCGTGGAGTATGAGATCGGCCGCCGCATGGCCGACCAGGCCGGTGTGCGGGACATGTCCGAGGCCCTGACGTTTCTTAGTGGCAGGAGGATCGGCCGCGTTGACCTCGTTGCCGCCGACGAGGACACAGTCGTGGTCGACATCCTCGACTGCGCCTCGTGCGCAGGCCTGCCGGACATCGAGGAGAGCGTCTGCCACCTGGAGGCCGAGATCGGAAGAGCACACGTCTGAACTCCAGTCACGAGATTCCATCT
>CAZXDD010000934.1:0-1635 GCA_964639415.1 uncultured Armatimonadia bacterium
ACCTACCCGGCCACCGAAAAAACGGCGGACCGACACGCGCCCGGGCCCTCAGCCAAACAGCTCCGCCAGAGCACCGGTTGCCTCCCGTACAACGATCTCCAGCGCCTCCGGTACGAGCTTGGCCCAATAGCGGGTGTTCACTTCATGCCCGCCGCGGGCCATGGCCCCGGCGGTGGGGATATACCCCACGTACTGGGTGGTGCAATGCGCGATGTGGGTGTAGCTCGCCGGCGAGGCCAGCTTGATCTGCAGGCCGCCCTCCACGAAAGGCTCGCCCGGGAGCCCCACGATGGCGCTGTCGCCGATGCGCAGAACCTGAACCTCGTACTCCAGCACCGGACTGCGCCGTCGCATCAACTCGACGCTGTAGATGCTGGCCGCCACCATCCACTCCGTCGGCACTCGAGTGTGCGCCTCATCGGCCCACACCGGAGCCGGCTGCCTGTCGAGGATGTCCGAGGCCCAGGCCAGCTCCTCCGCCGGAACCTCGCGCAACCGCAGCGCCACCCTCCTTACCAGCCGGTCTACCCGAGCCTCATCGGAGAAGCTCAACGTCTCCAGGGCCCTCTCTACATCGGCCGCCAGTGTCTCGCCCATCGCTCGGTGATCCTCCACATAGTCCGGGTCGAAGGGAGGCCAGGGGTTGATGTTCCCGCAGGCGCCGTTGATGGCGATAGGCACGCAGCCCTCTCCATGCCGGGCGCGCAGGGCGCTACATAGCGCGCCCGGCCAGTCGGGGGACACCACCGGGCGCGGGAATACATGCACGGGGTGGCAGGCGTAGCCCGCCACGATGCCCGCGAGCTCCAGCGACGGCCGCCGGAAGCACAGCACACCGACCTCCGGGTCGATGGGGCCCTCGATGTACGCGATCTCCGTGGGGCCCAGAGGGCCCGGCCACTTGCGCCCGGGCATGCTCACCAGCCCATTGCGCAGGACGGCGCGGCGGTTGAACGCCAGACGGCCCTCGATGCAGCGGCCGGCACCCACCGCCGCCGGCGCCAGCGCCTCGCAGGCCAGGCCGATCGCCTCGATCGCCCGCTCTGTCGCCAATCCCGTATAGCTCGCCTCCGCACCCGTCACCCACTCAAACTCGGGATCCTCCAGTGGAAAGTCCGGGTCCAGCATCACACGCCCCAGCGCCGGGGCCGAGTGGGTCTGAGTGGCATGTACCATGACCGCTTCCGGCGCCAGGCCGAAACGCTCCGCCGCGGCATCACGGATCCTTCGCGTGCACGGCTCGGCCAGCAATGTCACATCCAGCGCGAGCACGCACACCCTTCCCCCGGAGCACTCGACCACCATTGCCCGGGCGAACAGGGGCTCCCAGACCAGCCTCGCCGGCCGATGGGAATCGATGCTCCCGGCCAGATGCGTGCCGGCAGGGGGGGTGATATCCACCTGCGCGAAACCGGCCAGCAGGGAAGCGGCGCTTGCCATGGGAATACTCCAGGGTCCAGAGATGGGTCGGCCCGACAGTCTTCGCCGGCAGACCGGCCGCCGCCTGCCCGGAACGGCAACGGCAGGCACGATAGACAGGATAGCGGCAGATAACGGGGGACAGCAGCAACGACGACGGCGGACAGGATGGACAGGATGGACAGGATGGACAGGATGGACAGGATGGACAGGATG
>CAZXDD010000935.1:0-1612 GCA_964639415.1 uncultured Armatimonadia bacterium
CGCTCCCGGCAAGAGCAGCTCGAAGAATCTCCCGGCATTCAGCGAGATTCCTCGCTATCTCGCTGCGCGAGATGGAGGCTCGGAATGGCATATTGACGCCAGAACCGGCTTCTCGGCCGGACTTCCAGGCCGACGGTCGCGGCCGGATGACCGCTCACCTGGCCGTGACTTCCAGCCCTTCCCCGTCGATGACCACATTCACGCTGGCCCTGCAGTTCGCCTCATCCCGCACCCAGGAGAAGTAGTCACCCAGCTTGTCGGCACAGTTGACGCTGTTGTGCGCCAGGACGATCGCTCCGGGCGGCAGCCTGTCGTACGCCGCCTGCAGAATCTCCAGGTAGATGCCCTTGCCCTGCCCCTTGTTGCCGTCGGCGTCCAGGTACAACATGGCGATCGGGCCCGGGTAATCGGCAACCACGTCGATCGCGTCGGCGGCGACGATCCGCGCCACACCGGTGGGGTCCAGCCTGCGAACGTTGCGCTCCGCGCGCTGTGCCTCCTCCGGCTTGATCTCCACACCCACCAGGTCCTCGGCCCGGTAGCACGCTCCCGGCCCCACCGCCGCTCCGGCGCAGGAGACAAAGGTATTCCCACAGAAGACCCCGGCCGCCACCATCACCGGAGGTCTCGCGATGGCATTGATGGCGTACAGGAGCCGTTGCATGCGCGGGGTGATCGCCGTCCAGGGGATCTCGAACTGCTCGGCGACGGCCGCCCGGTGGGCCAGCATCTTCCCGTCGTCATAGTCTGTGTGGGGGAGGATGCCCTGAGCCACGAGGTCGTCCAGCACCGCCGCCACCACGGCAACCTCCTGTTCCACGGGCTCCAGTACCTCATGCGGCCTGTGGGTGTCCATCTTGTACTTATCCCAGTCGGCGGAGCGATGCTCGAGTGCCACGGATGGCCTCCTACGGGTGGGGTGGCCCGGGCCGGCAAAGGCCGGGCGGGACGGCGGGACAGCCGCCTGCGCTCCCGGCGCCGGCGCAAATCAGGGGTGCTCTTGTACCACACACCCCACGGCCTTCGGCCCCAACTCCAGCTCAATGGCCGCGGCGTTTCCCTCCACCTGTGGCCGAGGGTCCCGCTCGCCCCAGGCGTCGCGGTACTTCGCTCTCCGGCGGTGCGCGACCTTCAACACGGGAGCCCCGACCGGCGCCATGCCGGCGTGACGGAGACTTCCTCGCGCTCCCGAACTCGGGCTATCAGGGCCCCGTCCGGCAACTCATCGTCGAACCAGAGCTTCTCCACCTCCAGGCGTCCCTTGCCCCCTGGTCGACACGCACCTTCAAAGCGATCGAGTGGGTCGCGGCCCGGGATCGATGGCCGACAGGTCCAGACCCAATGTGTGTTATTCCCCTTCGCTGTGGGCCTCCTCGCCGAAAGCGTAGTTGAGGCCCCCGACGCCGCCCTCTTGCCCGTGCCCGAAGTAGTTGCCCGGCGTCTGCAGCAGCCCCGTCGCCCGGTAGCGCAGGAACAGGTACCTGCGGTCGGCAGTTGCCTCATCCTTATCCAGGCGGATGAGCCACGGCAGCTCTGTGCCGGCCGGAATGGCCCCGAGCAGGGCGATCAGCAGCAGAGCGGTGGCGGGCATGTGTAGCAGTCTCCTCAAGTG
>CAZXDD010000936.1:0-1609 GCA_964639415.1 uncultured Armatimonadia bacterium
GATCAGCGACCGAGTGATGATGCTCCACGACCACGGGGTTGTGGCCTGCGACACACCGCAGGCTCTGCGGGCCACGGAAAACGCGGTGGTACAGCAGTTCGTCCAGGGCCTCCCGCACGGCCCAATCGCCGTTTGAGGCGGAACCGGGGAAGTGGCGCGGCGGCGGTCGGCACCACTAGACTCCACCATCCAGCACGGCCGGGCCACCGCCCTCTGGGCACAGACGGACCACCGTAACGGCGTCCCTGCAAGCGAGAAGGGCGCCGCTTTCTGCTTTCCTGATGCCCTTGGCGGGAAAGTCGTGTACAATGGGCCTGTGCCGCGGCCTCGGGTCACGGCGGGTGGGGTCCGGGGTCGATCCAGGCCGGGGTGTATCCGATGCGACGCCGGAGCCAGGGAGCTTCGCGGGCACAGGGGGGGAGCCTCTCGGGTTCCGGCCGAAGAGCCGATTCTGCCGTCAAGATGCCCCTCCGAGCGCCACTTTCGCGCAGCGGGATAGCGAAAACTCTCGCTGAATGCCGGGAGCGGACGCTCTCCGAGTGATATTCGCGGCGAGGGCGGGCTTTTTGGTCGCAGTTCTGGAGCAGGGGGTGCCGGAGCTCTCGGGGGCACACTCGCGCGCACAGATGGCCCTCGAGCCGGCTCTCTCGCGGGGCCAGACTCCAGCCACGAGGCGTTCAGCCTGCTTGCCGTCGCCGAACCGGGGGGACTGCGAAGTGCCGTCAGAAGCCAAAGTGGGGCTCCTGTTCATTGTGTTCCTGCTCCTCGGTGTGGGGACCCTGATCTACCTCACCGGGGAGTTGGCCTGGTTCCGATCAGACCACGTCATTGTGCATTTCCCGGATGTGGAGGGTCTGACCAACGGCTCCAGCGTGCTGCTGGCGGGCAAGGAGATCGGGCGTGTCGCGAGGATGGAACTGGCCACACCCGAGGACCTGAGCAGTTTGCCCGATCTGCCGGTTGTGGTCTATGTCACGATCCCGAAGGACACGGAGCTTCTGAGCACGGACGAGTTCGTCATCACCCAGGCCGGGATGCTGGGGAACCGGCAGATATCCGTGCGGCGCAGGACACAGGAGGAACTGGCGGCGGAGGCGGCGGCCAGAGGGGAGCCGGCACCCACGAGCACGCCGCTGTCCAGCGGCGACCATGTGGCCGGAACGAGGCTGGTCGGGCTCACCGAGTTGGCCGAGGACGGGCGCGCCGTCATGTCGCGGGTGCAGGAGGCCATCGCCGACTTCCAGGACCTCTACGCCGGTCCGCAGATGAGCGACCAGCTCCCGCGGATACTGACGAATGTGGAGCAGGCCACGGCCGGGGCCGTGGAGTTTTCGCAGGTTCTGGCGCGGCTTTCGGTGCAAAACGAGGCGTATGTGGGCCGGATCGCCCGCGAGGTGGCGCAGGCCGCCGGAGAGCTGAACGTCTCGGCCCGGCGGATCCGGGCCATGGTGCAGAGCAGTGCTCCCGACATCGAGAGCTCCACCGCGATAGCCAAAGCGACTCTCGAGCAGACTTCCGGCAACCTGCGACGCGCCGCCGAGCGCATCGAGCTCATGGCGACCAAGAGCGCCCAGGCCGACCCGGTCCTCGGCATCCTCGCCGCGCTCGG
>CAZXDD010000937.1:0-1598 GCA_964639415.1 uncultured Armatimonadia bacterium
GATAATGAGCGGTGACTGGAGTTCAGACGTGTGCTCTTCCGATCTCGATCGTCGCCGTGAACACGGACAGGGCGCCGGCCCTCATGCGCCTGCAGGCCGCGGGAGTGACCTACTCCGGCCCGGCGCAGGTGCTGTTCGAGGACCGTCAGGTGGAGATGCAGGAGGGCGCCATCTCAGAGCCCATCGACGGTTTCGGCACCAGGGTCTATGCCGTCCCTGTGGGTCCGCTGCCCGCGGACGACCTCAGCATCGACGCCGACAACCGCATCGTCAACCCGAGCTTCGAGGACATCCCGAGTGTGGGCACTCCCGATGGGAACTACGCCAACATCCCGTCCCCGGCGACGTCATTGATCGATAGTCGCGTGGCTCGCCACGGCCGTCACAGCCTGCGTCTCACCGCTCCGGCCGACGATGTGACGCCGAGTCTCTCGCTCTTCCCCATCTCGGTGGAAGAGGGCAAGAGCTACCGGATCTCGGCGTGGGCCAAGGGCAGGACAGAGGGTGTCGTGCTCAAGTTCGGGCTGGGGGATCTGGGAAGGCAGACAACCGCACTGACCACCGAATGGCAGGAGATCGCGTTCATCGGCAAGGCCGAGAAGAGCCAGGGGGGCTTGAGCGCCGGCCTGGGGCTGGGGAGCAAGGGCGTGGCGTGGGTGGACCTGGTGCAGGTGGTGCCGGTACAGGAGCAGGACTGACGTGGCGAGCCGGACGCCACGGCCGGGGGGATTGTGGGCGGCCGCCCGCGGGCCGGCAGTGCCGGTGAGTCTCGATGTGCGCAGTGGGAGGTGACCTGCTTGGCCGAGCTGCATCCTGTCGTTCAGGCGCTGCTGGCGACGATGATGACGTGGGGCCTGACGGCGCTGGGCGCGGCGGGCGTGTTCCTGGCGAAGGCCCCCAGCCGGAAGCTACTCGACGGCATGCTGGCCTTCGCGGCCGGGGTGATGATCGCCGCCAGCTACTGGTCCTTGCTGGCGCCGGCCATCGAGCTGTCCGAGGGAGGGCCGCTTCCCGCATGGCTGCCTCCGGCGATCGGCTTCATCCTCGGCGGCCTGGCGCTGTTCGCGATAGACGAACTGCTGCCTCACGTCCACCCCGGGCTGGCCACCGCCGATGCCGAGGGCATCCAGACGCCGTGGCGGCGCACGACGCTACTGATTCTGGCCATCACACTGCACAACATCCCCGAGGGGCTCGCGGTTGGCGTGGCCTTCGGTGCGGCCGCCGCTGGGCTGCCCGGCGCGACACTCACGGGCGCCTTGGCCCTGGCCATCGGCATCGGAATCCAGAACTGCCCCGAGGGTCTGGCGGTCTCGCTGCCCCTGCGGCGCGAGGGGCTCTCCCGGCGCAAGAGCTTCTTCTACGGCCAGCTCTCGGCCATGGTCGAGCCGATGGCGGGCGTCGTCGGCGCCGCCGTTGTGCTCATGGCGCAGGCGATCTTGCCCTACGCGCTGGCGTTCGCCGCCGGAGCGATGATCTTCGTTGTCGTCGAGGAGCTGATCCCCGAGTCGCAAAGCGGCGGCCACCGCCACGTGGCCACGCTGGGGGCGCTTCTGGGCTTCACGGTGATGATGGTCCTGGACGTGGCGCTGGGGTGA
>CAZXDD010000938.1:0-1576 GCA_964639415.1 uncultured Armatimonadia bacterium
GTCGCCCGCGGTGTTTGCGGGCGTAAGGGAGAGGGGGCAGGGGGGTGAGGTGGCCATTCGCCGTTTGCCGTTCCGGAGGTCCTCGCCTCTCGCCCAGCGAACGGTCCTTCCGTCACATCCTCACGGGAGGCCAATGCCATGCGATTGCCCACGCTTCTCGCCACCCTCGTCATCTCCACGACCCTCGCCATCGCCGCACCCATCTCCCTGCAGATGAGCGACAGTGGCATCGTCAGGCTCTCGGACGACGCTTTGCTGGCCGAGGCCGTGCTGGCCATGCACGGCCCCGGCTGGAGCCCCGCCGCCATCGGCCCCGCGACCGAGGCCCGGCGGCAGGACGACACGGTGGAGGGCACCTTGCCGCTGCCCGCCAATTGCCGGGGCGATCTGCAATACACCGCCGCCGCGCGGGTCCAGGGCGATGCCGCCGTGCTGGACTACACCGTGCAGTTCACCCAGGCCACCGATATCCAGGGCGCCCAGGTCTCGTTCCTGCTGCCCTGCTCGCGGTTCGAGGGCAAGAGCGCGTCCTTGCTGCCCAGAGGCGCGACCCAGACGCTCCCCGCGCAGGGAGGTAGCGTCGGCCTTGGCGGCAGCGCCGCCGCCCTGGCGATAGACCTCGGCGACGGCACCCGCCTGGTCATCGCCTCCCATGCGTTGGGTGCGGTCATGGTGCAGGATAACCGTCAGTACGGGGCGGATCAGTACGAGGCCCGGTTCACCATCTTCAGCCAGGGCCCCGTCGGCCCCGGCATGGTCGCCGCGCGCCGCTTCTCCATCGCCATCGTGCCACAGGAGGAGGTCTCGGCATTCGTGGAGGCTCTGGTACCCAGGGTTCAGCTCGACGCCACCAAGCCCTATGCGATCCTGCACGACAAAGGCGACCTGTACATTGGTACGGCGGAGCGCGAGCTGCTCTCGGTCAAGCTGGCCGTCCACGGTCCCGGCTGGAGCTACGCCGATCAGCCCCAGGCCACTGCGGCGGCCTCCGGGGACAGCGTCCGGCGGTTCGTGAACGGCACACTCAAGGTCCCCGGCACCGACGGCGTCCTGCAGTTCACCCAGACGGCCTCGGCCGAGGCCGATGGCGCCCTGGGCCTGGCCTATCGCCTCCACTTCCCGCAGGAAGTGACGCTCAACGGCTATCAGGTCTCCTTCACCATGGGCCTGGACGCCTGCAAGGGCGCCCGCATCGAGCTGGACACTCCCGATGGGCCCAAGACCCTCACCGTCCCCGACGAGCTCGGGGAGAGCTTCCTTCACTCCGGTCCGGTCACGGGGCTCACAGTCTCCCCCGAGGATCCCATGGGCTTTTCCCTCACCGCCGATCGGCAGAGCAGTCTGCTGATCCAGGACAACCGCGGCTGGGGCGGTGACAGCATCGAACTGCGGTTCAACTTCCGGCGCCAGGAGAGCGGCGAGCTTGTCCCGGCCGGTGAGACCACCGATCGCCGGTTCACCTTCAGGCTCAACTCGCCACTGCAAATCGTCCTGCAGGAGGCCGGTGCCACATCGGAGACCGACACATCCGAGATCGGAAGAGCGTCGTGTAGGGAAAGAGTGTAGGATAGGGTGT
>CAZXDD010000939.1:0-1566 GCA_964639415.1 uncultured Armatimonadia bacterium
CCAAGTTCTGGGGTCGCGATCACGCCGTTCGTGAACGCGTAGGTCGGGCTTTCCAGCCCGACTCGGCGATCCCGACCTGCGGGATCGCCGCCCGGCCGTGGCACCGGCCGAGGCGAACCTCCGTGCCGTGCTCGTCGGTTTGAGGCGAAGCTTCGCCATAGTTCCGCCCCAAGAGCCGGCTCTGCCGTTAGGATGTCATCCTGACCGTCCATCTCGCGCAGCGAGACAGCGAAGGATCTCATTGGATGCCGGGAGGCTCCTCGAGCTGCTCCCTCCGGGAGCGAACGCTCTCGAAATGACACTCCCGGCGACGGCCGGGTTCCCGGCCGCGCTTCCAGGGAGCCACCGCCCCAGGAACCTGGGCGCGCAACCCGGCGGCGGAACCTCTGCAGGTCGCATCCGGGACCCGTCCGTCCTGTGCAAGCCCGCCTGTTCCCATACACAAAGCGAAGGAACGATTGCCTGTGCAGAACGTCATCAACTCAATCCGTGAACGAGCCGCCAGGTACGGCAAGCGCATTGCCCTGCCGGAGGTGGAGTGTGACCGCACGCTGCAGGCCGCGGCCCGCGCCACTTCGGCCAAGCTGGCCGAGGTTGTCCTCGTCGGGTCGCCCAAGTACGTAGAGACCCGGGCCAAAGCCCTGGAGATCGACCTCAGCGGCCTGGAAGTCGTGGACCCCGAGGACCCCCAGGTCCGTGAGGAGTGCGCCGCCGCGTACTACGAGGCCCGCAAGGACAAGGGGCTCACCGAGGAGGAGGCCTTCGAAGGCGTCAAGGAACCGTTGTTCTGCGCCGCGGCCCTGCTCAAGCTGGGCAAGGTGGACGGCAGCGTCGCGGGCCGCATCAACGCCACTCCCGACGTGATCCGGCCGCTCCTGCGGATCGTCGGCACCAGGGCGGGCCTCAAGACGGTGTCGAGCTGCTTCATCATGACCACCCCGCAGCGGCACATGGGTGTCAACGGCATGTTCGTCTTCGCCGACGCGGGCGTTGTGCCACAGCCCACCGTGGAGCAGCTCGCGGACATCGCCATCTCCAGCGCCGAGAGTGCGCAGCTCTACTTCGAGACCGAGCCGCGCGTGGCAATGCTCTCCTTTTCCACCAAGGGCAGCGCCAGCCACCCCGACGTGGACAAGGTCATCGAGGCCACCAGGCTGGCCCAGTCCAAGCGCCCCGACCTGCTGATTGAGGGCGAGTTGCAGGGCGACGCCGCCTTGGTGCCCGAGGTGGCGGCTCAGAAGGCCCCCGGCGGCAGGCTGGGAGGCACCGCCAATGTCCTGGTCTTCCCCGACCTGGATGCCGGCAACATCTGCTACAAGCTCGTACAGCGCCTGACCGGCGGCGAAGCCTACGGGCCACTGGTGCAGGGCCTGGCCAAGCCCGGCCTGGACCTCTCCCGCGGCTCCACTGCCGACGAGATCGTGAACGTGATCGCCATCGCCGCGCTGCGGGCAGGAGCGGGCATCTAGAGGTGCGGCGGAGAACCCCGCCCTCGCCGGGAATGTCATTCTGAGAGCGTCCAGATCGGAAGAGCGTCGTGTAGGGAAAGAGTGTAGGATAGGGTGT
>CAZXDD010000940.1:0-1559 GCA_964639415.1 uncultured Armatimonadia bacterium
TACACCCTATCCTACACTCTTTCCCTACACGACGCTCTTCCGATCTAGCACGGAGATACACGGAGATACACGGAGATACACGGAGGTACACGGAGAACGGCCGAAGAGAGGAACGGCGAGAACGGCTAAGGCCTCACCACAGCGACAGGAAGGGGCAGCGACTTCTGGTGCCGTCAGGCCATTGCCCATACTCCGTCAGCCGTTCTCCGTGGAACTCTGTGCTCTCCGTGTCTCCGTGGTAAGACGTCTGCCTTTGTGCCTTTGTCTCCTGGGGTTTCTCCCCCGGAAGGCCTCCTCCCCCCGCCCGCCGAATACCCGGCCATGCACTCGCCCGGCGACGACACGGCTCCGCCTCGCCTGCCCGGCCTCACGCCCCGCAGCCTCATCCTCGGCGTGGGGCTCATCGTCCTGTGCGCCTATTGGGTCCAGAAGGTCTCGCTGATCTCCCATACGTGCCAGGTGGCCGAGGGGGCGCCGGCGGTTCCGGCGCTCATGGGACTTCTGCTACTGTCCGGACTGGCCATGCTGCTGAAGCTGCGCAAGGGCCCGGTGCGTCAGGAGATCCTCGTCATCTACATCATGCTCAGCCTCGGCGTGTCGCTGTCGGCGGACAATGTGATGAAACAGCTCCTGCCCACGCTCACCTCGCTGCGGTACTTCGCCGGGCCGGAGAATGACTTTGCGTCCTTCGCGCAGGACGTGCCCTCGTGGCTGGCCATCGCGGACGATGAGGTCGCCCGGCAGTTCTGCGAAGGCTCCGATGGGGGTGGGGTTCCGTGGCGGGCCTGGGCGGCGCCGCTTGCCGTGTGGGGCACGGTATTCGTGGGCTTCATCATGGGGCTGTACTGCCTGCACGCTCTGTTCCGCAGGCCGTGGGCCGATCACGAGCATCTGACGTACCCTCTGGCGCAACTGGCGGTGGACATCGCCCCCGGTGGGGAGGAAAGCTCCCGGCACGGCCATATGCTGGGCCAATCGCTGTTCTGGATCGGCTTTGCACTCGGGGCGCTGTTCGATGCGGGCAATATCGCCCACGCCTTCTCGCCCCAGCTTCCCGCTATCGGCCAGGGCTTCGACCTCAGCAGGCTGCTCAACCAGCAGCCCTGGACGGGCCTGCGCCCGCTGTACCTGGCGTTCCGGCCTGAGATCACCGGCCTGGGCTATATGGTGCCGCTGGACATCCTGCTCTCGGCCTGGCTGTTCTATCTGCTCTTGCGGGTGGAGAACCTCGGCGCCCAGCTCATGGGTTACAACATCCCCGGCTTCCCCTTCGAGGCCCCGCAGGGCCTGGGGGCCTACATCGGCATCGCCCTGATGGTGCTGTACACGGGCCGTCATCACCTGCGCCGTGTGGCTCAGGCGGCCCTTCTCGGGCTCAAAGGCGACGATTCGACCGAGGTCTTGCCCCATCCGGTGGCTTTCTGGGGAGTAGTGGCGGCTTTTGGCGGCCTCTTGTTGCTGTTCTCCGGTGCCGGGGTCTCTTTCGGCATCTCGCTGGCCTATGTGGGCCTGGCCTGGGTAAGCGCCCTGGTCTACGGACGCATCCGGGCCCAGACGGG
>CAZXDD010000941.1:0-1542 GCA_964639415.1 uncultured Armatimonadia bacterium
ACGGCAACGGCGAACGGCCGCCTCACCCCCCTGCCCCCCTCTCCCTTACGCCCGCAAACGCCGCGGGCGACGGGAAGAGGGGGTGAACGGCGGGAACGGCCGTGGCGAGTGGACCCCTCTGATCGTCGCCATTGCGTTCTCGGACCTTCTCCGTCCGTTCATAGGGTTCGCCGTCCTCTGTGGTACTCCGCGTCTCTGTGTCTCTGTGGTGAGACGTTAAGCCGTTCGCCTCCACGCCGCACTCGCTCACTCGTTTCGTGACCCGCTGCAACCTTCGCCCAGGCGGCCCCGTACTGGTTGCTGACTACGCAGGAGGCCACGGAGTGCCCGATCCGCAGGACGCCAGGCTGGTAGCCCAGACGCTTCGTGGAGATCGGGACGCCTTCGGCGTCTTGGTCACCAAGTACCGCGACCAGGTGTATGGCTACCTGCTGCGCATGCTGGGCGACTCCGAACAGGCCGGCGACCTGGCACAGGAAGCCTTCATCCGCGCCTACACCCGCATCGAGACCTACGACACCTCGCGACCCTTTCGGCCCTGGCTGTTCGCCATCGCTCACAACGCCTGCACCGATTGCCTGCGTCGTCGTCGACATGAGAGCAGTTTGGAGGATGAGACGACCATGGAGCCGGTGGCCGACGAGAGGTCTTCACCCACAACCGCCGCGGATCTCGCGGGCCTGCAGGAGGGCATTGCCGCGGCCCTGCAAAAGCTCAATGAAGCGGAGCGCACCGTGATCGTACTCAAACATATCCACGGCTTCCAGTACGACGAGATCTCCTCGATGGTAGGCATGCCCGAGGGCACGCTGAAATCCCACGCCTGCCGGGGGCGGCGGAAGCTGGCCGCCCTGCTGCAGGCCGCGGGGGTGGAAGCATGAGCATGAGTTGCGAGCAAGTAGCACGGGCCATCGATCCGTACCTGGACGGCGAGCTGGACGAGACCCTCAGTGCCGACCTGATGGCCCATCTGCACCGATGCCCGGAATGCTCGGAGAGTTACCTGCCTCAGGTGAAGACGGTCGACCTGCTACAGTCCCTGCCGGCCGCCGAGGCCCCGGTGGACCTGGTTGCCAACGTGCTGCAGGGCCTGCCGGAGCCGCCGGGGGCCGGGGAGCCCGCTCACATCGTCTGGGGTGCCTTCGGGCTGGGAGTGGCCGGGGCCCTGGCCACCGTTGCCGTGCTGTGGCTGATAGGTCTGCTCTCCCACGGCCTGCCGGGAACGGCACTTCTGGAGTGGGCGGCGCTCAAGACCGTCCTGGGTGTCGTGGGAGCGCTGAGCTCCGGAGTGGTGAAGGCGTTGCTCTACGGGCTGGCTCTGAACGCCGGGCTGTTGCTGCTCATCGGGCTGGGCTATCTGGCGTGGCGTCGCCGTCCCATCCCGAGCCCGGCGATGATGGCGATATAGAGGTCCGGCCGAGAAGCCGTTCACAGCCGTGCCGCAGGGCGGGATCGGGCCTCCCACTCACACTATGCATGAACGCACCGGGGCCACATTTCGCCATTCCCGCGTCCGGAACGGTCGAAGTACTGCCGTTCTCC
>CAZXDD010000942.1:0-1540 GCA_964639415.1 uncultured Armatimonadia bacterium
GCCACGATGCCGGCCGCCCCCCTTCGCAGGGCGGCCGGCCCTGTTTGTGCTCGATCGCGACAGTCGTCCCCTGCCGACACTCACTCTCAGCGCCATAGATGACACGAGGAGGATACGGATGACCAAGAAGGTGTTTGTCACAGACTACACGATCGCCGATGAGATGGATATCGAACAGCAGATGCTTCAGGAGATCGACGCCGAGTTGGTGCGGGCGCAGTGCGGCACGGAGGAGGAAGTGCTGGCTCAGATCGGCAGCCCGGATGCGATCATCACCCAGTGGGCACCGGTGACCCGCAGGGTCCTTCAGAAGGCCAATGGTTGCAGGGTCGTCTCCCGCAACGGGATCGGTGTGGACAATATCGACCTGGCGGCCTGCAAGGACCTGGGGATCGCCGTCACCAATATCCCCGGCTACTGCATCCCCGAGGTGGCCGACCACGCCATGGCCCTTGCGCTGGCCTGCCTGCGCAAGCTGCAGCCCACGGTGGACAGCGTGCGCGCCGGTGAGTGGGGGGAAGGGCCGATGAAGCCCACCCGCCGCCTGGAGACCCTGACCTTCGGCGTCCTGGGCCTGGGCCGCATCGGTCGTGCCGTGGCCAACCGCGCCAGGCCGTTCTTTGCCGAGGTCATCGGCTTCGACGCCTACGCCGGGGGTGAGGTGGCGGAGGTGACCCGCCGCGTGGAGAGCGCCGAGGCGCTGTTTTGCCAGGCCGACATCATCTCCATCCATATCCCCGGCACCGCCGAGACGGCCAAGATGGTCAACTCCCACCTGCTGGGGCTGATGAAGCCGGGCTCGACCATCGTCAACACGTGCCGGGGTGTAGTGGTGGATACCGACGCGGTGGTGGCGGCCCTACAGACAGGGCAACTGGGAGGCTGCGGGCTGGACGTGCACGACCCCGAGCCGCTCCCGCAGGACCACCCCCTGCGCGACTTTCCCAACGCCATCCTCACGCCCCATGTGGCGTACTATTCCGAGGAGTCGGTGCTCGAGGCCAGGCGCCAGACCGTGGAGAACATCGTCCTGTTCTTCCAGGGCAAGGAGCCAATCTCCAGGCTGGTGTAGCCCGGGGAGCGCAGGGCCGGCGGGGGCCCGGGTATGTGTTTGGCGTCCGTTGGCGGCGGCCGTAGCCGTCAGCCGTGGCCGTCAGCCCCGCACGGGCGACACACAAGTAGCGGGGGGCGTGAGCCCCCCGGATGGCGCGACCACGACGCCGAGCCCCGGAGGGGCGGCAGAACGCCGGAGCGCGCCCCCAGAAAGAACGATCCGCATCCAATAGGGTGATTCACGAAACGGCGAGAAGAACGCCACATGTGCCCTGCGAAGCCGTGCGAGAGGCCCGTTCCGCCGCCCTGTGAGGCCCCGTGGGTACGTGTTTGGCGCCCTCCGCCGGCGGTCGCTGGTCGTGCGCCGTGTGTCGTGCGGCCCGCAGGGTCATCGGCACGGCGTGAGCGGTGCCTCTCAGGCCCGGACTTCGTATGTGTCTGGCGCTGTCCGCTGTCGGGTGGGCGGCGGCAGGCCGTCAGGTCCGAA
>CAZXDD010000943.1:0-1516 GCA_964639415.1 uncultured Armatimonadia bacterium
GCCACCGCCCGTTGCCACCGCCCGTTGCCACCGCCCGTTGCCACCGCCCGTTGCCACCGCCCGTTGCCGTCCCCGCCGTTGCCACCGCCGTTGCCGTCCCCGCCGTTGCCGTCCCCGCCGTTCCCTGTCACCTGCCTACACCACTGCCCCCGCCCCGGCCTCGGTATGCCTGCCGCTCTCAATGGTGATCTTGCCGTTGACGATGACGTACTCGATCCCCTCCGGATACCGGTGGGGATCTTCGTAGGTGGCACGGTCGATGAGCGTATCGGGGTCGAAGATGACGATGTCCGCCTTCATCCCCTCGGCCAGGCGGCCGCGGTCGGTGAGCCCCAGACGGCTCGCCGGGAGAGCGGTGCACTTGCGAACGGCTTCCTCCAGGGACATGATCCGGCGCTCGCGGGCGTAGTGTCCGATGGCGCGCGGGAAGGTACCGTAGCAGCGCGGGTGGGGCCTGCCGCGAGACAGGGGCCCGTAGGGGGCAAACACCAGGCCGTCGGTGCCGATGCAGCCCAGCGGGTGGGCCAGGGCCTTCTGCATGTCCTCCTCGCTCATGGAGAACAACACGATACTGATGTGGCCCTTCTCCTCCACGAGCATGTCCAGCGCGGCGTCCAGGGGGTCCTGGTCGCGCTCGGCACCGATCTGCTCGAGGGTCTTGCCCACGGTGGCGCGATTGGCCTGTGTGGCCACATCGGTGATGACGATATGTTGCAGGTCCAGCTCGAAGGGACTGACGGTGCTATCGCCGCGCAGCCAGGCCTCGTGCTCCTCCCGCAGTCGCCTCCGACAGTCGGGATCCTGCAGCCTGGCCATGACCGCTTCGTTGCCCCCGTCATGGACCCAGGAGGGCAAGGAGCCGCTGAGGTGCCTGCTGCCCGCGGTGTAGGGGTAGACGTCGAAAGCGATGTCCAGGCCCTCGGCCCCGGCCTGCTCAATGGTCTCGAGGGCCCGATCGATGGAGCCCCACCAGCGGCGGCCGGAGGCCTTGAGGTGGTCGATCTGCAGCTTCAGCGGCCCGGCGTCCGCGACGCGCCGGGCGATGTCGATCATCTCCTGCAGGCTCTGCACCAGCTCGGCGCCTTCGCTGCGGATGTGGACGCTGAGGAGGGCGCCGCGCCGGGCGGCGACTCGCGCCACGGCCAGAAGCTCATCGGTCTTGGCGAAGGACCCCAGGGGATAGGCCAGACCCAACGAGATCCCGATGGCCCCCTGCTGCAGGGCCTCGTCGGCGGCCCGGGCGATGCCCTCGATCTCCTCCGGTGTGGCCGGGCGGTTCTCGAACCCCAAGACCCAGGCGCGCAGGGCTCCGTGGCCGACCATCTGCCCCTCATTGATGGAGGGACGCGCGGCCCGGAGCCTGGCCAGGAAGTCGGCGGTGGAGACCCAGGAGTAAGCCGGCTTCTCGGTGATGAAGGGGCACAGGGCGTCGAGTAGGGCGTAGTCGGCCGGATGGGCGGGGAAGGGGGTGAAGCCGCACTGGCCGTTGATCTCGGTGGTGACCCCCTGGCGGACC
>CAZXDD010000944.1:0-1233 GCA_964639415.1 uncultured Armatimonadia bacterium
GACCGTTGCCGACGCAACTACGGCGAAATGTGGCGTCACTGCGTTCATGCATAATGTGAGTTTCCAGCCCGCCGCCGTTGGCCGATCAGACCACACCAACTGTCCCGCAAGGCCGGAGCGTCCTCACCCCCCGTCCCCCTCTCCTTCACGCGCCCACACGGCGGGCGCTTGGAGAGGGGGGAACGGCCGCGGCGGTCACGGCAGGAGGCGCCTGCCGATGGTAGGGCGCGGGCCTGCACCGCGCCGTGACCTACATCAGCCGGTACAGCTCGGCTACGCCGCGACCCGGCAACGTGTCGACGTTGGCGATCTCGAAGTAGTTGCCGTCCACATCGGTGATCTGCAGTCGGCCGCCGGCGAACTCCCGCACGTTCTCGCGCACCTCCCGCACCACGAACTCCCGCCGGCCCCGGGTGGTGTCCACGTCCCAGTACAGGATGCCGAACTCGTCCTTGAGAGAGTGCACGTAGGTGATCTGGGGGACGAAATAGCGGTGCCTGATCTCCTCCAGCACGATGCGACGCATGGGCTTGGGGAGCCTGCGCAGTGACTGGATGATGCCCACCTCGGCGCCGTCCATGTCGGCGATGCTGATGTAATCGTGCCGGCGGCTGATGGGGAACAGGCGGGTGGCGCGAAAGCCGATGTAGCAGCACTGGTCCGCAATCTCCAGCCGCGGGGTGCCGCTCTCGGCCCGGGTGAGAACGAGCTTGTCCGGGTCGAGAAGCCGCTCGTCGGGCATGGCGTCGGAGATGGTCAGGGGCTCGGGCCGGTCGGGCTTGTCGCCCGCGTCCTCACCGTCCGCGGAGCCCGGCGCCCCTGCCGCGTCGGCCTCAGCGGTCTCGGCCGGCGCCTCCGGCGCGCTCTCGGCGGTCGCCTCCTCCCCAGGCGCTTCGGAGACCGACTCCTGTGCTTGCTCCTGCTCGGAAAGGGTCTCCTCCCCCTGAGCCTCGGTGCCCTTGTCTTCCTCGGTCATGAGCGATGCTTTCCTCGCGTTCGTGCCAGGATATGCCGTCACCGCACGCCTGCCAACTCGGAGCGGTCATGGGGGAGACGCGGTTGGCCGTCGTTGGCGGCTGTAGGGCGGCTGTAGGGCGGCGACCTGTGCGCCGCCGTCGGCCGCTCGCCGTTGGCGTTGGGCAGCCCCCCCGGCGCGGTACAGGCCCGCGCCCTACAGAGCGCCGCCGTCGGCCGCTCGCCGTTGGCGTTGGGCAGCCCCCCCGGCGCGGTACA
>CAZXDD010000944.1:1333-1509 GCA_964639415.1 uncultured Armatimonadia bacterium
GGCCCGCGCCCTACAGAGCGCCGCCGTCGGCCGCTCGCCGTTGCCGTGCTCCCCTCTCCTTGTTGAGGAGGGGTCGGGGGTGAGGACGCGCCGCTGGGACCGTTGATGCCGTCTTGAAGACCAACGGCGGCGGGCTGGAAACTCAGATTATGCAGGTTCCGGGCAGGCGCCGATTC
>CAZXDD010000945.1:0-1505 GCA_964639415.1 uncultured Armatimonadia bacterium
TGGAAGAGGCCGTGGGCGCAGGCTAGCGGTGCGGCCTGGGAGCCGCGCTCTGCCGCGTCGGCATCGCTCTCCGGCCCGAACCCATGCCGTCCGCCGTCCGCCGTCCGCCGTGGTCGCGTAGGTCGGGCTTTCCACTCAGATCATGCATGAACGCATTCAGGCTACATCCCGCCATGGTGAGGCCTCTATCGCTCGCCATAATGCCGTTCTCCCCCCTCCTCCCGTCTCGCCGGTCGTATCGGCGAGTAAGGGAGAGGGGGGTTGGGGGGGTGAGGTGACGTGAGTCGGCGCCCGCCCAGAACCTGCATAATCTGAGTTTCCAGCCCGACTCCGTGCCGTTCGCCGTCGCCGTCTCCCGTCGCGCAGACCGGACTCTCTCGTCGGACACGCCGGGCTACAGACTACCGCACCGGGCTTCCGGCGACACTCCCAGACCCTCGACCGGATCGGCTGTGCCGGCAATGGCCCTGTGCCGGCGTCCGGTGGCGTGGCGTTCGCCGGCAACCCCGGGCCGTATGCAGTGAGACCTCTGAGGGCGACCGTCGGCCGACGGCACTCTCCGGCAGGAAGATGGATGAAACAGGTCATCGGTTTTCTCTTGGTCATCTTTGAGGTGCTCCGCGGCGTCGTGGGCATCGCCTTGACGCTGGGCGTCTTCGGTGCGGCGATGGCGGCCATCGGCCTGTCGATCCTGGACACGGACCGGCAGGACGTCCAGGTGCCCAAGCTGCGAGGCAAGCAGTACAGCGAGGCCCAGGAACTGCTGAAGGGCGCCGGTCTGCAGGCCTCGCTGGGGGGAAGAGAGTTCGATCCGAAGGTCCCGGCGGGACGGGTTGTGCGGTGCAAGCCGTACGAAGGCAAGCTGGTCAAGCCGGGACGGAAGGTAGAGTGCTTCCTCAGCCTCGGTCCCAGCGAGCTGCAGGTGCCGGGGTTTGTGGGCAAGACGGTGGCCGCCGCGCGCCTGGCGGCGGAGCGAGAGGGCCTGCAGTTGGCCGACGTGCGCAAGCGCGCGGCCGACAAGCCTGTGGACATCGTGCTGGAGCAGTCGCCGGCGGCCGGCAAGACCGTGGATCGCCGGACGAAGATCGTCCTCATCGCCAGTGGTGGACCGGATTTCGGGACACACCGCACCGAGGGCGGAGCCCGGTGGCTGTTCCGCAGGGTACGCATCGTGGTGCCCCGGGGGGAACCTCTGCAGCGGGTGCAGGTGGTCGTCACGGACACGGACGGCGGCGACACCGCGGCCTACGACAGGGTGCACAAGCCCGGAGACGAAGTGGCCGTGAGAGTCACGGGGAAGAAGGGCTGGCGGGTGCGGGTGCTGGTTTTGGAGGAGGAGGTCTACAGCAGCAAGCTCTAGACGCCTCGATGGGCGCACTTCCTGACGTTTGGACGTGGGTCTGGGGCCGCAATCGCGCCGTTCGTGAGCCCGTAGGTCGGGCCCTCCACTCAGATTATGCAGGTTACTGACAGGCGCCGATTCACGTCGCCTCACCCCCCAGCCC
>CAZXDD010000946.1:0-1502 GCA_964639415.1 uncultured Armatimonadia bacterium
CAACACCCTATCCTACACTCTTTCCCTACACGACGCTCTTCCGATCTGTACGTGCTGGACGAGCCCAGCATCGGCCTGCACCACCGGGATCAGGGCCGGCTGCTGGACACCCTCCTGCACCTGCGCGATCTGGACAACACGATCATCGTGGTGGAGCATGATGAGCAGACCATGCTCTCGGCCGACTATCTGGTGGATTTTGGCCCCGGAGCCGGGGACAAGGGCGGCCGGGTGATCGCCGCCGGTACTCCGGCGCAGGTCAAGCGGAATGCGGACTCGCTCACGGGCCGGTACCTGTCCGGCAAGCGCAGCATCCCCGTGCCGGAGCGCCGGCGCCCCGGCAACGGCGCCTGGCTCACGGTGCGCGGGGCCCGGGAGCACAACCTGCGCGGCATCGATGTGGCCTTCCCGCTGGGACGGTTCATCTGCGTCACGGGGGTCTCGGGGTCGGGGAAGAGCTCGCTGGTCACCGACATCTTGCAGACCGCGCTGTCGCGACACCTGTACCGGGCCGAGGCCGAGCCCGGGGGGCACGAGGCGATCGAGGGTCTCGAGCAGGTGGACAAGGTCATCTGTATCGACCAGGACCCCATCGGCCGCACCCCGCGGAGCAATCCGGCCACCTACACCAAGGTCTTCGATCACATCCGGGCGCTGTACGCGGCCTTGCCCGAGTCTCGGGCCCGGGGCTACAAGCAGGGGCGCTTCAGCTTCAACGTCGAGGGCGGCCGCTGCGAGCATTGTGAGGGCCACGGCGCGGTACGGCTCGAGTCCGACTTCCTGGCGGACGTGTGGGTGCTGTGCGAGGTCTGCCAGGGCCAGCGGTTCAACCGGGAGACGCTGAGCATCGACTATCGCGGCAAGAGTATCGCCGACGTGCTGGAGATGGAGGTGACGGAGGCCCTGGAGGTCTTCGGCAACATCCCCAGGATCCGGCACATTCTCAGTACCCTGGAGGATGTCGGCCTGGGTTATGTCAAGCTGGGGCAGCCCGCGACCACCCTCTCCGGCGGAGAGGCGCAGCGGATCAAGCTGGCCAGGGAGCTGGCCCGGCCCGGCGGCGCCGGCTGCGTCTACATCCTCGACGAACCCACCACCGGGCTGCATTTCGAGGACGTGCGCCGCCTGCTGGAGGTACTGCACCGCTTCGTCGAGCTGCACAGCACCGTCATCGTCGTGGAGCACCACCCGGACGTGATCAAGAGCGCGGACTGGATCATCGACCTGGGCCCCGAGGGCGGCGAAGGCGGGGGGCAACTGGTGGCCGTCGGGACGCCCGAGGAGGTGGCGGCCTGCGAGCACTCGTACACCGGGCAGATGCTGCGCCAGGTGCTTGAGGGAGAAGGCGTCCACGCCGCCCCGCACCACCACAGACGCCGGAGCCGCCGGACGAAGACCCAGAGCATCTCCGTCCACGGTGCCAGGGAGCACAATCTCAAGAGTGTCGATGTCAAGCTGCCGAGAAGGCAGTTCACGGTGCTCTCCGGTGTCAGCGGCTCGGG